>SCSF01000142.1 GCA_004298435.1 Beijerinckiaceae bacterium
GTTGCGTTATCGCGCGTCTGGACTGAAACCGCACCCCGCTGCACCAGCGCCGCAGCGCGATCCAGGGTGATCTTGGCGAGCTTGGCGTTCGCCTCGGCGGTGGCGAGATCGGCGCGCGCCTGGCGCAATTGCTGATCGAGCTCCGGCGTTTCGATTTCTGCGAGCAGTTGCCCCTTCTTCACATGCGCGCCGATGTCGAAGTACCATTGCTTGAGATAGCCGCTGGCACGCGCATAGATCGGCGTATCCCTGAAAGCCATCGTCTGTCCGGGCAGAACAAGGGCCTGGTCCGGCGCGCCGGTCTTTGGATGGATGATGTCGACGATGGGTTCGGCTGCGCCCCGCGTTTCCGCAGCGAGCGCCGCCTCGGCGGCAGTACGGCCGCGAATGCCGTGATAAATTCCCCCGCCAAGGAGAACGGCGGCGATCAGGCTCACAAGAAGGACGAGCCCCGTCCTGCGCTCTTTTGGCGGGGAGGCCGTCACAGTCTCCGGCGACGCCGTGTCCGGCGCCTTCAATTCCGGGGCTTTGGGTGAATCGAGCATTGCGTCCTCAAGCTTCTGCGCTCAGCGGCCTTGCGGCGTCCGGCCGTGCGCGTTTCGGCATTTTCCGTTTGTGGTGCAGCAGGGCGAAGACTGCCGGCACGAAGATCAATGTTGCGACCGTTGCCAGGAGAAGGCCGCCAATCACGGCGCGGCCAAGCGGGGCATTCTGCTCGCCGCCTTCGCCTGCGCCAAGCGCCATCGGAACCATGCCGATGATCATCGCCATGGCCGTCATCAGCACAGGCCGGAAGCGGGTAAACCCGGCTTCGACCGCGGCGCGCGCCGCATTGCCATGCTCGGCCAGCCGCTCGCGCGCGAAGGCGACGACGAGAATGCTGTTGGCGGTTGCGACGCCCATGCACATAATCGCGCCCATCAATGCCGGAACGCTCAGCGTCGTCCCGGTGAAGAAAAGGAACAGAACGATGCCCGCCAATGCCGCGGGAAGCGCGATGATGATGATGAAGGCATCGGACCAGGATTGGAAATTGACGACGATCAGCAGGTAGACGAACAGGATCGAGAAGCACAAGCCTTCGAACAACCCCGTATAGGCGCCCTTCATGGTTTCGAGCTGTCCGCGGATCGTCACGAAACTGCCGCGCGGCAGAAGATGACGATTGGCGTCGACGATGCGGGTGATGTCGCGGCCGACGGCGCCGAGATCGCGCCCCTGCACATTCGCATAAATGTCGATGACACGGCGGATATTGTAATGATCGACAGCCGCCATTTCTTGCGTGCGATGGATGCTTGCGACATCGGCGAGGATCGCCGGTTTCTTCGCTCCAGGTCCGGTAATCGGCAGGTTTTGCAGATCCTGAAGCGACTGGATGTCATATTCGGGTGCTTGTGCGGCGAGGCTGTAATTGACGCCGTTTTTCCGGTTGAGGAAGAACATCGGCGCGGTCTGTCCGCTGCCGCTCAGCGTATTCAACACGCTTGTCGCGACGTCATTTTCGGAAAAGCCCGCCTGCTGCGCCTTGGTGCGATCCACGTTGATCTGGAAGACGGGGTAATCGAACTTCTGCTGGATCCGTGCATCGACAACGCCCGCGACAGAGCGGACACGATCGAGAATGCGGTCGGCGACGGCGCGGTTGGCGTTAATGTCATTGCCGCTGATCTGAATATCGATCGGCGAGGGCAGGCCGAAGTTCAGGATTTGCGTGATCATGTCAGCGGGCAGGGTGTAGAAAGTGACGCCCGGAAAGTCGCGCGCCAGCACCGCCCTAAGCTTCTTCACATAGCCCTCAGTCGGATGATGGTCTTCCTTGAGGGAGACCATGATGTCCGCGTCGGCGGCTCCGATGACGCCCGATGTTTCGTGCGTCAGATTGATGCCGCTGTAGGGCAGTCCGATATTGTCGAGGATTGAGTCCAGTTCCCGCGCCGGAATGATCTCGCGGATCTTCGCTTCGACGAGATCGGCGAGGCGCGCAGTCTCCTCGATGCGGGTGCCTGTCTTGGCGCGCATATGCAGGGTGAACTGGCCGCTATCGGTGCTCGGGAAGAAGTTCCGGCCGAGCCATGGCGTCAGCGCGAACGTGGCGACGCAGGCAAGCAGAAAGCCTGGAACGAACAGGGCGCGGCGGCGCACCAGCCCCGTCAGAACGTCATGGTAGCCGAGCCGCGCCCGCTCGAATTGCGTTTCGAACCCGCGTTGCATCAGCACCAGAGGATTGCGCGAGCGGGGTACGCCATGCTCCCGCGCCTTCAGGAGATACATCGCCAGGGTCGGCACAAGCGTGCGCGACAGAATGTAGGACGCGATCATCGCGAAAACGACGGCTTCCGCCAGCGGCACGAAGAGATAGCGCGCGACGCCACCCAGAAGAAACATCGGCACGAAGACGATGCAGATTGCCAGTGTGGAGACGAGCGCCGGTACAGCGATTTGCGAGGCGCCGCTTAAAATGCCGTCATGCAGACCTTCGCCTTCCTCGAGATAGCGCTCGATATTCTCGATCGTCACCGTCGCGTCATCGACCAGAATGCCGACCGCCAGCGCCAGTCCGCCGAGCGTCATAATATTGATCGTCTGGCCAATAAGACTCAGTGCGACGATCGAGCTCAGGATCGAGAGCGGTATCGAAACAGCGATGATGAGCGTGCTGCGCCAACTGCCGAGAAAGATGAGGATCATCAGAGCCGTCAGCGCGGCAGCAATCACCGCCTCGCGCACCACGCTCGCAACCGCCGCTTTGACGAAGACCGACTGATCGCCCAGAAGCTGGATGCGCAATTGCGGCGGCAGCGTCTGCTCGATGTGCGGGAGGATCGCGCGGATCTGGTCCACGACGCTGATGGTGGAGGCGCTTCCTTCCTTGATGATGCTGAGCAGGACGCCGCGCCGCCCGTTCTGCCGCACGATATTGGTCTGCGGCGCGAAGCCGTTTGCGACGGTGGCGACATCACGCAAATAGATCGTCGCATTGCCGACAGTCTTGATCGGCAGGTCGTTCAGTTGCGCGATCGTGCGCGTAGTTCCGTTCAGACGCACGTCGTACTGGAATTCCGAAATCTTTGCAGTGCCGGACGGCAGAACAAGATATTGCCGCTGCACAGCGCTGAGAACATCCGCGGGGGAAAGTCCTTTGGCCTGGAGCTGCTTCGGATTGAGATTGATGACCGTCTCGCGGGTTTTGCCGCCATAAGGGTACGGAATGACCGCGCCAGGCACGGTGATCAACTGCGTGCGCAGGAAGTTCAGGCCGATGTCGTTGAGTTGCTGCTCCGACAATCCGGGGCCTGACAGGCCGAGTTGCAGGATCGGAACGCTCGAGGCGCTGTAATTGATGATTTCCGGCGGCTGCGTCCCGGGCGGCATCTGCCTGAGCATGAGCTGTGAAACAGCGGTCACCTGCGCATTGGCGGTATCAAGGCTGGCATTCGGTTGCAGGAAGATCTTGACCAGTGCGAGGCCGTTGTAGCTCGTCGACTCAATATGCTGGATATTGTCTACGAGCGCCGTCAACGACCGTTCGTAGCTTGTGGTCAGGCGGCCTTCCATTTCCTCCGGGTTAAGGCCGGTATAGGTCCAGACGACGGCGACCACCGGAATGTCGATGTTGGGGAAGATGTCTGTAGGCGTGCGCAGGATGACGAGCGGGCTGACGATGAGGATCAGAAGCGCCAGCACGACAAACGTATAGGGACGGTTGAGCGCAAGGCGGACAATCCACATGCAACGACTGCTCCAGCACGAACGGGCTGCGGCTCACCCGGTTTCGCGACACGCTCGATGCCTCGAATCTGCATCGGTCTTCGAGCATGAAGAGGCGGAAGTGCTCGGGGAGCGCGCCGTCGCGGAATTTTCCGCGGGACCTCCTGGCCGCTCCGACTCTTGTCGAAGCGCGACCGGGCTGAGGCGGACTTATGGCGCAGAACGCCGGTCTTGTCCAAGGCAGATCGGCAGTTTCTTCATCCCAAGATCGTGATCAACCGTCTCGAATGCCGCCGGGACTCGCGTCAGCCTTTGCGGATCGCTCCCGGCGGCAACCGGCGGTAAAATGAGGGCTCAGGTTGATTTCAGGATGCCGGCCCGCGCCAGAGTGCGCATCAACGCGCACTCGCAAGTTGAAGGTTGGCGCGGAAGCATTGCGCTTTATGCATGTGCGGCCAGCGGATGCTGCATGACATTTTCCTGCGCTAGAACTTCCGACAACTCCGGCTTGCCGGCGACGGCCCGGGCGATTGCCAGTTTTGTGGCGTCGTAGTTCCAGTCCTGGATCTTGTTGTCATCCGTCGCGTCCCAATGGATGAACACTCCGACGCAAATGAAAATGTTGTCGGCCTCCGCGCGCGGTATCACGCCTTCCTTGACGGAATCGACGACGGCTTTGGCAACGGCGCGCTCCGCCGGCCCGAACAATTGGGTCGCCTGTTTTTCGTTCTTGATCTCGACCTTGTTGAACAACACCGTCGCCGGCTTTGCAGGCAGGTTCGGCGCCACCAAAGCGAGAAGCGCATTATCGCCACGCTTTTGATTGGTCAGCGTGTTGCAGAACGCAAACTCGGCCGCGCTGCCTCGCGGCCCCATAATAAGATCGATGTGCGCCAACTCCTTGCCTTCTCCGACGAGAGCTTCGCCAACGAGAACGCGATCGATTTTTGAATTGGCCATGGCCATTGCTCCTTCCATGCCGGCGATCCAGCGCGCTTCGGCGCCTCTTGCAAAAACCGTCGGAGGGCACTGATCGTTCCGGATCGGTGCACTGCGGAGCAGTGATTCTGCGCGGCGCTGTCGTTCGTTGAAAGCCGCCGTTTTGTCGCCACATGCGTACAGCATCTTTTACAAAGGCGGGGGCGGGTGGATATTCCGTCAAACGACGGGATCTTGCCGGGTCCGGCATCTTCCGATACGAGCAACGTCTGGCAAAAAGAGCCTTCGGCAGAGGTTGGACGTTGTTTCATAAAGAGGGCATTGCAGGACAAGTGGCATCTCGCCTGATCTTTCCGTGCGCGCAGCGCGCACTGGGAGACTTCCCCGTTATTGCCGTTCTGGTGTTTGGATATGCGCTCTGCCTCGGAGCCGAGGCGAAAGCGCAGCCGCATGTGCCTCCAGCCTCGCCACCGCCGGCGCACCAGACGAAACAGCAACCGAAAAAAGAGGCTCCGCCTCTTAAGGGCGAAACGCCTGCGACCGTGCTCGACGGCGGCAATGTCAGCAATGTTCTCGGCATGCAGGTCCGCGATGCGGAAGGCCATAACATGGGCCGCATCATCGATCTTCTCGTCGACCGCAATGGCGACGTGCGGGCTGCGATTATCGACTTTGGCGGTTTCCTCGGCGTAGGCACCCGCAAGGTCGCGGTCGATTGGCATGCGCTGCATTTTCCGGCGAAGGGGCGGCTCGATAACGCCACGCTGGCGCTTAGTCGCGACGCGGTGACGAAGGCGCCGGAATACAAGCCGGGCGAACCAATCGTCGTGCTTCAGTCGACGCGGACGCCGCCCGCCAAAGCGCCTCCGGCAAAGGCCCCGCTGGCGAAATCTCCGGCGCCGAAGGCCGCAGAGCCCAAGAGCACGGAGCATAAGACTCTGGAGCCGAAAACTCCGGTTGCCCAGACTCCGGCGCCCAAAACGCCAGTCGCTAAAGCACCGGCGGTTAAAACGCCGCCTGGCAACACTCCGGCTGCCAAGCCTCAAACAGGCAATACGCCGGCCCCGCAGACCCCGGTTCCCAATACAGCGACCCCAGGGGGCACGGCTGGGGGCACGGCTCCGCCGCCGCAGGGCCAGACGAAATAATCCCCATGCTTTGGCGGGATCGGCGCGGCGACAAGGCAAAGCCGCGCCACAAAACAGGCGATCTTGCCAGATCACTCTACGGCCCATCAGGCCGGTTCGTCTTGATGGCGTCGAGTTCTGAAGCGGGTGGCGGATTCCAGTTTTTCGCTGATTTCCCGTTACAACTATCGGAACGATCACGCTGCATACGCGATCTGATCTACCGGAAATCCAGATAGCTCTGGGCGGAGCGTAGCATTGGCCGACAACGCAGAGGCGAAAGGAAACGGGACCCTTCCGCATCCATCGCCGCGCAGTCTCAAAGGCCTCGACTGGTTCACTTTTTTCGTCGCTGATGTTCAGACCGGCTTCGGCCCATTTATTTCTGTTTATCTGACGGCGAACAAATGGACGCAGGAAGACATCGGCCTTGCGTTGAGCATTGGCAGCCTCGTCAGCCTGATCGGACAGATTCCGGGCGGCGCGATTGTCGATGCGGCGCGTTCCGAAAGATTCGCGGCGGCGCTTGCTGTCATCGGAATCGGCATCAGCGCCTGTATTTTCGCGTTCTGGCCAGTGTTGCCCCTGGTGTTCACGGCGAGCGTTCTGCATGCCGCGGCAAGCTGTGTGCTCGGCCCGGCGATCGTCGCGATCAGTGTGGGCCTTGTCGGCCATCTTGAGATTGGCGCGAGGCTTGGGCGTAACGCGCGCTTCGCATCGCTTGGCAACGGCCTCGCCGCCGCCGCGATGGGAGGGTGCGCCTATCTTTTCTCGACGCGCGCTGTCTTTCTGGTGACGGCTGTGCTGCTGGTGCCGACGCTATTTGCGCTCGCCGCGATCCGCGGCAAGGAAGTCGATCCCGAGCGTGCGCACGGTAGTCCGCCAAAATCGGCCCCGGCGCGCGAAAAGGGCGATCTGCGCCGCACGATCTCCAATCCGTCGCTGATTATCTTCGCCTGCTGCGCCGCGATGTTCAACTTTGCCAACGCCGCCATGCTGCCGCTGATGGGAAGCACGCTGACGATGCGCTCGGGAAGTTCGGCGCCGGTCTTCATCGCCGCCTGCATTGTGGTGCCGCAAATGGTGGTGGCTGCCATGTCGCCATGGGTGGGGCGTCAGGCTGAGAGATGGGGACGCCGCCCGCTGCTGCTCGCAGGGTTCGTCGCATTACCTCTGCGCGGCCTGCTTTTCGCCAGCTCCTACGATCCCTATCTCGTTATCGCAATGCAGTTGCTCGATGGAATCTCGGCGGCGGTGCTCGGCGTTCTCATTCCGCTGGTGATCGTCGATGTGACGCGCAATACGGGCCGCCTCAATCTTGCGCAGGGCATTGTTGGCGCGGCGATCGGGGTCGGCGCGACGCTGAGCACGATCTTTGCCGGCTATCTCGCCGATCACAACGGCACGTCCTTCGCCTTTTTTGGCCTCGCTGTGATTGCCGCCCTGGCCTTCGTTCTTGTCGCTGCCCTGATGCCAGAGACGCGGCCTCCGATTCTGGCAGAACCGGAACCGCGCCCTGACTGATAAGGCGTCTTCTTCACGCGATGCACTAGATCACGATGCGTTCAGGTCGGATCGACCTGAACGCATGTAACGTGATCGATTCTAACAAATTAGAGCGGGATTTAAGCGAAAAACCGGATCCACTTTTTCGCATCCCGCTCTAGCCGCTTCGCGCAAAGTGCTCTCAGGAAGACACCAGACGCGGACGCACCTGTGCGCCCTTGATCAGGCTGCGGTAAACGTCGAGATAGTCTCTCGCCATCCGCTTCACTGTGAAACGTTCCTCGAAACGCTGACGGATCACGGAGCGCGATAATTCCGGCAGGCGTCTCACCGCCGCAATCGCACTTGTCTCGTCTTCGACGATGAAGCCGGTGAGTCCGTCTTCGATCACTTCCGGCACGGAACCGCGATTGAATGCGATGACAGGCGTACCGCATGCCATCGCCTCGATCATAACGAGACCGAATGGTTCAGGCCAATCGATCGGGACGAGGAGGGCAAGCGCCCCGCTGAGGAATTCCGATTTTTGCCCGTCGCCGATCTCGCCGATGAACTCGACATCGCTACTGCCAAGAAGCGGCCGGATTTCAGCTTCGAAATAGTCATGGTCCGCCCTGTCCACCTTGGCGGCGATCTTGAGAGGCAGGCCGCAATGCGCCGCGATCGCTATGGCGCGATCGACGCGCTTCTCGGGAGAAATGCGGCCGAGAAAAGCAAGATAGCGTGGTTCGACCGGCTTCGGCGTCAACAGATCCTCCGGCATTCCATGATGGATCGTGCGTACCCAGCCTGCGTTGGGAGCGGGGCGGCGTTGAGCTTCGGAAATGGAAACAACCGGAAGCGACGGAAATGTCGCGAACATCGGCTGGAGTTCGGGCAGGTCGAGACGTCCGTGAAACGTCGTTATAAAGGGAGTTGATTGGCGGGAGAAAAGCGAAAACGGAAAATAATCGAGATGGAAATGAATGAGATCGAATTCGGATTGACGGCGGCAGACCTGTTCGATCATCGTCATCAGCAGTGTCTGCGGATCGCGGACAGATCCATCAAGCCTCAGTGCTCTCGGCCACATGGGCGCCAGCGTCGCGTCTGTCACTGAGTCGCCGCTTGCAAACAGAACGATTTCATGGCCTTGCCGCACGAGTTCTTCAGTGAGCCAGGAAATGACGCGTTCCGTGCCGCCATAGAGCTTCGGAGGCACAGCCTCATGTAGTGGTGCAACTTGTGCAATACGCATACGCCACATCCTCTCTGTCTTGAGAACACAAAATCGCCGCAGTTCCGAACCGCGGCGTATGGAAGGCTCCCCGTTTCACGTTGCGTCGTCGTTGCGACGATACAGTTTGAGTAATCGCGATGCTGCATAACTCGTTCCATGCGATCCGGTTCAATTTATCGGTTTGGCATGAAACCTTGCAGGAAGGTATGCGTTGGCTGAGCGCCAATAGTGGCGTTCATCCTGTAGTCATTTGCCGTATTGGAAAATCATCAGACGCTTCGTCGATGCTGTCGGAAGCCGGGCTGGGGCAAATGCAGTAATGCACGTTCATCGTCGGCCGCGGGATCACGACAGCTACAATGAGTTGCCGTGACAGGCGCAATGCTGTTATCGGCACCATAAGGCCGGTCAATGGGCCAGGCAGGGATAGAGAGAACCTGTATGGATAAGCTCTGCCACTACACGCATCGTCCTCTCGCGTTCCTGCTTCATTACATCAAACGGCAGCCAATCTCCCATACTATCATTCTTACATGCGTTCTTGCCGCGGTCGGCTTCTCCGTTGGCACGCAATATGGCGTCAAACTCGTTGTCGATACTCTGTCAGGCGGAACTCCCGGCGTCACAAATCCCTGGCCTGCCTTCGCCGTCATCGCGGCTTTTATCGCGGCGGATAACTTCCTGTGGCGCGTCGCTGGCGTCATCGCGAGCAAGACATTTGTGCAGGTCACCGGCGATCTGCGCAGCGATCTTTTTCAACATTTGATCGGGCATGCGCCGAGTTATTTCGCCGATCGCCTGGGGGGTATGCTTACAAGCCGCATCACCGCGACCTCGAACGCTGTCTTCACGATCGAGAACATGTTCATCTGGAATGTCTTGCCGCCCTGCGTCGCGACCTTCGCGGCAATCGGCCTGGTCGCCATGGTCAGCGTGAAGATGGCGGCGGCTCTCATGGCCGTCGCCATTGTCATAATGGTCGTCATCTTTCGCATCGCGGCGGCGGGCAAGCCGTTGCATCACGATTTTGCCGACAGGGCGGCTGCCGTCGATGGCGAGGCCACAGATGTGGTCAGCAATATCTTCATGGTGAAGACATTCGGTGGAATAGCCCATGAACTGGGACGTTTCGCCGCGACTCTCGGGCACGAGATGACGGCGCGCCGGCGCAGCATTCTTTATCTTGAGAAGCTTCGGCTTCTCCACGCCTCGATCACCGTCGTTCTCATCTTCGGCCTGCTCGCCTGGGCCATCGCACTGTGGCAGCGCAAGCTGGCGACGCCGGGGCAGGTGGTGCTCGTTTGCACACTGGGCCTCTCGGTTCTGCATGCGACGCGCGACCTTGCCGTCGCTCTTGTGGAGGCGACACAGCACATGGCGCGTCTGTCAGAGGCGATTGCGACCCTGCTTGTACCGCACCGTATACAGGATCATCGCGATGCGCGCCCTCTCGCGCGCGGCAAGGGCAAGATCAGCTTCGAGGATGTCTCGTTCTCTTATCCGGGCAACTTGCCGACCCTCGATCGCTTCAGCCTGGAAATAAAGGCCGGCGAACATCTCGGCCTCGTCGGCCCTTCGGGCGCCGGCAAATCGACTCTCGTTGCCTTGTTGCAGCGCCTCTATGATGTGCAAAGCGGCAAGATTCTGATCGACGGGCAGGACGTCTCGCGTGTCACGCAGCAGAGCCTTCACGACGCCATCGCATTCGTGCCGCAGGACGTATCGCTCTTTCACAGATCGCTCAGAGACAATATCCGCTATGCGCGACCCGATGCCTCCGACAAGGACGTATGGAAAGCGATCACCGCGGCTCATTGTGACGATTTCATTACTGAGCTTCCGCTCGGCCTCGATACGATTGTTGGAGATCGCGGCTTGAATCTCTCGGGCGGCCAGCGGCAGCGCATCGCCCTGGCGCGCGCGTTCCTGAAGAACGCGCCGATCCTGCTGCTCGACGAAGCGACCTCGGCGCTGGATCACGAATCCGAGGAGGCGATTCAGGAAGCCTCGATACGGCTCATGCGCGGACGGACCGTCATTGCAATCGCTCACCGGTTGACGACCCTGCGCGACTTCGATCGCGTTGTCGTGCTCAGCCGCGGCAAGCTCGTGCAAATCGCGGCGCCGGATACGCTGATTGGATCCGATGGACGGTTCAAGGATGGGCTGCGCCAGAAATTGCGGCCCGTCAGAGCAGACGCGGATCTGGGTCAGCTTGCGGCATCTTGATGTCTATAGCGCTTTCAAGCGAAGCGGCTTCCGGTTCGCATGAAGAAGACACGCCAAAACAATCAGGTAGAGCCGTGGTTCTGATTCCGTCAGAATCGATCAACTCGTCGTCGTCGCCTTTATATCGCCCCGCCGCGCCATGACATTGACTGCGGCGTGTGCTTCCGCTCGCCGCAGCATCACGTCGATCGTCGCATCATCGATTCTCAATCCGCGCAGGATCACCTCGTCCAGAAACGCAGGCAAAACCGGTTGCGTGAATGTCACCTGCCGCCGTTCGGGATCGAAGCCAAGGCCAAGGCAATTCTGAAGAAGGGAGAGCGGTGCTGTCGCGGCCCAGGCCTGGGGCGAGCAGGCGAGCGGATAGAACGTCGGTCCTTGTCCTCTCATGCGTGAGAATCCGCAGAACAGCTCCGGTAGGCGGCGTAGATCGATGTAGGTCGAGGCATCGAACAGGCCTTTGAAAATCCGCGCCGCCTCCTCGCTGAATCCGTAGCGTGTGAAGCCTTGCGCGATCATCGCATTATCGTGTGGCCACACCGATCCGTTGTGATAACTCATCGGGTTGTAGCGGGCTTCTGTGGTGGCGACAGTACGGATGCCCCAGCCCGAGAACGAGGCACGGTCCATCAGCGTCTGCACCTGCCGGCCGGCGCGCTCGGGCAGGGCGATGCCGGCAAAGAGCGCATGTCCCGCATTTGACGCGCGGACCCGGCACGGCTGTTTTTTGCCATCAAGTGCGAGCACATAGCTGCCGAGTGATTCGTCCCAGAATGCACGGTCGAAGCGAAGCTGTAGCGCTTCGGCTTCCCCGGTCAGTTGAGCGGCGCGCACCTCGTCGCCCAGCCTGCCCGAGATCAGTGCGGCGGCGCGCTTCGCGGCATAGACATAGGCCTGCACTTCAACGAGCGCGATCGGGCCTGTGGCGAGTGTCCCATCGGCGTGAAATATCGAATCGCGGCTGTCCTTCCATCCCTGATTGTTGAGGCCGTTTTCCGTGCGGCGGAAATATTCGACAAAACCATCGCCGTCGCGGTCGCCGTAAACATCGATCCAGTCGAGCGCGGCCTGAATGTTGGGCCAGATCTTTGCGATGAATGCTTCGTCGCCTGTCCGCTCCAGATAGGCTCCCGCAAGCACCACGAAGAGCGGCGTCGAATCTATGCTGCCATAGTAGCGGCCGAAAGGGACTTCGCCGAGCGCGGCCATCTCTCCATGCCGCATTTCGTGCAGGATCTTACCTGGCTCAGCATCTGTTGCATCATCGATCGATGTCGCTTGGTTGGCGGCCAGATGGCCGAGCACGCCGCGGGCAATCAAAGGATCGAGCCATAATGTCTGCATGGCGGTGATGAGGCCATCGCGCCCGAAGACTGTGCTGAACCAGGGTATTCCTGCATAAGGATAAGGGCCGGCGTCGAATCTCGTATTCAGCATGTAAAGATCGGAGATCGCGCGGCAGATCGCTTCATTGCAGATGTCGTTGGAAGTTATGATCGTCGTCGCGCGCGATGCGGCCGCATGCAAGGCACGCCGGGCCGCAAGCAGCGACGTGTAAAAAAGTTTGTCGGTCGCCGCCTCTGGCGTCGCGGGGTTGCACTGGATTTCCACATAAAGGGTCGTTCGTTCGCGTGGGTCGAGATCGATCTCGAAAACTGCTTTGCCCGCATCGAGCCTCGAAGGCTGCGGCGAGAAGCGCAGCCGCGTTTCGCGGCGCTGGTGGTCAAGCCCGGTATAGGCGAGAGTAACCTTGTCTTTTCCGACAACGGCGGGATGGCGAATGCCATGATGTTCGCGATGCGACCCGCGAACCTCGAATACATCGGCAAAATCGGCAGCGAACGCCATTTCGATGCTGAAGCGCTGGCGGCAATCGCTGTAGTTGCGGATCGTCAGCCGTTCGAAACAGGCGTCCCGCCAAAGAAATTTCAGACGGCGGATGTGCATGACATCATGTTCGAGCAGCAGATCGTCGCCGTCGAAAAGATCGGGGTTTGTCAGATCGCAGGTCAGCGCGCCATTGTCGTCGCGGAGAGTCGAACACAGCAAAAGCGGGATCGAACCGCAGATCGACAGGCTAAGGCGCGAGAGATGGCGCGTATCGCGAAAGAACAATCCTTCCGGATTGCCGAAGGCTGTGCTGATGTCTCCATTGCGATCAAAGACACCAAAGGCATCGCCACATTTCAGGGTGCGCGGTTGACGATCCTGCAAGGAGCCACCGGCGGAAATGTAGGAAAGGGCCGAAACGTTTGAGCTGTGTCCTGCCTCGGCGCTGAGAGTCATGGCTTCCTGATTCATGCCGTTCCGTTTGCATGGCTTGTGGAAAATCCGGGATTCGTCAACATCATAGACGGCAAGGACCATGATGACATGCGCCAATATGTTTTCATGCACCGCGACTTCAAGGGCATGGGGCGCTTATAGCATTTTCGAGCGAATTGATTTTCGGTTTGTGCAAGGAAAACGCGTCAAAAACAAGTAAGTAGAGTCGCGTTGCTGATTCAGCAGAACTGAAACGGCTCCATGTAGTCATGCCTGTGCAAAACCGCTGCTCGCCGTTACTGCTACGTTTGCCGATACGCCTGCGGCTCTCGCCGCATTGACTTTGGAATGAGCGGGCATAGACTATTTCAGTCAGACGACCCCTGCGGGAGAGGCCGGTCGGGCTTTGCTCTATCGGCGCCGAAGGCGCAACCGCCCCGGAAACGCTCAGGTGCAAGGACCGCTGGGAGATGACACTCTGGAAAGCGACACCGCCGATCGGCTGTGTCCACCGACGGGCGTAACCTGGCTGCGCGAATCCGCTCGCTTGCCGAGCGTTTGGGCTGACGGGGAATCTCTCAGGTAATCGGACAGAGGGGGCGAGCCGCGTGGCCCAGACGGGCGACGCTTTCGCTAACTCTGGATCCGGTGCGCTTTCATGTCTGACCTTAGCAACTGCTCTTCTTCAAATCTGGGTCATACGCCGCTTTATGACCTGCATCGTGCGCTTGGCGCGCGCATGATCTGTTTTGCCGGCTACGAAATGCCGCTTCATTATCACGCGGGAATCGTCGGCGAGCATTTGCAAACGCGTCGGCAGGCGGGGCTGTTTGACGCCTCCAACATGGGGCAGGCCATTCTGCGCGGCGTTGAAGCCGCGCGAGGTCTCGAAAGTCTCGTTCCGGGAGATATTCTCAGCCTCAAGCCAGGCCAGATGCGCTACACGCAATTGCTCGACGAGGAAGGGCACATCCTCGATGATCTGACAGTGTCGCGTTTGCCCGACGAAGACCATCGCGAGCGTTTCCTGCTCATCGCCAATGCGGCGACGAAAGACGCCGATTTCGCACACCTGGCGGCAGCGCTTCCGGATCTGGAGCTGACAAGGCTGGAAAGCTCCGCCTTGCTGTCGCTTCAGGGGCCTGCGGCGGCGCGGGTGCTCGGTCGCAAATTTCCACAGATCGAAGCGATGACCTTCCTTTCAGTCCGCGAATGCGAACGAAACGGCGCCCGCTTCATTATTTCGAGGTCTGGCTACACGGGAGAGGATGGCTTCGAGATCTCGCTGCCTGGCGAAAACGTGCGCCGCTTTGCCGAGGAGTTGCTTGCAGAGCCGGAGGTTCAGCCCGCAGGCCTTGGCGCACGCGATACGCTGCGTCTCGAAGCAGGGCTCTGCCTTTATGGGCATGACATTGACCAGACGACCAACCCCGTGGAGGCGGGTCTTGCCTGGTCGATTTCAAGACGCCGGCGCATTCATGGCGGCTTTCCGGGCGCAAGTCAGATCTGGCATGCCCTGGCTGATGGGCCAGATCGCCGCCGCGTCGGCCTTTTGCTCGACGGCAAGGCGGCGGCGCGCGATGGCGCGGCCATTTCGACGTCGGATGGGTTCCTTATCGGCCACGTTACCTCGGGCGGCTATGCGCCAAGCCTTGGCAGGCCGATCGGCATGGGGCTGGTTGCTGCGCCCTATGCCCGAATCGGCAATGAATTCCACCTCGATTCGGGCGGCAGGAAGATCGCCGCGATCGTCACCGCAATGCCCTTTGTTCCGCATCAATATCACAGGTGAAATTGCGGGCAGCTTCGCGATCAACAAGCGCGTCATGCGCGGACTTGATCCGCGCATCCAGGCGTCAGCGAGGGGCTCGCTGACGCTTCTTGTTATGATCGTTCTTGGATCCGCGGATCAAGTCCGCGGATGACGGCGGCGAAGCCGGAAGAAGGGCAAAGCTCACGCATGCGCGGCGTGCGCCGAAGCATCGCGCGAGGCAAGCCGCGAGACTTCACGCGACAGGTCGAGCGGCGCTTTCAACGCCAGATCCGAGAGCGACAGAATTCCGACGATGCGTTTGCGCGCATTGAGGACGGGCATGTGATGGATGCGCTTCTCTTCCATCCGCTGCATCGCATCTGAGATGTCGTCATCTTCGAAGCAGTAAGCGATTCCCCGCGTCATCATCTCGCGGATTCTGGTTTTTGCCGGGTCGGCCCCTTCGGCGACGGCGCGGCATGCAAGATCTCGATCCGTGATCATGCCGATGAGGCGATCGTTCTCGCCAATCGGCAAACAACCGATGTTCTCATCGCGCATCTTTCTGGCCGCCTGGGTCAGCGTCATGTCGGGAGTGATCCACAGTGCCCGTTCAGTCATAGCTTCTCGAACCAACATGGCAATCTCCTGATCTCGTTACGCCCCCTCCCATCTGTCTTTGGTTTGTTATTGGCGCCGCCGGCTCTTGACGGTCGAGGCAAACGCAACCGGAGTTGCTGCCTCTGCGTGAGCCTACTCCATGGACTGCATGCCGCCAACAAAAACCCGGCCATCCAGACTATGTAATAATACATATCGATCTGCGTCGGTTCGGCGCAATTATGCGAGCGCCAATTCATGCGAAGAATAGATGAATGCGGGGGTGATCCGACATGTATCGCGCTATCGGCGTGCTGAAATCGTGGAGGAATGCTGCTCTGCTCAGCCGCGGCTTTCGCCCGTTTTTCCTCGCCGCAGCGCTTTGGGCTGTAGCCGCCATAGCGATATGGCCGCTATTCTTCACAGGTGCAGTCGCAATTCCGACGGCCTTCTCGCCGATCGACTGGCACATCCATGAAATGATCTATGGTTACGCCGTGGCAGTGGTCGCCGGCTTTCTGCTGACATCTATTCCCAACTGGACGGGACATTTGCCGGTTGCCGGCTGGCCGCTTGCGCTCATTTGCTCGCTATGGATGTTGGGCCGCCTCGCCGTCTGCACGTCGGCATGGATCGGCTGGGTTCCGGCCGCGCTGGTCGATACGGCCTTTCTGGTCGTCTTTGCCGGGTTGATCAGCAGAGAGGTGATCACGGGCAATAATCAGCGCAACCTGAAAGTGGTTGCTCTGGTGCTCATACTCGCGGCCGCCAATGCAGCTTTTCATATTGAGGCGGCGGTTTCAGGCAGCGCCGCTATCGCTGCACGCGCCGGCCTCGCAATCATCGTCTTTCTCATCCTCTTGATAGGCGGACGTGTGGTGCCGAGTTTCACCCATAATTGGCTCGCCAGGCAGCAAGTGGAGAAGCGTCCGGTTTCGTTCGGCAATTTCGATAGCGGCGTCCTGGTGCTTTCCGCGCTTGCGCTCATCGCATGGATCGCGGCGCCCGAGCAGAACTGGACAGGCGTAGCGCTGCTGATCGCCGGCGGAGCCAATTTCTGGCGCCTTTGGCGCTGGCGCGGCTGGAGTACGCGCGCCGATCAACTGGTTCTGGTGCTGCATGCCGGCTTTTTCTTCGCCGCGCTCGGCTTTCTGTTTACCGGCGTGCATGCGCTTTGGCCTCTTGTCGCCTCGATGGCCGCAGGCGTGCATGTGTGGGCAGTCGGCGCTATAGGCACGATGACACTTGCCATGATGACGCGCACGACTCTTAGTCATACAAAACATGATCTCGTGGCGTCGCGCACGACGCAGTTCGTTTATGGTGCGGTCGTCGCCGCGATGATCGCGCGGGTTCTTATGGAGTTCGTGCCCGGCCTTGCGCTGCCTTTCCTCTACATGGCCGCGGCAGCTTGGGTCGCGGCGTTCGCAGGCTTTGTAATCGTGTATGGCCCCATGCTTGCGCAGCGCGCCGGCCGTCGCCGTTAGCCTGCACAGAATCTAACAAGAAGGAGATCTGTTATGTCGAAGCCATCAAAGGACGGACCGATCGAGGTCGCTTCACCCGCCTGTTCCATGCACACTGCGGATGAAGCCTATATGGGTTGTGCCAGCCCGGAGGAACTTATTGCGTTTCTCAATGAACTTCTGGAGGCGGAAATGGCTGGCGCTCGCGTCACGCTTATGAGCGCGCGCGAAGCCGGAACCGGCGAAGTAGCGGATCTGATGCAGGCAGTCCACCATGACGAGGCGCGGTGGTGCGCCATGCTCTCGCGCCATATCAAATTGCTCAGCGCCACGCCGTCGTCCAAGGTCGGAGCCTTTTACGAAAAGGCGATGGCGGTTGGCGATCTCGGCGAACGCATCGCCTTTCTCAATCGCGGTCAGGGTTGGGTGGTGCGAAAACTGCGGGAGATGCTTCCGCGCGTCCGTGATGAGGCGCTGCATCACGATCTCGATGATATGTTGCAGTCGCATGTCACCAACATCAATCTCGCCAACGAGGTTTCCGCCCGCGGATCTCGATGAGCTTCGCTAGTTAGACTCTGCAAAGATGGGGAGGGATTCTAAACCGCACGCGGTGGCTTCGAGAGTCAAAAGAAATCGTTTTGCTGCGAGGCCGCCGGCGAATCCGGTGAGGGTTCCGTTCGATCCGATCGCACGGTGACATGGCGTGATAATCGAGAGCGGATTTTTCGCGTTTGCCGCGCCGACGGCACGCGCCGCTTTCGGATTGCCGACCTGTCTGGCAAGTTCGCCATAGCTGCGCGTTTCGCCATAAGGGATCGTCAGCAGCGCCGCCCAGACCGTCTTCTGGAAATGCGTGCCAGCGGGAGCGAGTGGAACGGTGAAAGATCGCCGCCTGCCGGCAAAATATTCCTTCAGTTCCCGGCGCGCGTGAAGAAGAACGGGATGGTCGCCATCATCTGTTAGCTCGCCGAGGGGCACGCGTCCCGGAGGGTCGTTCTCCCACAGCACCGCAGTCAGACCGGTTTCGTTTGCGACGAGCTTCAGCGGGCCGACCGGAGACGAAATTGTCGTTATGCGATATGTCATTGCAATCTCATCACGGCAGCCTCCCGACTGCGGCTCTATATTCTTGTTTTGACGCATTTTTTTCAAGCCCGCCCGAGGCCGCACCGCGCAATAATGGTGTCGCCGGATATTAGTTGACTTAAAAAGTGGAAAAAAGATAGTTTGCGCGCAGTTACAGTTGCGAGCAGTCCTTCGCGCGTTTCATAGAGGCATCCGCCAACGCTAAGGACTGTTCGGGTGTTTGAGAAAGGTAACGACATGGCCCTTCAGATTGGTGATATTGCCCCCGATTTCGAAGCCGAGACCACCGAAGGCAAAATCAGCTTTCATAAATGGCTTGGCAACTCCTGGGGCGTGCTGTTCTCGCACCCCAAGGATTTTACGCCGATCTGCACCACTGAACTCGGCTTCATGGCGAATACCAAGGCGGAATACGACAAGCGCAACGCGAAGATCCTTGCGGTTTCGATTGATTCCGTGGACGACCACAAGAAGTGGGCAAAGGACATCGGCGAGACGCAGGGAACCGAGCCGAACTATCCGATTGTCGGCGATACCGATCTCAAAGTCGCCAAGCTCTACAACATGCTTCAGGCTGGTGCCTCCGGCGATGTTTCGAAGCGTACGGCGGTCGATAACCAGACCGTGCGCAACGTCTTCCTCATCGATCCGGACAAGAAGATCCGCCTGATCCTCATCTATCCGATGAGCGTTGGCCGCAACTTCAACGAGATCGTGCGCGCACTCGATGCGCTGCAACTGACTTCGGAATACAAGATTGGCACGCCGGCCAACTGGCGCGTCGAAGGGGCGAGCAGCGATGTCGTCATCTCCGCGGCGCTCTCCGACGCCGACGCCGAGAAGCAGTTCCCCAAGGGCTTCAAAAAGCTGAAGTCCTATCTCAGAATGACGCCAACTCCGCGGTAATTTCTGCGCGGCGTATTTTTCAAAAATCCCAAAGGCCGCGAGAATGTCTCGCGGCCTTCCTTGTCTTCCGCTTCATTGCAGATGACGGCTGAGCATCAGGCGCAACTCTTCGAGAATGGCTTCCCGCAGCCTTTTCTCCGCGTTGAGCGCCAGCGGGATTCGCATGAGTTGCGGCACGATGACAGCGAGCCGTTCCGCCTGACCGGCGACTAAGGGTGGCTTGGCCTGCGCAAACAGAGCCGCAATCTGGTCGCGCCGCTGCATGCGCAGCGAACGGCGCCAACGGTCGTCGCCGGGAAGATCGAGCAGCGCCGCATAAACCGGGCGCTCGCTCATAAACTCTCCCAATGTGATGAAGAGCGCGTCGGCAATCGCTGCCGCCGGCAGATCCGCGATTCTTTCCCGTAACGCCCGAAGCCGCGCCGAGAGATCCTCTCCACACTCGGCCACGATGGCCTGCGCCAGCAATTCCTTTTTCGGAAAGAACAAATAAAGCGTGCCGATCGAGGCGCCCGCCTGCTCGGCGATCTCCGTCATCGTCACAGCGTCGAAGCCTTTTTCCAGAAACAGCGCCGCCGCGGTCGCCATCAGGGCCGCAACGCGGTCGCGTCCTTTCCTGCGCTGCGGGACGCGCGGCTGCGGCACTTGGTTCCTTGCCTTTTGTGAGGACATCCTCATATTACCACTACATGAGACTATCCTCATATACGAGCTGACGGCGCGCCGCGCCAGTCCTCTTTGCGGAAGCATGCCATGGCCAGGGTCGATCGCATTCAGAGCGACAAGTGGATGGTTCTCAGCAACACCACCCTTGGCATGCTGGCGGCGGCGATCAACAGCTCGATCCTGCTGATCAGCCTGCCGGCTGTGTTTCGCGGCATCGGCCTCAAGGCGCTCGATCCCGGCAACATCAATTATCTGCTCTGGGCGATCATCGGCTACATGATCGCAACGGCGGTTCTCGTCGTGGCGTTCGGGCGTCTTGGCGACCAGTTCGGCCGCGCCCGCATGTACAATCTGGGTTTCGCGATCTTCACGGCGGCTTCGATCGCGCTCAGCCTCATGCCGGGGCACGGCGACTTCGCCGCAACCTACCTCATTGTTGTGCGTATCGTGCAGGGCATCGGCGGCGCGCTCATCACTGCCAATTCCGTCGCGCTCCTCACCGATGCCTTTCCCGAGCATGAGCGCGGCTTCGCGCTCGGCGTCAATGTCGTGGCGGCAATCGCCGGCCAGTTCTTCGGCCTTCTGATCGGCGGCCTGCTTGCCGATGCCGATTGGCGGGCCGTTTTCTGGATCAATGTTCCCTTCGGAGTCGTCGGCACCATCTGGGCCTATTGGAAGCTGCGCGACAGGCCGGGCCATGCGAGCCACAGGATCGACTGGGGTGGCAACATCTGCTTCGGGCTTGGCCTCGTCCTCATCCTCACCGCCATCACTTATGGCTTGCAGCCCTACGGCGCGCACACCATGGCGTGGACGAGCCCCAAGGTGGTGACGCTGTTCGC
>SCSF01000143.1 GCA_004298435.1 Beijerinckiaceae bacterium
GCCATGAAGGCTGAAGCCGATCAGATCGGTGCGGACATCAAGGCCAAGGCTGAAGCCGAAGGCCAGACGCGACAGGCGCATCGCGAGGCGCTGCGCGCTGTCGAAGCCGCGCGCGAGACGCTTGCCGCCGATGAACGCAAGAGGGCGCAGGCCACAGCACGGCTTTCGGCGCTTGTGGAGGCGGAGCAAAGGCTCGCCGCCAATTGCGATGAGGCTCGCGGCAAGCATGCCCATGCCGAAGGCGAACTCGCGCGACTCGCGGATACCAGCGAACTGGCGCAGCGGCTCGATGCGGCCCGCGCCACCGCCGCGCAGGATCGCGCCGCCATGACGGAAGTGCGCGCCGCGTTGCAGGCGCATCTTCACCAAAGCGAGACGCGGACGAAGCGCCGCAACGCAATCGCCACTGAGCGGCAATCCTGGACGACGCGGCGCGAACGCGCATCGGCCCAGATCGGCGAGGTTCAATCGCGTCTTGCCGAGGCTGTGGCCGAACATGAAAAACTTGCCGATGCGCCGAACGAATTTTTTCAGGCGCGCCGCGTGCTGATGAACCAGATCGAAACTGCCGAGGCAGCCCGCAGGACAGCAGCCGACAATCGGGCGGCAGCCGAGCAGCGTCTTACAGATGCGGATCGCGCAGCGCGTCAGGCGATTGAGGGCATGACCTCAGCCCGCGAGGAAAAAGCCCGCAGCGAGGCGCGCCTTGAAGCCGCGCGCGCGCATTTCGCAGAAGTCGCGCATGCGATCGCAACCGAGTTGCAATGCACGCCCGAAGAACTGGCGCCTATGGCGGAAATCGACCGCGACGCGGTGCTTCCCACGGCGGCGGAGATCGAAACCAAACTCGAAAGCCTGAAACAGGATCGCGAACGGCTCGGTTCCGTCAATCTGCGAGCGGATGAAGAACTCATCGAAATCGACACGAGCCGCACCAATCTCGTCACCGAACGCGACGACCTGACAGAAGCGATCCGGCGGCTGCGGCAGGCCATTCAGAATCTCAACAAGGAAGGCCGCGAAAGACTCGTCGCAGCCTTCGATGTGGTGAACGGACATTTCAAGGAGCTGTTCACCATCCTCTTCGGCGGCGGCACTGCCGAACTGCAACTGATCGAATCCGACGACCCGCTCGAGGCTGGCCTTGAAGTGCTGGCGCGCCCTCCGGGCAAGAAGCCGCAAGTGATGACACTTCTTTCCGGCGGCGAGCAGGCGCTGGTCGCCATGTCGCTCATCTTCGCGGTCTTTCTCACCAATCCGTCACCGATCTGCGTGCTGGACGAGGTTGATGCGCCGCTCGACGATGCGAACGTGGAGCGCTTCTGCGATCTCATCGACGAAATGCGCAAGAAGACGGATACGCGCTTCGTCACGATCACGCACAATCCGATCACCATGGCGCACATGGACCGGCTCTTCGGCGTCACCATGGCCGAACAGGGCGTGAGCCAGCTTGTCTCAGTAGCCCTTGCAGAAGCCGAGCGATTCAGGGAAGCCGGATAAGGCGCGCCCCTCGCCCTGGTACACCATGACATTCGTGGAATCGGTCGCAGATTCGGCGATTGCGCTGAAGTCTCAGACTGCTAACATCGCTCCGCGAAAGGAAGAGACGGGCGAAATGCTTTGCCTCGCATGAAGAAATGGCGGCCGAGGGAAGAAACGCATGAGGTTCTGTCAATCGGGCGCATTCTGCTTAAGCCTCGTGCTTTTGATATTAGCCCTTCCGAAAAGCGCAAAGGCGGCAGAGACGTGCTTCCATACTTGTATGGAGAACAGGCATCTGACCTCTAAAGTTTCCGGTCTGGCCATGCGGGGCGCCATGCAGTCCTGCAACAGAAGTTGCGAAAGCGAAGCACGCAAGAAGCTGGTCAGCGAAGGCTTCGGGCCGGTGCTCAAGGCCTGCATTCCGAAGCGGATTTCCGACGAGGAGTTGAAGAAGGTCCGGTCGGCCAGTGCCTCGATCCTGGCCTTCTACAACGTGCTGACATGGGACGTGAAAAACGTTCTGCCTGACAAGATTCTCCGTCGCGTTGAACTCGCGACACAAAACATCTCGCTTGAAGATGTCATCGTGACATCGGCAGGTTACGTCGGACCAGGGCAGACAGGCACTTTCTATATCGGCAATGTCGAGCTGGGCTATCCCGCCGTTCAGCTCTCCACACGCATCGCGGCGATCTATGCCTGTGATACGCATTGACGCCGCAGAAACATCTCTCACATCAATCGCAGTCGCGATTCAAAGACAGCCGCTCCAGCATAATCACATGAGGACACCATGAAGTTTCTGGCCATCGCCCTTGTCGCCCTTCTTCTGCCCATAGGCTACGCCGAGGCCGCGCCGGCCAAACTCATGGTCTTCGATTTCTATCTGGACAACACCTCGCTGACGCCGACCACTGACGCAGAAAAGACACGCCTCAAGCGGATCAGCAAGGAATTGCGCGACGCTTTGCAGAAGTCCGGGCAATATGACGTCGCCCGCGGCCCGGACGTGCAATCGGCGGCGGTGCCGAGCCTCGGCAAATGCAGCGATGAACAACGCGCTGCGGCGAAGAAGGCGGGTTCCGCGTTCGCCGCCTGCCCCTGGGTTCAGAAGGTGAGCAATCTGATTCTCAATCTCAATATTTTTATCGAAGACCTTAAGACCGGACAGGCCGTAAAGGGTGGCAGCGTCGATATCCGCGGCAACACCGATGATTCATGGGACCACGGCGTGAGGTATCTGGTGAAGGAGCATGTGCTCACGAAAAAGTAGATAACACCGAGCACTTTCCTTCCCGATAGAAGAAGGAAAGTGCAGATCACATCATCACGCATCCAAAACGCCTTCCAGAGCGTAGTGGCTGATGCTCTTTCGATTTGCGATCAGTTGCGTTGCTGTCGGCTCGCCTTTCATGGCGCGCGCGATCGCTAGCTTCGTCGCCTCGTAATTCGTGCGATAGAGATCGCGTCTGTCGAGATTGGGATCGTCGGCGCAACGCTGATCGAGCCAGATCATAATGATCATGCAAAGCGTGTCCGCCTGCTCCTTCGGCAAAATCCCTTCCGCCAGACAATCGACAATGGCGTCTCCCGTTGCCGCCTGCACGATGCCGCCGAGAAGTTCTACATAGGCCTCGGATGACACCGTCATTTTGGTCGTCATCATGGTGGCGGGACGAACCATCTGGTTGCAATCGCGAATGACAAACATGCGCGGATGGCCGGCGACCTGTCCCGCCATGCCGGCGAAGGCATGACCGACGGGGCCTCGCACATCGCCGATCATCACCTCGGGCATGGCATCAGTGAACTGCCCATCCGCCGCAAAGACCGTCGCTTCACCCGTGCGTAGCCAAATCTCACTCATCTTGAATGTCCCTTTTGTTGAGTCTGCGCCCGCATAGCATCGCATGTCCGGGCGTGGAAGAGCGGGAGCAACAGCCGGGAGTGGCGTTCAAGCGAAGCCGGTTCCGGTTCCGGCTCTGGCTCGGGATCTCCATTCAGGTCCGGTTAATCCGGCAACGCAGATATTTCTGGCTGAGGTAGCACGTTTCCAGAGCCGCATCGCGGCGACGCCTCACCACGGAGATCATTCAATGCTGAAGAAACTTATTGCGACCGGATTTCTCTTCACCGCCATCGCTTTCGTTCCCGCCATCGCGCAAGCCACGGAAGTGGCTGTCGTCCACCATCATCGTCACCACCACCACCACTATGTCGTGCATCACCATCATCATCATCATATGATGCACCACATGACCCATCACGATCATCATTGATGGCGTAGCGGCGGCAAGATTGCTGCCTGTCGAGAACAGCCGCACCGGCTCTCAGGCCGATGCGGCAACTTTAATGCAGCGGCGCTTTTTTCAGAAAGCGGTATCGGTCCGCTGACGCAACGCGCATATCGAAAACATCGCCCTCGCGATCGATGCGCAGCGGCACTTCGACCCCCGCTTCTCCCAGGGTCCAGACAGCGCGGAAGAAATCGCCAAGACGATCTACCTGCTGGCTGCCGACAGCCAGCATGACGTCGCCTTCGCGCAGCCCTGCCCGCCGTGCGGGACCGTCTCCCGCAAGACCTATGATGATGATGCCGCCACTACTTGCTTCCGCAGCGAAGAGACCAAGCCAGGGACGTGGTCGCCGGTTGGCGCGCCCGAAAGTTTGAAGATCGTCGAAGATCGGCACAAACGACTCGATCGGCACGATCATGTTCAGTGGAATCATCGGCTCACCCGGCAGTTGATGCGGCACTTGCAGGGAGCCGATGCCCCAGAGTTCGCCGTTGGGGCCGATCAGGCCGCTGCCGCCCCAATGCGGATGCCCCGGCGCGGTGAAAATCGCATTGTCGAGCATGTATTCCCAATAACCGGCAAATGGCTGGCGCGCGACGATGTGAGCCGCCAGCGCACCGCTGCGGCCGCCGCAGCCAGCAAGCACCACACGGCTGCCTGGCCGCGCCTGACGTGAATCGCCGATCGGCAAGGCCGGACAATCGAGCGCTTCCTGCGCCTGCACGAGACCGAAGCCTGTTGCAAAATCATAGCCCACCACATGCGCAGGAACGACACGCCCCTTGCCGGTCGTCAGCCAGATCTCATTGGCTTCGACAACGAGGTAGCCAATCGTCAGAACGAGATTCTGAATCCCCAGAACAACGCCGTTGCCGCCCCGCTCCATTCCAAGCGCTTCAGCGGTCGATGCGTCGGCGGGGACGCGCGACGTCAGCGCGACGATGGCGCCGAGCGCATGGTCGAGATCGAAGCTGTAATCCTCCGGCTGCGGCTGCGCCTCCGGCGGCACCATCCAGTCGTCGTCGTCATCATCATCTGGCGCCATTTTCTGTGTTTCCTGAGCTCTCCAGAGCCATTTCGGTTCTGATGGCAGCAGAACCTGACTCTGTTGTGTCGTTTTGATGCGAACCGAACGCTACTTCGCCCGAAAACGCTCCATTCGCATTTCGTATTCTATTGCATTTCGTATACCTGCGATCCCTGTGCCAATTACATGAACACCGGATGCCCCAGAGTATTTGCAAGTAGAGCCTGCCTACGGCTAAGGTCCTGTTGCACCCGGTCGGAGACATTGCGGCGCCGGGAGATCCCCGGCGAAATTGCAAGCCCGGATCGGCCAGCAATGGCCGGTCTTTCGAATAGGAACTATGGGCGGAACGGGTCGCCCGAAATTGAAGTCAAAAGTGTAACAGGAGGAATCGCCTTATGAAAAAGTTTTCGATACTCGCCGTCGCCAGCACCGCAGCGCTGCTTATGTCCGGACTTTCCGCGTTCGCGCTGGAATCGCATTACCAGGCAGACTCAAGCGAGTCGGTCAGCGCCGCTTGGGCGAAAATTGGCAATTTCTGCGGCATCGGCACCTGGCATCCCGCCGTCGCGAAATGCACCCTGTCCGCAAACGGCAAGGAACGCCACTTGAGCCTGAAGGGCGGCGGCACGATCGTCGAGCACCTGATAAAGTGGAATAACAAAGCGCACAGCTACACCTACAGGATCAAGTCGAGCCCGCTGCCGATTTCCAATTATGTTTCGACCATCAAGGTCACGAAGCACGGTACCGGTTCTGTGATTTCCTGGTCAGGGCATTACAAGGCCAAGGGCGCGAGCGATGCCGACGCGAAGAAGGCAGTCGATGGCATCTACAAATCCGGCGTCGATTCACTCGCGAAGTAATTCTGATACTCCGCCTTTTGCATAAGGCGATTTTTCTTGAAGCGTGGTTGCACGATGGGCAATCACGCTTTTTTGTTTTTCGGCCTGCTGTAGCCAAGCCGGGCTTGCCCGACTTGACCATGATAATATTGATATCTCGCTCACTTCGGCGGGAACGACATCTGCGCGACAAAACCATGCGGCTGACCATAGGGCGGCGGCGGAAACGGCGCAGCTTTCTCAATCGCCGCCACGGCTGCCTTGTCGAGCTCAGGATAGCCGCTTGTCCGGTAGAGCGCCTGATGAACCAGATCGCCACGCTCGTCGATCCAGAAGGCCACGATGACCTTGCCCTTGAGGCCACGCGCTCTGGCGCTTTCAGGATAATGCTCCTGCCGCATGATCAAGCCATAGAGCGTGCAGAGATAGGGATTGGTGTGGCAATGGCCTCCGCTCACAGGCGAAGGCTTTGCGCGGCTGGCGATGGAGAAATGCGGCGACTGGCTGAGCGCCGCAAATTCGCGCTCAAGCGCAGCGCGGTCGCGCGATGGCTCTGGCGTTTTCGTCTTGACGGGCTTTTCCTTCTGCGTCGGCTTCTCGCTTTTGGCGGGCGCCGCCTTGCTGAGCGTTTCGGCATCCGGCTTGTCGTCCGCCGGAGCCGGAGCGGCGGTCTGCTTGGCTGGCGTGGCAGCCGCGTTTTGAGCCGGCTTCGTCTGATCCGGGACGGGTTTCCGCTGCGCCTCAGGCTCAGGATTGCCGTGGAGCGGTGATGCACTTTTCTGATCGGGCTCCTCGCGCTCGATCTTTTCCTTGTTGGCTGCGGGCGGCGTGTCGGTCGCCGGCTTTTCGTAATGCGGCTTTTCTTTCTTGGGCTTCGGCTTCGGCTTCGGCTTCGGCTCCTGCTTCTTGGGAAGAGGCTTCGGCGGCGGTGGGGGTATGACAACCACTTCGACCGGAATTTCGGCCGCTGGAGGTTGCGGCTTCGCATGGCCACGCAGAATCAGAAAGGCCAACAGCGCCGCATGGATCAGGCAAACGACGACGACGAGAGCGATGAAACGGCGGCGTTCATTGCGCAGCAACGGATCGAGCGGCGCCAGAAAACGATCCTTGGGATCGGCGACGACAACTTCACCAACTTCATCCGGGGTCGAAGATGTATCCGTCACGAAGGGCCGTCGAAAGTGCAAAGGGATGCGAGGTGCTCAACAGATTCCGCTGTTTTCCGCAACCTCGTCATAAAGCCGCGCCTCGAAAGAGGCCAATTTGCTTATTCCATGACGAGAACGCAGGCTAAAAAGACGCGGAAGCGATCGCTGTCTCTATGAACAGGCACCCATTGTCAAAACCAAGGCGGGGCAGCCTGCGCTCAGGGGGCCGCAAGGCGCAAGAGACGCTCCAGGCTCCGCGATGTGAGCTATATCAAGACGTAATATCCTGCCCGGCGGGTCGTGTCTTCGGCCCACCCGCGGCATAGGGTTCGTCTGTTTGCTGCGGTGCAACGTAATGCCCGGCAGCGGTTGGCTCGGGCAAAAGATCGACCCCCGCCGTTTCGCCTATCAGCAGCACCGCGCCCAGACTGACCAGCGAAGCCACGGTAAGATAGGCTCCGACCCAGCCGAGCCCCCCTTGAATCGCAAGCCTTTGAGCGACATAGGGGGCGAATGAGGCACCCAGAATACCCCCCAGATTATAGGTGAGCGACGCTCCCGTGTAGCGAACACGCGTAGGAAACAGTTCCGGCAGATAGGCGCCCATTGGCGCAAAGATCACGCCCATCACGAAGAGCTGCCCAAAAAGAAGCAGCGAGATGAGCCCGGTCGATCCGCTGCCCAGCATAGGCCCGAACAAAAAGCCGGAGAGCGCGGCAAGCGTCAGCCCGACGAGGAGCACGGACCGACGGCCGAAACGATCGGACAGACTGGCCGAAATCGGGATCGCGATGAGGAATCCAAGAATCGCAAAGCATTCAAGCGTCAGGAATTGCTCACGGGTGAAGCTCAACGCTGTCGTCCCGTAGCCGAGCGAAAAGACCGTACTCAAGTAAAAAAGGGCATAGCAGGCGACCATCGCGAGCGTGCCCAACATGGTCTGCAAACCATATTCACGAATGAGCACGCCAAGCGGCACGCGCGCCAGTTGCTCGCGGCATTTTGCTTCGGCGAAAACGCGCGTCTCGGTGAGTTTCAGTCGAACGTAAAGCCCAATAAAGACGAGCACTGCACTCATCAGAAAAGGCACGCGCCATCCCCAGCGCCGGAACTCGGCATCTCCCATCGATGCCGCGAGAGCCAGAAAGAGGCCGTTCGCCGCTATAAAGCCCACGGGCGCGCCAAGCTGCGGAAACATGCCGAACCAGGCGCGGCGGGAGGAAGGCGCATTCTCGATCGCCAGCAGCGCCGCGCCGCCCCATTCGCCGCCAAGACCGATGCCCTGCCCGAAGCGAAGAACACAAAGGAAAAGTGGCGCCCAGTAGCCGATTTGCGAATAGCCCGGCAGGAAGCCGATCAATGTCGTGCATACACCCATGATGATAAGCGAAGCGACGAGCGTCGATTTGCGTCCGCTGCGGTCGCCGAAATGACCGAAGATCGCCGATCCGAAAGGCCGCGCAATAAAAGCGATTGCGAAGGTTGCGAAGGCGCTCAGAAGCTGCGCACTCTGCGAGCTTGCGGGGAAAAAAGTCGGCCCCAGAACGAGCGCCGCGGCAGTGGCATAGACGTAGAAGTCATAAAATTCGATCGCTGTTCCTATAAAACTTGCGACAACGATACGCGCGTTCATAACGTCTCCATCAGGGTTTTGCGCCTATGCTTCGCCCAGTCGCTGAAACCTGCAATTTCAGGATCATGCTCTAGTTAAACGCTGATGAAAACAGCAGACCGGGAAAAGGCACCTTATGAGCGCATTGTTCTCACCGATCACGTTGCGAAAGCTTGCGCTGCGCAATCGTATTGTCATCTCGCCCATGTGCCAATATTCGGCCGAGAATGGCAAAGCGACCGCATGGCACTTGATGCACCTCGGCTCCCTGTCGCTTTCGGGCGCCGGGCTCCTCTCCATTGAAGCAACGGCGGTGGAAGCGGAAGGCCGCATCACGCCGGGCGATCTCGGCCTTTACGACGATGCGACCGAAGACGCATTGCGGCCCGTGCTTGCAGCGATCCGCAAATATTCGAACATACCCGTAGCGATGCAACTTGCGCATGCGGGGCGCAAGGCCTCCAGCTATATGCCATGGGAAGGCGGCCAGCAGATTCCCCTTGCGCAAGGTGGCTGGCTCGCCTCCGCGCCTTCGGCCATTCCGCAGAGAGACGGCGAGGCATTACCGCAGGCGCTTGATGCGGCAGGCCTCGCACACATCCGCGCAGCCTTCGTGGTGGCGGCCCAGCGTGCTGAACGGCTGGGGCTTGACGCTCTCGAAGTCCACGCCGCGCATGGCTATCTGCTGCATGAATTTCTGTCGCCTATCGCCAATCATCGCACGGATGCTTATGGCGGTTCGCTCGAAAACCGGATGCGTTTTCCGCTCGAAGTCTTCGATGCTGTCCGCGCTGCTTTTCCTGCGGAAAAGCCGATCGGCATCCGGCTCTCAGGCACAGACTGGATCGAGGGCGGTTGGGATCTCGATCAGACGATCGCTTTCGCGAAGGAATTGAAAATACGCGGTGTCGACTGGATCGACGTATCCTCCGGCGGCATTTCTCCCGCACATAAAATCCCCGTCGGGCCTGGCTATCAGGTGCCTCTGGCTGAAGGCGTGAAGACCGCAACCGGAGTTCCGACGATCTCCGTCGGCCTCATCACCGATGCACATCAGGCGGAAGAGATTATCGCGAGTGGCAAGGCCGATCTCATCGCGCTGGCGCGCGGCATTCTTTACGATCCACGCTGGCCCTGGCACGCGGCGGCGCAACTCGGCGCTTCGGTCGAAGCGCCGCCGCAATATTGGCGCGCGCCGCCGCATGACGTGAAGAACCTCTTCGGCAAAATTGTCGACGGCGGACGGTGAGCGAGGCGGCTTTGCTGCCCCGCGTGTATCGAGCCGTTATTTGCACACGGCGGCCGCGGCCTCCGCCACGGTCTGATCCTGCACGCCGCTGCCGCCACTGACGCCGACCGCGCCGACGATCTCGCCGTTGACCGTCAGCGGAATTCCACCGGCGAAGATCATCACGCGGTTATGGTTCGAAGAATTGATTCCGAAAAACTGATCGCCCGGCTGGCTGTTCTGCCCGAGCTCCTTGGTCGAAACGTCGAAGGCTTTCGCGGTAAACGCCTTGTTGATCGCAATATCGATGCTGCCGAGCCAGGCGCCATCCATCCGGGTGAAGGCTTTCAGATTGGTGCCCGCATCAACGACGGCGATATTCATCGGCTGCCCGATTTCTTTCGCTTTCGCCTCGCCTGCGGCAATGACGCGGTGGGCTTTCTCCAAAGTGAGCATGGCGTCTTCTCCTTCGACGGTCTTCCAATCGGATGCGTGGCTATATAGGGCCGCAAGCGCCACCATCCAATTTCCAGGAAACGCTGTAAAAGCGCGGCCATCTGCCGCGCAGCAAGGGTGTGTGCAAAGCATCTGTTTTTGCCGCCGCCAGAACGATAAATCGTTTGTTTTGAATTACTTGACTCTTTATGGCCGAGCCTTGACACATTCTGAAACCATTTTTATGGTGCCGGCCCATCTGAGAGGTGAAACAGCTCCGGCCGGGGTCTCGACTCCGCCCTTTGCCGTGTCGCCTCGCTTTTCGTATTCAAGCGCCCTATAGATCGCGAATCCGTATTCCATGGAAGACGGTGAACCGACGGCGGCGTGAAATATGAATGGAGACGGCGAAAACAAAGGCCGCAACGATAAAGGCCCTGAAATCAAGGCAGGCGAGGGCAAGGCAGGCGATGACGCCGACTTGCAGGCGCGGCTGGAGAAACTGTCGCACAGGCTCGATACGCAGCGCGACGCACTGTCGGACCAGGACAGGCGCAACGCCGAGAATACGGACCTGTCCCTTACTGCGGCGACAAATCTCGGATTTCAGGCGCTGATTGAATTCGTCACGGCGGTTGTCGTCAGTCCTCTGATCGGCTGGCAGATCGATTCTTGGCTTTCGACCAAGCCGATCTTCTTCATCATCTTCCTGTTTCTGGGGATGGCGGCCGGATTGTTGAATGTTTACCGAATGGCGGTCCGTCCGACAGGGCGCCGCCCTCCGAAATAACCTTGGCAACTTGCGCCACGGCGTTTCGGCACCCTTGGAAATGACACGCGTTCTGGAGATCAGGGCATGGACCCGATAGAGCAATTTGCGGTGATAACGATTGTCCCGCTGCACATATTCGGCATCGACGTCTCCTTCACTAACGCATCCGTATTCATGCTGTGCATCGTCGCAGCGATCATGGCTTTCGTGTACGGCGCGACGCGGAAAGGTTCGCTCATTCCCGGCCGGCTGCAATCTGCCGCCGAAATGTCCTACGAATTCGTAGCGAACACCGTGCATCTCACAAGCGGCAGCAAGGGAATGGATTTCTTCCCGCTGATCTTCTCGATCTTCATGTTCGTGCTTGTCTGCAACATTGTCACGCTCGTCCCCTATTCCTTCTCGGTCACCAGCCAGATCATCGTCACCGCCGCACTCTCCATTCTGGTGATTGGCCTCGTGATCGGCATTGGCGTCTTTCGCCACGGCTTCGGATTTCTCCGGGCCTTCGTGCCTTCAGGCGTGCCGATGTATCTGCTGCCGTTCATCGTGATGATTGAGATCATCTCCTTCGCGACGCGTCCGGTCAGCCTCTCGGTTCGTCTTTTCGCCAACATGCTTGCCGGCGAAATCGCGCTCAAGGTCATGGGCGGCTTCGTTGCCGCTCTGCTTGGCGCCGGTGTCGCCGCGATCATCGCGCCGCTGCCCCTGATCGCCACCATCGCCCTCTTTGCTTTCGAGCTGCTTGAGGCGGTACTGCAAGCCTACGTCTTCGCCATTCTCACTTGCGTCTATCTCAACGATGCAATTCATCCGGGCCACTGAATAAAGAGCGCAACAACAGATCGGTCGCCCAAGACACTAAGGAGCATGTAATATGGATGTGGAAATCGTTTCGGCGGCGCGTTACGTCGGAGCCGGCCTCGCTGCTATCGGCATGGGGGGCTCCGCTATTGGCGTTGGCCTGATTTTCGGTCACTTCCTTTCCGGCGCGCTGCGCAACCCCACCGCATCGGATGCGCAATTCGGACGCGCCTTCATTGGCGTGGCTCTCGCGGAAGGTCTTGGCATTTTCGCCTTCCTTGTCGCGATCCTGCTTTTGTTCGTGCTCAAGTAATCAACAACGGAGCGCGGGTCTTATTTGACGGCCCGCGTCTCCCACAGCCTGGAAATCAACGGGATCGACGATGGCGAACACCACTAACACGGCTCCAGTGACAGCCGAGCATAGCGAGATGCCGGCGGCACAGGCCCCGTTTCCGCCTTTCGCCCCGGTCAATTTGGCGCCTCTGCTCGTCTGGCTGGCGATCAGCTTCGCGCTTCTCTACCTTTTGATGTCCAGGATCGCTTTGCCGCATGTCGAGAAGGTATTGCGCGGCCGCCGCAGCAAGATCACCGACGATCTTGGCGACGCCTTTGCCAGGCGCAAGGAGGCCGACGAAGCCTCTGCCGCCTATCAGAAGACGCTGACCGACGCGCGCTCGAACGCACAGGCGCTGGCGCAGCAGACATATACGCGCCTCGCAGCAGAGACCGATGCCAAGCGCAAGGCGCTCGACGCCGAGCTTTCCGCCAAACTCGCCGACAGCGAGGCGCAGATCGAGGCGATGACGGCGAAAGCCATGGCGAATGTCGGCCAGATCGCACATGAGACGGCCTCCGCGATTGTCGAACACCTCACCGGCAAGCCAGCCGACGCCAAAGTGATTTCAGAAGCTCTCGCCTCGGTGAAATCCTGAGCGAAGGGGAAGCAATATGTTCGATCAGGAATTCTGGGAACTCGTCGCCTTTATTCTTTTCCTTGGCCTCTTGGGCTACCTCAAGGTCCACAAGAAGGTGACCTCGGCGCTCGATATGCGCGCTGAACGCATCAGCAAGGAGCTTTCCGAGGCGGCGATTCTGCGCACCGAAGCGGCGGAACTCCTCGCCTCCTTCGAGAAGAAGAAGGCCGAGGCCGAGGCCGAGGCGCAAGCCATCATCAAGCAGGCCGAAACCGAGGCCGAGATCATCGCACGCGAAGCGCGTGAACGCGTCGCCGACTTCGTCCGCCGCCGCACCAAGCAGGCGGAAGAGAAGATCGCCTCTGCCGAAGCAGCCGCCGCGAGCCAGGTTCGCACCGCTGCCGCCGATGCGGCGACGAGAGCCGCCGAAATCGTGCTGAAGGCGCAGGCCAAAGGCAAATACGGCGAGGACCTCATCGACAAGGGCATCGCCGATCTCAAGCACCTGCTGCATTGAGCGGCATCGATTTTGATCGAACAGAAAAGGGCGGCCATGAGCCGCCTTTTTTATTATAGATATTAGAGCCGCTTCGGTTCTGATTGAATCAGAACCGCGGCTCCATTTATCTTTGACGCGTTT
>SCSF01000144.1:0-32500 GCA_004298435.1 Beijerinckiaceae bacterium
GGACGCCGAGCACACGGTCCGTCGTCGCATCGGCCAAAAATTTCACGAAGCCTTCGGTGGCGCGCATCGCGCGCGCGCGGCCATTGGCGCTGAACGGAAACTTGCCGACCTTGTAAGCGACGCCATTCGCTTTCAGCTCTTCTTCCGTCGCGCCGACGCTCGCAATCTCGGGGTTTGTATAGACGACATTCGGAATCACGTCGTAATTCACATGGCCGTGCTGGCCTGCGAGAATTTCGGCGATTGCGATCCCCTCGTCCTCCGCCTTATGCGCCAGCATCGGCCCGCGCACGACATCGCCGATGGCATAAATGCCGGGAACATTCGTCGCAAAATTCGCGTCTATCACGACGCGGCCGCGATCCAGCGCGACGCCAACCGCTTCGAGATCCAGACCTTTCGTGTAAGGCCGCCGACCGATTGCGACGAGCACGACATCGGCATCAAGCACTGTCGACTTGCCGCCCGCCGCGGGCTCGATCGATACTTTGAGGCCGGACTCAAGCTTCTCGACCGCAGCAACCTTGTGGCCGAGGATGAATTTGATCCCCTGCTTTTCGAGCATGCGCTGCGCCAGCCTTGCGGTTTCGCTATCCATCCCCGTCAGAACGCTGTCCAGAAATTCGACGACGGTGACTTCTGCACCGAGGCGGCGCCAGACAGAGCCAAGTTCCAGACCGATGACGCCTGCGCCGACGACAAGCAATCGCCCCGGCACCGTGTCGAGTTCGAGCGCGCCGGTCGAAGACACGATCTGCGTCTCATCAATTGCAACACCGGGCAATGGCGCGACATCAGAGCCAGTGGCGATGACGATGGCTTTCGTCTCGACCGTCTGTTTCGTCCCGTCGGCGCGCGTCACCTCGACCTTACCCGGCGCGGTGATGGTGCCGTGCCCGATAAAGGCATCGATCTTGTTCTTCTTGAGCAGAAAGCCGACGCCGTTCACATTGGCGGACACCGTGTCCTTCTTGTGCTTCATCATCGCGGCGAGATCGAGCTTCGGCTTGCCGACGATGACGCCGAAGGCGGGAAGCTCATAGGCTGCCTCGGTGAATTTCTCCGAGGCATGCAGAAGCGCCTTGGAAGGAATGCAGCCGACGTTGAGGCAGGTGCCGCCGAAGGTCTTCTCCTTTTCGACAACGGCAACCTTCAGTCCCAGTTGCGCGGCGCGGATGGCGCAGACATAACCGCCGGGGCCAGTGCCGACGACTGTGAGGTCGTAGGTCATCGCACCCCTCACAAATCCAACACCAGCCGCGCGGGATCCTCAAGCGCTTCCTTGACGCGCACAAGGAACGTCACCGCTTCCCTGCCATCTACGATCCGATGATCATAGGTGAGCGCGAGATACATCATCGGCCGGATCTCGATCCTGCCGTCGATCGCCATAGGCCGATCCTGAATTTTGTGCATGCCGAGAATGCCGGACTGCGGCGCGTTGAGAATCGGCGTCGACATCAGCGAACCATAGATGCCGCCATTGGTGATGGTGAATGTGCCGCCCTGCAAATCGTCGATTGTAAGCGCGCCCTCGCGCGCGCGCCGGCCGAGATCGGCGATCTTCTTTTCGATCGCAGCGATGCCGAGCTGGTCGCAATCACGCACCACCGGCACGACGAGGCCCTTGTTCGTGCCGACGGCAATGCCGAGGTGATAATAATTCTTGTAGACGAGATCCGTGCCGTCGATCTCGGCATTGACCGCCGGAATTTCCTTCAGGGCGCCGACGCAGGCTTTGACGAAAAAGCCCATGAAGCCGAGCTTTGTCCCGTACTTCTTCTCGAAGACATCCTTGTAGCGCGCGCGCAATGCCATGATCTCGGTCATATCGACCTCGTTCATGGTCGTCAGCATGGCGGCGATGGCCTGCGCGTCCTTCAGGCGCTTTGCGATCGTCTGACGGAGTTTCGTCATCCGCACGCGTTCTTCCCGCACGGCATCCGGGGGAGACGAAGGAGCGCGGAACTGGATCGCTGGCGGCTGCGGTGCGGGTTGAGCCGTCTGTTCGGCGGCAAAAGCGAGGACATCGCCCTTGAGCACCTGCCCCTGCTTGCCGGAGCCAGCAACTGCGGCGGGATTGATCTTCTGATCGGCGGCTATTTTGGCGGCGGCGGGCGATGGCGGCCGCGCGATGGGCTTTTCTGCGGCAGGCGCGGGCGCGGCTGGAGCCGCAGCGGCTTTCGCTGGCCGCTCCGGCGCTGCCCCTTCGGTGATGGTCCCCAGCAACGCATCCGGCGCGACTGTTTCGCCCGTTTTGACGGTGACCTCGGAGAGCACTCCAGAAGCCCGCGCATTGACCTCGAGCGTTACCTTGTCGGTTTCGAGTTCAACGATCGGTTCATCCAGTACGACGGCTTCGCCCGCCTTCTTGAACCATTTCCCGACCGTCGCCTCGCTCACCGATTCGCCGAGTGGGGGGACGCGAATTTCAACCGTCATGGGAACTCCCGTTAGAGCCATTCTGGCAGCGTTCTCCTCCTCCCGCCGGGAGAAGGCTGATTCCATCAGTTCTAACAGGATCAGACCGCGAAAGCTTCGTCCAGAAGCGTCCTGAGCTGCGCCTGATGCTTCGGCAACAGACCTGTCGCCGTCGCCGCAGATGCCGGCCGCCCGACATAACGGGCGCGTCTGCCCTTGCCGACGACCTGGTTCAGCACCCATTCGAGATAAGGCTCGGCAAAGCTCCAGGCACCCATGTTCTTCGGCTCTTCCTGACACCAGACGACCTCGGCCCCCTTGAAGCGTGAGAGCCTCGTGACCAGCGCCTTCAGCGGAAACGGGTAGAGCTGCTCGATCCGCAGAAGATAAACATCATCGCTGCCGCGCTTCTCGCGCTCTTCCAGAAGATCGTAATAGACGCGCCCTGAGCAGAGGATCACGCGGCGGATCTTGTCATCGCTCGCGAGCTTGATCGTATCGGCCGTTGCGGTTTCCGCATCATCGGCAAGGATCCGGTGAAACGTCGTATCGGGTCCCATATCGGCGAGGCGCGACACGACGCGCTTGTGACGCAGCAGCGACTTCGGCGCCATGAGGATGAGCGGCTTGCGGATGTCACGTTTCAACTGGCGCCGCAGAATATGGAAGTAGTTGGCGGGCGTCGTGCAATTCGCGACCTGCATATTGTCTTCGCCGCAGAGCTGCAAATAGCGCTCAAGCCGCGCCGAGGAATGTTCCGGCCCCTGCCCCTCGTAGCCATGCGGCAGCAGGCAGACGAGGCCGGACATGCGCAGCCATTTGCGCTCGCTCGATGAGATGAACTGGTCGATGATGACCTGCGCGCCATTGGCGAAATCGCCGAACTGCGCCTCCCAGACCGTCAGCGCGTTCGGCTCGGCGAGAGAATAGCCATATTCGAAGCCGAGCACCGCCTCTTCCGAGAGCATGGAATTGATGACCTCGTAGCGCACCTGACCGTCGCGGAGATGGTTGAGCGGCACATAGCGCGCCTCCGTCTCCTGATCGATCAGCACGCTGTGGCGCGAAGAAAATGTGCCGCGCTCGCTGTCCTGACCGGAGAGGCGCACGGGATGGCCCTCATCGATCAGTGTCGCGAAGGCGAGCGCTTCCGCCATCGCCCAGTCGATGCCCGCGCCGGATTCGATCATCGTCTTGCGATTGTCGAGGAACCGCTGAATCGTTTTGTGCAGGTGGAAGCCTTCCGGCACCTGCGTAAGCCGCGACCCGAGCCCGGCAAGCTTCTCCGTTTCAATCCCGGTGCGGCCCCTGCGGGCATCGTCGGCGGTGTCGGAAGCTTTCAGGCCGGCCCAGCGCCCGTCCAGCCAGTCGGCCTTGTTCGGCTTGTAGGAAAGGCACGCCTCATATTCGGCATCCAGCCGCTGGCGCCAGTCGCCCATCAGCTTTTCGACTTCGCCGCCAGTGACGACGCCCTCAGCAATCAGCTTGTCCTTGTAGATCTCGAGCGTCGTCGGATGCGATCGGATCTTCTTGTACATCAATGGCTGGGTGAAGCTCGGCTCGTCGCCTTCGTTATGGCCGTGGCGGCGATAGCAGAACATGTCGATGACGACCGGCTTGTGGAACATCTGCCGGAATTCGACCGCGATCTTCGCCGCGTACACCACCGCTTCAGGGTCGTCGCCGTTCACATGGATAATCGGCGCCTCGATCATCTTCGCCGAATCGGACGGATAGGGCGAAGACCGCGAATAGCGCGGAGAGGTGGTGAACCCGATCTGGTTATTGATGATGAAATGGATCGAGCCGCCCGTGCGATGGCCCTTGAGCCCCGAGAGGCCGAAGCATTCGGCGATCACGCCCTGCCCGGCAAAGGCGGCGTCGCCGTGAATCAGGAGGGGCAGAATCTGGCTGCGATCGACCCTGTCATTTCTCTGGTCCTGCTTCGCGCGCACTTTTCCGAGCACAACGGGATCGACGATCTCAAGATGCGAAGGATTGGCGGTCAGCGACAGATGCACCTGGTTATTGTCGAAGTCGCGGTCCGACGATGCGCCGAGATGATATTTGACGTCGCCTGAACCTTCGACATCCTCGGGAGTGAATGAGCCGCCCTTGAATTCGTGGAAAATCGCGCGATGCGGCTTGCCCATCACCTGGCTCAACACATTGAGCCGGCCGCGATGCGCCATCCCGAGAACGATCTCGGCCACGCCAAGTGCGCCGCCGCGTTTGATGATCTGCTCCAGCGCCGGCACCATGGATTCGCCGCCGTCGAGGCCAAACCGCTTGGTGCCCGTGTAGCGGAGATCAAGAAACTTTTCGAAGCCTTCGGCCTCGACGAGCTTGTTCAGGATTGCCCGCTTGCCCTCGCGGGTGAAGCTGATGTGCTTGCCCGGCCCTTCGATGCGGGCCTGGAACCAGGATTTCTCGGCCGGATCGGAAATGTGCATGAATTCGAAGCCGATCGTCCCGCAATAGGTGCGGCGAAGCAGCGGCAGCATCTCGCCGATCGTCGCGAATTCGAGACCGAGCACCCCGTCGATGAAGATCCTGCGATTGTAGTCGCCCTCGGAAAACCCATAGCTGGAAGGATGCAGCTCCTCATGGTCCTTCGGCGCGGCGAGGCCGAGCGGATCAAGGTTGGCATGCAAATGGCCGCGCATTCGATAAGCGCGGATCATCATAATCGCGCGCACCGAGTCCCGCGTCGCGCGTTGCAAATCGGCGGCGGAGACTGCATCGCCGCGTTCCGCCGCCCTCGCTTTCAGCTTGTCGCCAACGCCCTTTTCAAGGCCGCTCCAGTCGCCATCGAGCGCCGAGACCAATTCGCCATCGGCGACGATCGGCCAACCCGGCTGTTTCCACGCGGGGCCATCGGCATTTTTTTGAATGGCCGCAGGATCGTCGCTGAGGCCGGCGAAGAAATCGTGCCATTCGGCATCGACAGCGCCGGGGTCGCGCAGATAGCGCGCATGCAGTTGCTCGACATATTGCGCATTGCCGCCGTAGAGAAATGAGGTCGCGTCAAACGCCTTGTTCGCGGTTGATCGCGCGGCCATCGAGCCTGAACCGTTGGCCCCGTTCTGCTCACCCTGACGTGCCATGATCGTCCTTTGAGCTGGACCCGCGGGCTGGCGCTCACGCAAGTCTCATCACGCTGTAGATCGCCCCCGAATCGGCCCTCCGCGGCCGATTGTCACCCGCACAGATATAGTGCGTCGCGCAAAAAAGTGGATCCCGGCTTTTGACATAAGCGCCATTCCGGAAAAAAAATGCGCCCAGGCAGATTTGCCTGGGCGCATTATCACAGAGATTGTATTGACGCTTTCCGAACGCGAAATCATGCGTGCGGAAAATGCGTATCATGCACGGATTGAATGGTCCGCCGTCATCCTTTGAGGAGTTCGACGAGCGTTCTGCCAAGACGCGCAGGCGACGGCGAAACCCTGATCCCCGCAGCTTCCATCGCCGCGATTTTCGCCTCGGCGCCGCCCTTGCCGCCGGCGATGATGGCGCCGGCATGGCCCATCCGCCGTCCGGGAGGCGCGGTGCGCCCGGCAATAAAGCCGACAACCGGCTTCTTGCGGCCACGTTTGGCTTCGTCGCGGAGAAACTCCGCAGCCTCTTCCTCAGCGCCGCCGCCGATCTCACCAATCATAATGATCGACTGCGTCTTGTCATCGGCAAGGAACATTTCCAGCATGTCGATGAACTCGGTGCCTTTCACCGGATCGCCGCCGATACCGACCGCCGTTGTCTGGCCGAGGCCTTCCTGACTGGTCTGGAACACGGCTTCGTAGGTCAACGTTCCAGAACGAGAAACGACACCGACGGAGCCGGGCTTGAAGATATTGGCCGGCATGATGCCGATCTTGGATTCGCCAGCCGTCACCACGCCCGGGCAGTTCGGTCCGATAAGACGCGACTTCGATCCCGTCAGCGCCCGCTTCACCCGCACCATGTCGAGCACCGGAATGCCTTCCGTGATGCAGACGATGAGCGGGATTTCCGCATCGATCGCCTCGCAGATCGCATCCGCAGCGCCCGGCGGCGGCACATAAACGACGCTCGCCGTTGCACCCGTCTTGAGTTTGCATTCACGCACCGAGTCGAAGACCGGCAGGCCGAGATGCTTGTTGCCGCCCTTGCCGGGAGACGTGCCGCCGACGATCTGCGTGCCGTAAGCGATCGCCTGTTCGGAATGGAAGGTGCCGTTTTTGCCGGTGAAACCCTGGCACAGAACCTTGGTTGCCTTATCAATAAGAATGGACATCGTGAAACCTACGCTTTCTTGACTGCGGCAACGATTTTCTGCGCGGCATCGTCCAGATCGTCAGCCGCGATCACGTCGAGGCCGGATTTCGCGACGATGTCCTTGCCGAGATCGACATTGGTGCCTTCGAGCCTGACCACCAGCGGGACTTCAAGGCCGACTTCCTTCACCGCGGCGATAACGCCCTCGGCGATGACGTCGCATTTCATAATGCCGCCGAAGATGTTGACGAGAATGCCCTTCACGTTCTCGTCCGCAGTGATGATCTTGAAAGCCGCCGCCACGCGTTCCTTGGTCGCGCCGCCGCCCACGTCGAGGAAGTTTGCGGGCTCGGCGCCATAGAGCTTGATGATGTCCATGGTCGCCATGGCAAGGCCGGCGCCATTGACCATGCAGCCGATGTTTCCATCGAGCGCAACATAAGAGAGATCGTATTTGGAGGCCTCGATCTCCTTCGGGTCCTCCTCACTCTCGTCGCGCAGCGCAGCCACGTCAGGGTGCTTGAACAGCGCATTCGAGTCGAAGGACATTTTCGCATCGAGGCAACGCAACTGTCCGTCCTTCGACAGGATCAGCGGGTTGATCTCGAGCATCGTCATGTCTTTTGCGACGAAGGCTGCATAGAGGCTCGAAACGAGCTGTCCCGCCTGCTTTGCCTGATCGCCGGTGAGGTTGAGAGCCTTCGCAACGGCACGGCCATGATGCGGCATGATGCCGGTCGCCGGATCGACCGAGAAGGTCACGATCTTTTCCGGCGTCTTGTGCGCCACTTCCTCGATTTCCATGCCGCCTTCGGTCGAGGCGACGAAAGCAATCCGCCCGTTCGTCCGGTCGACGAGCATGGACAGATAGAATTCCTTTTCGATCGCGGAGCCGGCCTCGATATAGAGGCGGTTCACCTGCTTGCCGACAGGGCCGGTCTGGATCGTCACCAATGTGCGGCCGAGCATCTGCCCTGCGAAAGCGACGACCTCTTCAGTCGAGCGCGCGAGACGCACGCCGCCTGCCGAGCCGGCCTCGGCTTCCTTGAACTTTCCCTTGCCGCGCCCGCCCGCATGGATCTGCGACTTGACGACGTAAATCGGCCCTTCGAGCTGGGCCGCCGCGGCCGCAGCCTGGGAAGCTTCGGTAATGGCGACGCCCGGCAGAACCGGAACTCCGAAGCCCTTCAAAATGGCCTTGGCCTGATACTCATGAATGTTCATATGATTCCTCACACATGATTTTGCTCCGTCTTATCGTTGTTTCGCAAAAGCGGGATTGATGGTCTTGCAGGCTTCGACAAGTGTCTGCACCGAGGCGACGGATTTATCGAACAGCCGCTTTTCCTCGGGTTCAAGCGGGATTTCGACCACTTTCTCCACCCCGTTCGCGCCAAGCACGACGGGAACCCCCACATAAAGATCCTTGACGCCGTATTCGCCATTGAGGTGCGCAGCGCAGGGAAGGACGCGGCGCTGGTCATGCAGATAGGCTTCCGCCATGGCGATCGCCGAAGCCGCCGGCGCATAGAAGGCGGAGCCCGTCTTCAGGAAATTGATGATCTCGCCGCCACCCTTGCGCGTGCGCTCGACGATCGCATCGAGGCGCGCCTGCGTTGTCCAGCCCATGCGAACGAGATCCGGCAGGGGAATGCCCGCAACTGTCGAATAGCGCAGCAGCGGCAGCATATCGTCACCGTGACCGCCAAGCACGAAGGTGCTCACGTCTTCTGCGGCAACCTTCAATTCTTCGGAGAGGAAATAGGAGAAGCGGGCCGAATCGAGAATTCCGGCCATGCCGACGATCTTGTTGGGCGGCAGGCCCGTGACCTGCTGAAGCGCCCAGACCATGGCGTCGAGCGGATTGGTGATGCAGATGACGAAGGCGTCTGGCGCATATTGCCTGATGTTCTTGCCGACCGCTTCCATCACCTTGAGATTGATGTCGAGGAGATCGTCGCGGCTCATGCCGGGCTTGCGCGGCACGCCGGCGGTCACGATCAGAACATCCACCCCCGCAATCGCCGCATAATCATTGAAGCCGCGCAGATCGCCGCGAAACCGGTGCAGGGCGCCTGCCTCCGCCAGATCGAGCGCCTTGCCCTGCGGCGTGCCTTCGGCGATGTCGAACAGGACAATATCGCCGAGCCCTTTGAGGGCGGCTAAATGAGCAAGGGTCCCGCCAATCTGGCCGGCACCGATCAGTCCAATCCTGCGGCGTGCCATTCTTTCATCCTGGTCGCTACGGGCTAGCACTTACACCAATTACCCGCCGTGGTATATGGTATAATCGAATGTTTTGCGGGTTGATGCAGCTTTTGCCCAAGTTGGTTGCTAGGCGAACCAGAGTTAGCATGATCAGGCTGAAGGGCGGAAGTGCGGCGGGAGACAGAACCCGAAATGCAACAACTACATAATTTCAAATAGTTACGACTGCACACCAAAGATGGCGGGGTGCAGCCGGCGCTATATAAAAGGTTATAAGGGTCTGGTCAGTTCCGTTGTGGGGGAGCTTGCAGCCCGGCCAGGCAAGCCGGCTCACGAGCGGACGCACCCTGAAAACGAGGCCGCATCAGGCCCATAGCACCCGGCAGCCCCTCCCCCGTTCGGCAGAAGGCAAGGCGTGTTCCCTCTCCCCATAAGCGAAGCGGTGGGGAGAGGGTTAGGGTGAGGGGCCGGGTGATTGGCCCCACCCTTTGAATGGATTTTACGCCGGCGAATGACGATAGAGACTCGGGCAAGCCCCCCGGCCCCTCACCTTACCTCTCCCCGTGAGCGGGGCTATCGGATTCACACTTCTCAGTCGAGGAAGAATATCCTCATAAAAACAAATATTTATATGTTTTACCCGCGGTGCCTGCGGAGAGGATGCTGAGGGATGTGGGTGTCTGTAATTGCTCAATTTTTTCCGGCCATGCTTGCCTGAGGATCGAGATGTGTGAATGTCGTAGGTGAGCGGGGAGAGGGGTGGCCAGCATCGGTCCCAGGTGCCGTGTCAGGTCTCGACGAGGCCGGTCGTCGCGCCAGAGCCCAGCGACGCAACCGAGCCATGCGGAAGGGCGAGATAGGCGGCTGAGCGCATTTCCGTAAGCCGCGAGGCGGTGCGGCCGAATTCGAACGCTTCGCGCCCCGTCGTGGCGAGGTAAAGCGCATCCGGCTCCGCCGCCGCCGAAGCAATCAGCTTCACATGCTGATCGTAAAGCGCGTCGATCAGCAGAATGAAGCGCTTTGCAACATTGCGCTCCTCGGCGCGAATGATCGGAATGGCATCGACAATAACTGTGTGGAAATTTTCGGCGATCGTCAGAAAGTCGCGCGGGCCGAGCGGCGCATTGCAGAGATCCTTGAAATCAAACCGCGCGACGTGCGCTTTCGCTTGCGGTACGTCAACCTTGTGGCCAAGCACATCAAGCGTCATGGGCGCGGCTTTGTTCACACCAGTCAAAGCCGCAAAAGCCCGCGTCAGCGCCATATCGGCTTTTGCATCAGCGGGCATGAGATAAACCGCCTCGCCCTTCAACTTCTCCAATCGGAAGTCCGTCCGTGCGGCGAGGTTCAACACCTGCATCTTCTGCCGCAGAACATCGACGAAGGGCAGGAACAGAGCCCTGTTGAGGCCGTCCTTGTAAAGCTCCTCCGGTTCGACGTTCGATGTCGCTACGACAACGACTCCACGCTCGAACAGATTCTCGAAAAGCCGCCCGAGGATCATCGCATCGGCAATGTCGGTGACGGTGAATTCGTCAAGGCAGATAAGCCAGGCTTCATCGGCGATCGCGTCGGCAACTCTCGGAAGCGGATCGTCACCCTTCAGCAAGCCTTGTTTCATTTGCTGGCGAATGGCGAAAATGCGGGCGTGGACATCGGCCATGAAGGCATGGAAGTGCATGCGCCGTTTGTGCGGCTGCCGCGTCTCCTCAAAGAAGAGATCCATCAGCATGGTTTTGCCACGACCGACCGAACCCCAGATGTAAATGCCTTTCGGCGCAACAGGAGCCTGACGTCCGCCAAACAGCCTGCCAAGCGCCGCCGCCTTGCGCGCCGGACGATAGGAGGCGAGCACTGCACCAAGCTCATCGAGCGTTTGCAACGCTTCTTCCTGCGCCGGATCGCATTCGATCTGTCCATGCGCAACGCGCTCAAGATAACGCACACGAAGCGCCTCCGGCGCATGCTCGCCCGGTTCGGCACCGGACTTGCGAATCGCGCCGCGAACGCCGTCGCCACGAACGTGGGCGAGACGCGAGACAAGCCAGGAAACGGGCGCGCGCGTTTCTTCAACCGCATCCGCTATGGCAGCGGCGCCGAAGCCCACGGCTTCGTCCTTGTGCTCCGGCTTAATGTAATCGCGCGCGTAAGCAAAACGCCGCGCACGCGAAGCCTCATCCTTGCGCAAAGCGCCAGCTTCGTTTGAACGATGCAAATCCGATGTTTGGTTCAGTTCGACTGGCATGGTTCGCATATTTCGCTTGAGTCAGACATTCAACCGGATCAGTTGCAACCGGATCAGTTGAAAGTGCACCGCTTGCAGATGAAAGCTGAAGAGTTCGTGAAACGTCCAGCTAATTTTTCTGAGGTTGAACTTGTTTTTTTTAATCGCAAGAAACGCTTGCTTGCATGCACACAACACATGCGTTGGCATACAAACAAACATGCGTCTCGAAAGCGATTCTCGCTTGTCTGAACTGCGCGAGAAAAGGAACGTTCCGCGAGCGAATACTTGCGAAAGGCATATGCTGCGACGGAAACCTTCGACATCAGATGCACGCGCAAGCACTTTGCTCATCGGCAAACGCAAAAGCACGCATTGCGTTGGCATACCGGCGCTCGCTATGCCAACGCGGCTCTCACGCGAATGCTGCGCGCTCATGTCCCACACCGAAGCACTGCATGAAGGCGGCAATGGCCTGCGTGCGACGATCGCAGCCGAGCTTGTCGAGAATGGCCGAGACATGACTCTTGACCGTTCCCTCGGTCAGCCCAAGCTCCCACGCGATCTGCTTGTTCAGAAGACCCCGCGTCATCAGTTCGAGAATTTCGAACTGCCGGCTTGAGAGCCGCGACAACCGCGACGGCGTTCCCTGAGGCTGATCGTCCTGGCGAAAATGCGCGCGGCCTGCGGTGAGATCTTCAACAAGCGCAACGACCCTTTCCGGTTCGGCGTCAGGCGGAAGCAGGCCGGATATGCCGCGGCCCGACAGGAGCTTTGAAGCATCCTGCCCGACAGCGGCGACAAGCCCCACAGTCACGCCGCGGGCCTTCAGGGCCTGCAACTGCGGAGCGCCGCCAGGCCCTTCGAGCAGGGTCCATGCCTGCGTATCGAGAAGAATGACATCGCCGGGCATCGCCGCCGCAAGAGCGGCCCCGCCTTCGCTCAGGTTTGCAAATGCAACAACTTTGCTTTTGGAAAAGACAGACGATCCTCGCAGGGCTTCCACAAGGCCAAGTCGCATCAGGGGCACCGCATGAACGATGGCGATCGTCTGCCGAAGGGCGGAAACGCCCCGCAACACCTGCGCCTCAAGCGGAATCATCTGCGTCATCATCTGTTCCTTTCCGGGACAAAACCTCCTATGCCACGAAAAAGCCTAACGGACTCCGCGTTCTGAATCTTGTAAAAAAGGGATGTTTTGCAAATTGTTTGCATATTGCATTTGCAATGTTACAAGACTGCCATGCGCCAGAAATTCTTTGCCGGAACGCAAATCCGCAGGCTGCGGGAAAGCCATGGCCTCACCCAGGCGGCCTTTGCCGAAAGGCTCGCGATTTCAGCGAGCTACCTGAACCAGATCGAAAACAACCAGCGTCCCGTCACGGCGCCGGTGCTGCTCGCCCTGGCGCAAAGCTTCTCGCTGAACCTCACCGAATTCACCCAGGAGGACACGGAGCACCTGCTGCATGATCTGCGGGAGGCTCTGGCCGACCCGGTCTTCGCGAGCATCACGCCGAACGGGCAGGACCTGAAGGCAATCGCCGCGAACATGCCGTGGTTCGCGCACGCCTTCCTCAACCTGCATCTTTCGTTTCGCCGCACAAACGAACGGGCGCAGCTTTTGAACGAGGCTGTTTCGAGCGGCCGCGTCGGATCGGAATATGAGCCTGCGGTTCTGCTGCCCTATGAGGAAGTGCGCGACTTCTTCCATTATCGCGCCAATTATTTCGACGGGCTCGATCGCGCCGCCGAAATCCGTGCCGAAGAACTCGTCATCGCGCAAAGTGCGCCTGCCGTGAAGCTCGCGGATTATCTGCTCGAGCGGCACAATGTGCGGGTGGAGACGGAGCGCGTCGAGCCGGCCTCGCGTTTCATGCGCCGCTTCGACAAGATCGGCCGGGTGCTCTGGCTGCGCGAGGGGCTTGACCCCTCGTCCAGATCGTTTCTGATCGCCTATCAGATCGGACTGCTGGAGCAAGGTGAGGAAATCGAATCCATCGTGAGCGGCGCCGCGTTCCGCTCGACAAGCGCGGCGATGATCACGCGCGTCGGCCTCGCCAATTACTTCGCCGCTGCGCTTTTGATGCCTTATGAGCCTTTCCTCAATGCGGCGCGCGCAACGCGATATGACGCCGAGCGGCTGGCGAATATGTTCGGCACAAGCTTCGAGCAGGTCGGCCACAGGCTTTCGACTTTGCAAAGGCCGAATGCGCGCGGCGTGCCGTTCTATTTCGTCCGCGTCGATCGCGCCGGCAACATTATCAAGCGACATTCCTCGACGCGATTTCAGTTTGCCCGCTTCGGCGGAACCTGTCCCTTGTGGAATGTGCATCAGGCTTTCGAGAACGGCGACCGCACTAATGTGCAGATCGCCGAAATGCCCGACGGGATCCGCTATATCTGCGTCGCACGGCAGGCCAACAAGGCCATCAGCAGCCATCTGGCGCCACCGCGCCATTACGCACTCGGCATCGGCTGCGAGATCGCCTATGCGCAGGATGTCGTCTATGCCGACGGCCTCGACCTCCGCAACGTCCCCGTCACGCAGATCGGCGTTAATTGCCGGCTTTGCGAAAGAAGCAACTGCCCGCAGCGTGCGGCTCCGCCGATCGACCGGACGCTTGTCGTAGACCCCGAGCAGCGCGATCTCGTGCCGTTCAGGTTTACATGAGGGAGGAGGTCGTGTGCGGACTTGATCCGCGCATGGCGGAACTCAATTTTCAAATGCAGAAAAGCGGCGCCGAGTCTCGGTAAGCCGATGCGCTATTTGCTCCACTGGCTTCGCTCACCAGGTGAGATACATCTCTGCGTAACCTAGCTGAAGAAGGTAATGTTGCTGACCATCCGGGTTGTTGCTCACGAAGTTTTTGTTCCAGGATGTTGAACCGCTCGACGTCCCAGAGCTATTCTGTATGCTCGTGACATTGCTAGAGGTGTAATCCAGGCCCTGCACGTCGACGGCATTCTGAATAGTCAGCGTGTGATTCTGGTAGGCATCCATAATCTGGCTAAGCTCATCCAGGTTTTGGCTGGCCTCAGATTTCGCCAAATCATTGCCTACGGCAGCCATAAAATGAAAACCGGCGATCTCGTCGTTAACGGCGGTCGTAAAACTCTCGGTCGCGGGATCCTCCGGATCGGTGACATTCAATAGGCCGAGGCCTTGTGAATAGGCGGCATCGCTTAATTGCTGCGAGGTCATGGAATTTTCACTAACCCACAAATTCTCGCGCACGGTTTGAAGATCTTCCATCCTTGATGTCATATCGCTCATCTCCAAGGTGCCGGAGACCTGCCCGTCGCTAATTTGTTGGTTCAAGGTCATATTCGCACCGCCTTGCCATTCAGCCCCGGCGTCTCCTGCTGTGGGCGTGCTAGAGGCGATCTGCAAAGATAGCAGTTGCCCGCCGCTTTGCGCCGAGAAGCGAGCCTGATCGACAATGCCGGATATCGATGATGCGGATGAAGTGGCAGCTGCCGATGAAGACGGCGTTGCAGCGCTTGTGTCGGAAGGCGTCTTGCTGTCACTTTGTGACGAAACCATCGTCAACAGACGCAGCGCGCTCTGCAAATCGCTGATGCTTGTACTCATGGCGAGGCCACCAATACGCTCTCCCGCCACTCATTGCCGGTCGAACGTCGATTCGGCCGAGGCCTGATGCCTCGCCATCGCACGCACATTCTGTAAGCTGATTCTTAATAATCCGGCAATGCACAGCCAAACGCGCGTGGATGGCCGGGTCAAGCCGGCCATGACGCGGAGAGGCCGGTGCGCATAGCGAAGAAACCTGCCGGTTGAGGCGGAGGGGCTATCCGGCAAGCGCACGTCATGCGCGGACTTGATCCGCGCATCCAGACGCTTTGATTCCTCTTTCCGGGAACCGAACCCTGTGCCACCCTGTCGAGTGCTTGGATGCGCGGATCAAGTCCGCGCATGACGGAGCCCCACCTCAATTGTAGGCAGCGGTACAAGCCTGGAGAGGTTCGCGCATGACGGAGCGCACACCTACTTCCCGCGCTTCACTCTGGCCCATTCCCGCGTCACATATCTCTGCACGCTGGCGCTATAGGGCGTGACGGCGAACAGGCGCTGCATGGTTGCAGCGTCCGGATAGATCGCCTTGTCGTTGCGGATTTCCGGCGTGAGGTAAGGCTGCGAGGCAGGCACGGCATTGGCGAAGCCGGTCGCATTGGTATTGCGCGCGGCGATCTTCGGTTGCAGAAGAAAATCGATGAAAGCATAGGCTTCCGCCGGATGCGGCGCGTTTGCGGGAACGGCGAGCGTGTCGAACTCCATCAGCGTGCCCTCATGCGGAATCACATAGGCGATATCGACGCCATTATCGGATGCACGCGCGCGATCGCGCGCCTGCATCGCGCCCCCGGTTCTCGCGACTGCGAGGCAGATGTCGCCGTTGGCGAGCGCGCTAATATAATCCGTCGCGTCAAATTTTTTGACATAGGGCTGCATGCGTGCGAGCAGCAAGGCGGCGCGATGCAGATCGCCAATCCGCTTCGAGTTCGGATCAAGGTGCAGATAGTTCAGCGCGATCGGGAACAGCTCGTCGGGCTTGTCGAGCACATAGACGCCGCAATCGGCGAATTTCTTCAGGAGTTGCGGCTTGAACAGAATGTCCCAGGAGTCGGGCGGCGTGTTGCCAAGCCGTTCCTGCGCCTTCGCGACGTTGAAGGCGAGGCCCGTCGTGAACCAGGTGTAATCGACAGCATGGCGATTGCCGGGATCGTGGACGGCAAGCCGCGACATCACCTCGGGCGAAAGTCCGGCGGCATAGGGTAGCCTGCTTTGATCGAGCTTGCTGAAAAGGCCCGATTCGATCTCCCGATGCAGAAAGGCGCCGGAAGGCCCCACGACATCATAGCCACCGTTGCCGGCCAGCAGACTCGTCCCCAAAGTTTCGTTGGAATCGAAGGTGTCGTAAATGACCCTGATGCCAGTCTCTTTGGTGAAATCCGCGATGACATCGGGCGCGATGTAATCGCTCCAGTCATAGACATGGACGACGCGGCCAGCGGCCAGCGACGGGGCTGCGCCCGCAAGGACGAGAACGAGCAGAATCGCCAGGATCGGGAGTTTTCTCGTCATTGGTCTTGATGGGGCGGCGTTGGCACGGGACTGCCAAGCAGGTGGCACGAGCACCGCCGCCCTTGTCAAGAGGCGAAAGGAGGGCTTCCCTCATCGCCGCTTCTTTGATTTTGTGCCTGCGGAACTTCAGTAGATTGGGACAGCAGATGACACTTTCTCTCTATGATGTGAGCGTATCGAATTACCTGCAAACACTGGATGCGGTGAGCGGCTTTCTGGACAAGGCCGCCGCGCATTGCCGGGAGAACGGCATAGACCCCGAGGAAATGGTGGAAAGCCGTATTTTCACCGATATGCGGCCTCTCCGCTTCCAGATTCAGCTTGTCGCCTTCCATTCGCTCGGCGCTATCGACGCGATCCGGAAAGGCGTTCTCGAATTCCCGGCCCAAAGACCTTCACATGATTATGCGGGACTACAGGCGCTGATCGTCGAGACGCGCGCCGCGTTACGGAAATTGACGCCGGAAGAGGTGAACGCGCTTTCGGGCGCGGTGGTGACATCCAAGACCGGCGAAAGTGAACGGATATTCACGGCGGAAGGATTTGTACTGTCTTTCTCGCTGCCGAATTTCTATTTCCACGCAACGACGGCCTATGACATTCTGCGGATGAAGGGCGTGCCGCTCGGCAAACGCGATTTCATGGGCGCCTTGCGCCTCAAGAGTTAAAAGCGTTTTCAAGCGAAGTGGATGCCGGTTCGCGTGAAGAAAACGCGTCGAAATAAATGGTTAGAGCCTCCAGTTCGGAAATCCACCTCTTCCCCGGACGAGACCGCAACGCGGTCGATGATCCGGGGTCCAGACCTGGAGCTTGCGGCCTCTGGATCCCGGCTCGAAGCTTCGCTTCGTCCGGGAAAGCGGGCATGCTTATGAGCCCGTTGCGTCTGCGGCCGCTTCGGCGCGTTTATTGACAGCGCGAACGGCCCTGTTGCCGTCTTTTGCGCATGCGTCTCACAAGCCTGCCGCAATTCTTCGATTTCATCGTCGGTCAGATGTTCTATCCCGACGAAATTGTTCTTTACCTCGCTGACGCGAATGAGTCCGTCGAGCTTGACCTGAATGGCCGCGCTGTCGCGGTTCTGTGAATTCTGAATGAGAAACCTCCGCCTGCATCGCGTGTAATTGCCTGCTCTCCAGCTCTGCAAGAACCGCCGCAACTGCGAAACTGTTCCACTGCAACGCGCAGCGCATGACGCCGGGGAAGTTAGTTGTTCCGGAGAGAGGCGTGTTAGTGTCGCCGGCGAGCGCCTGATCGCGAGCACCTGATCGAATGACGAGAACGCGGAGACAAACAGCGTATGGCTTCGCCGACGGTGAAAAGCATTCTCATTCTGGGCGGCGCGCGCTCCGGCAAAAGCCGCTATGCGCAGAAGCTCGCCGAAGCTTCCGGCAAGATGCCGGTGCTGATCGCAACCGCCGCCGCCGGCGATGACGAAATGGCGGAGCGGATCGAAAAACATCGCGCCGAGCGATCCGCGCATTGGCGCGTGGTTGAAGAACAGATCGACCTTGCAGGCGCGCTTGTCCGCGAAGCAGCCGCTGACCGGGTTCTGGTCGTCGATTGCCTCACCCTCTGGCTCAGCAATCTCATGTGCGCCGCAAAGGAAGCAGATGCGGCAGTCTCGGGTCTGGTTGCGGTTCTGGCGCGTCTCGACGGCCCGGTGATTTTCGTCACGAACGAGGTCGGCCTCGGGATTGTGCCGAACTCGAAACTTGGCCGTGCCTTCCGCGATGCGCAGGGGCGGCTCAATCAATCGCTCGCCGCCGCCTGCGAGATCGTCTTGTTCGTCACAGCGGGCCTGCCGCTGCAACTCAAGCCCAGCGCCCTGGCCCTGCGGCTCTAGGTAGCGCCAGGAGCTTTTCGGTTGCGCAGATCGGGCGGAGCCGCTAAGTAACCGTCAGCAGACGTGAAATCTATAGATATACGAGTTTCGCTAGTGAAAAAAAGACTCACACCGCATCTGAGCCGTCTTGAGGCGGAAGCCATCGGCATCATTCGCGAAGTCGCCGCCGAATTCGAGCGGCCCGTGATGCTCTATTCGATCGGCAAGGATTCGAGCGTCATGCTGCATGTGGCGCTGAAGGCCTTTTATCCGTCGAAGCTGCCGTTTCCCCTGCTGCACATCGATACAACCTGGAAATTCAGGGAGATGATCCGCTTCCGGGATGAAACGGCGAAGCGTCTGGGCCTCGATCTGATCGTCCACATCAATCAGGAAGGGCTTGCCCGGGGCATCAATCCGATCGCATCTGGCTCGGCCCTCCATACGCAGGTGATGAAGACGGAGAGCTTGCGGCAGGCGCTCGACAAGCATGGTTTCGACGCGGCTTTCGGCGGCGCGCGCCGCGACGAGGAAAAGAGCCGCGCCAAGGAGCGCATCTTCTCGCATCGCTCGCCGACGCATGTGTGGGATCCGCGCAATCAGCGCCCGGAACTCTGGCGCCTCTTCAACACCCGGATCGCCAAAGGCGAATCGATGCGCGTCTTCCCGCTCTCCAACTGGACCGAGCTGGACGTCTGGGATTACGTCGAGGCGGAAGAGATTCCCGTGGTGCCGCTCTATTTCGCCAAAGAACGTCCAGTCGTCGAGCGTAACGGCACCCTCATCATGGTTGATGACGAACGCCTGCCGCTCCGCCCCGGCGAAACACCCCGCATGGAGAGCGTGCGTTTCCGGACGCTGGGCTGCTATCCGCTGTCCGGCGCCATCCGCTCCGATGCTGACAACCTCACCGACATCATCTCCGAAATGCGCAATTCCTCCACCTCCGAGCGGCAGGGCCGGCTGATCGATCACGATGAATCCGGCTCGATGGAAAAGAAGAAACGCGAGGGCTATTTCTGATGGACCAGAAAGTGGCGACAGACATTCTGGCGAAAGGATCGCCGGCCATTTTGAGCGAGACAGCGGCGCGCCCGACCCTGCGCTTCCTCACCTGCGGCTCTGTCGATGACGGCAAGTCGACGCTGATAGGGCGGCTGCTCTATGAGCAGCAACTGATTTTCGACGATCAGCTTGCCGCGCTGGAGCGCGACTCGAAAAAGCATGGGACCGCCGGCCCCGAGATCGATTTCGCGCTTCTCGTCGATGGGCTTGAAGCCGAGCGCGAGCAGGGCATCACCATCGATGTCGCCTATCGTTATTTTTCGACGCGCAAACGTTCTTTCATCGTCGCCGACACGCCCGGCCACGAACAATATACCCGCAATATGGCGACCGGCGCCTCGAATGCCGATCTCGCCATTCTGCTCGTCGATGCGCGCAAAGGCCTTCTGACCCAGACGCATCGGCATGCCGCGATCGTCTGGCTGCTCGGCATCAAGCATGTCGTGCTGGCCGTGAACAAGATCGATCTTGTCGATTACGATCAGAGCGTCTTCGAAAATATCGTTGAGAGCTTCACGGCTTTCGCTGCGTCTTTTGGTTTTGCGAGCGTCGCGGCCATTCCGCTTTCGGCGCGCTATGGCGAAAATATCTCCGAACGCAGCGACAGGACGCCCTGGTACAAGGGCGCGCCGCTGATCTCGTACCTCGAAGGCGTGGACGTGGAAGACCGCCGCGCCGCGCTTCCTTTCCGCATGCCGGTGCAATGGGTGAACCGGCCGCACCTCGATTTCCGCGGTTTTTCGGGCACAATCGCCAGTGGCACAGTGAGGCCGGGCGAAAAGGTGATCGTCTCCGCTTCGGGGAAAATCTCGGAGATCGCCAGAATCGTGACCGCCGATGGTGATCTCGACTCGGCGAGCGCCGGCGATGCCGTGACTCTCACTCTGACGGACGAAATCGACATCAGCCGTGGCGATCTTCTCGCCGCGCCGCAGGCGCGTCCGGCCGTGGCTGACCAGTTTGGCGCGCATATCATCTGGATGGGCGAACAGGAAATGCTGCCCGGCCGCTCCTATCTGATGAAAGCCGGAGCGCGCACGCTTCCAGTGACGATCACAGAGCTCAAGCACAGACTCGACGTCGATTCACTCGCGCAGAATGCAGCCAAGACGCTGGCGCTGAACGAAGTCGGCTTCTGCAATCTCGCCACCCATGTCCCGGTCGCCTTCGACCCCTATTCGGAAAATCCGGTCACAGGGTCCTTCATTCTCATCGATCGCTACACCAATGCGACGGTTGCGGCAGGCCTCGTCGCCTTTGCCCTGCGCCGCGCCAGTAATGTGCATCTCCAGAACCTGACGGTGAGCAAGGAAGCGCGTGTGCAACTGAAGCAGCATCATCCTTGTGTGCTCTGGTTCACCGGGCTCTCGGGCGCTGGTAAATCGACCATTGCAAACGTGGTGGAGGCGCGGCTCAACAGCTTCGGTATGCACACGATCCTGCTCGACGGCGACAATGTCCGCCACGGCTTGAACAAGGATCTCGGTTTCGCCACCGCCGATCGCGTCGAGAACATCCGCCGCATCGGCGAAGTCGCAAAACTGATGACGGATGCAGGCCTGATCGTGCTCTGCTCCTTTATCTCGCCGTTCCGCGCCGAACGCCGTCTCGTGCGCGAGACATTGCCGGATGGCGAATTCGTCGAAGTGTTTGTCGATACGCCGCGCGAGACCTGCATCGCACGCGATCCCAAGGGTCTTTACAAAAAGGCGCTTGCCGGAGAGATCAAGAATTTCACCGGCGTCGACCAGCCTTATGAGACGCCGGAAGCTGCCGAACTCATTCTCGGCCGAGACGCCGAGACGCCCGAACAGGCAAGCACGAAAGTACTGGCCTATCTCGCCGTGCGCAATCTCATTCCGCATTTCGACGAATTGGGAGACTGGGCAATCTGAGGCTACCGCTTCGGCAACCAATCAGCACGTCATGCGCGGACTTGATCCGCGCATCCAGGCACACCGTCACGACTCATTCCTCTCCCAATGGGAGAAGGAACGCACCCAACCTTTAATCTCTTTTCTTCGCGCGCTGGCGCGCTGCGACGAGCTGCCGGATTCGATCAAGAATGAAACGGTGATCATAGGGCACAGGCTGCGGCCCCTCCTCACAAATATCGCTCGCCTTTTCGACCGCTGTCATCGCCGTTCCGGCAAGCAGCACTTCAATGGCTGGATAATTGTTTCTGATCCAGACGGCGAGTTCGAAGCCCTTTTCCCTCGTTGCGTTGACATTGGCGAGGACGATATCGATCGCCCCTGCTTGTTCTTGCAGAAGCTGCCGTGCCTCCTGCCCATCGCCGGCTTCGAGGACCTTGTAACCGCAATCGCGTAGATATTCCGCGAGCGGCGAGCGGATGAGCACATCGGCTTCGACAATCAGGACGCAGCCATCACCCATGGATCACCGCGCCGTAAGCAGCGCCGCTTTGTTTCAAGGCCAGAGTTTCGAGAATGACGCGCACCGCGTTGTCGAAATCATAGGGCTTCGCGAGGAATTTGACGCCCTCTTCATCGAGACAACAGCTTCCCGATGTGAGAATAACGCCAAGCTCGGGGTGTTGCTTCTTGACACGGTGAGCGAGTTCGAGACCATTCATAGAACCCGGCATACATATGTCTGAAAAGATGAGATCGGCCGCGCCCCCCGCGAGAAGATAGTCCCAGGCCTCGTCGGCGCTGCCGGTTTCGATGACGTTGACGCCGGTGACGCGCAACTCTGCTGCAAGCGCCATGCGCACCAGCAATTCATCTTCTACGATGAGCACACGCAGTGCCGCAAATTGCGGCCCAGCCAGAGGTTTCATCAAATTCGCTCCGCATCCAGCCCGGGCAACGCTTCAATGTGGGGCCGGGTTCCGGTCTGACGCGTAACTGCTGAATTATCCACGCATTATTGGGGATTAATCAAATTAAACCGGAACCCTGATCGTAGCCCGTAGCCCTCCGAGCGGACTGTCATCCAGCGAAATATCCCCGCCATGCCAGCGGGCGATGTCGCGGGCGATGGCGAGCCCGAGGCCGGTTCCCGCTTTTGCTTCGCCTTGCGTCCTCGCTGCATCGATACGGAAAAACGGCCGAAACACGTCGCGTCGCAGCTCGATTGGTATGCCCGGCCCGTCGTCATCGACATGCACAGTCAGAAAGCGCGGATCGCGCACAGCCGTCAGGTGAATCGTCTTCGCATGTTTTTGCGCATTGGCGACAAGATTGACGAGACACCGCTTGAACGCATCAGGCCGCACAGTCGCGAAAGGTTCGCCCGAATAATAAAGTTCGGTCACGCTGCCGCGCCGCTCGGCGTCGTTGCGCAGAGCTTCGAGAAAGTCTCGCATGTTGATGCGCGCCGCAGCTTCCCCGACATCGCCGCGCGCGAAGGCGAGATAAGCCTCCAGCATGCGCTGCATTTCGGCGACATCCTTCTGCATGTCCTGCGTCTCGGGAAAATCGTCCATGAGCGCGAGCGACAGGTTGAATCGCGTCAGAATTGTCCGCAGATCGTGGCTGACGCCGCTGAGCATGGCCGTGCGCTGCTCGATGGTGCGTTCGATCCGCCGTTTCATCTCGACGAAGGCATGCCCGGCCTGGCGCACCTCGCGCGCGCCGCGCGGCCTGAACTCGGCATCACGCCCCTTGCCGAACGCCTCAGCAGCAGAGGCAAGCCGCAGGATCGGCTTGATCTGATTGCGCAGAAACGCGATGGCGACGATAATCAGCACCAGCGACGTGCCAAGCATCCACAGGATGAAAATATAGGAATTTGAGGCATAGGCGGCGCTGCGATAGGCGACGACGCGCAGGATCGAATTTTTGAGAAGAATCCTGATCTCGATAAGATTGGAGCGGCCCACCGTATCAAGCCAGAAAGGTCGGCCGATCTGGCGGCGGATCTGATTGGACAGCGCGACATCCACGATCGAGAAAAACGGCTTGGGCAGAGGCGGCGGCAGCGCGCCTTTCGGGAGGAACTCGACATTGATGTGCATGCGCTCCTGCGCGATGCGGATCAGCTTTTCGTTGTTCTTGTCCTGGGGATAGGAATTATAGACATCGATGATCGCCGCAATTTCCTGCGTCAGCGCATCGGAAAGCTGATTGGTGACGAGTTGCCAATGCCGTTCCAGAAAGACATAGGTGAGCACTGTCTGTAAAATCACCATCGGCAATATGACGATGAGCAAAGACCGTGCATAAAGTCCCTTCGGCATCAGAGCCGCGATCCGGCGCGTGAATCTGCGCCAGAGCGAGCGTGGCTGGGCGAGATAGGCCGGAAGCGAGAGACTCATTCAGAACCTCGCCAGATCACGATGAATTAGAGCTGGATTTTTTGCGAAAAACCAGCATCCACTTTTTCGCATTCTGCTCTTGGGCCACGGCTCTAAACATCGAGAAGAAGGCGATAGCCGGCGCCCCTTACGGTCTGGAGATGCAGAGGATTGGCCGCATCGCGCTCGATCTTTCGCCGAAGCCGGTTCACCTGCACATCGACGGTGCGTTCATTGCCGGCGCCGCCAGGGCCGGCAAGCGCCTCGCGCGCGACCGTATCACCGGCGTTCTCCGCCAGAAGACGCAGCATTTCGCGTTCGCGCTCCGTCAACCGGATAAGTTCGTCGCCGCGCTTCAACTCGCCGCGCACGAGATCGAAACTGAAAGAGCCAAAACGAACATGCGTGACTTGTGTGGAGACGGCCGCGGGTTGCGCACGCCGCAGGATCGATGCAATCCGCAACGCGAGTTCGCGCGGGTCGAACGGCTTGCCAAGGAAATCGTCGACACCGCATTCGAAGCCGAGAATACGGTCATCCGTCTCGGTTCTTGCCGTGAGCATCAGGATCGGCACCTGCGCGGCGTCGCTGGAGTCGGCGCGCAACTGTGCCGCCAGATCGAACCCGTTCTGCCCCGGCATCATCACATCGAGAACGATGAGATCGAAAGAAAAGTTCTTCAGGCTTGCGAGCGCTTCCTCAGCGCTGGCCGCCAGCGTCACGCGATAGCCTTGCTGGGCAAGAAAGCGCTGCAAAAGCTCGCGGATCCGGCGATCGTCATCGACGATGAGGAGATGCGCCGCATCATCGGCGGGCACGGGCAGCGGCTGAATTGCGGGCGTCTCGCTCAAGAAGTTTCTTCCCGATAGACTTGCGATACTGTGCCAGGGCCGATCGGCCGGCTTGGAAACCGCGCTCCCGACGCCACCAGCGCTGCAACCTTATCGCGCTCCGGCGGATCGATCAGCGCCAGAAGGAACGCAATGGCCTCACGCGGCGCAGTCTCCGGAGAACCCGAAAAAACCCGGCGGAAGCGCTGCGATTGAAGCTGCGCAATTTCCAGCGCCAGAGCGGTGCCGGTTGCAGTTGGATAGAGCTGCCGCTGACGACGATCGATCATGCCCGCATGCGCCTCGACATAACCCTTGTCGAGAAGCTCCTTGAGCACCCGATTGAGGCTCTGTTTGGTAATCTTCAATATGTCGAGCAATTCGGCAATGGTGAGGCCGGGGCGGCGGGTCACGAAATGCAGGACACGGTGATGAGCGCGCCCGAATCCATAGGTTTCGAGAAGCCGGTCCGCATCGCCGACGAAATCCCGATAGGCAAAAAACAGAAGCTCGATCAGATCGAAGAGCGGTTCGGCTTGCGTCTCCGTCATCGGGCGCTTACTGCCCGCGCCGGCATGCCAACGGCTCCGGTCGGCGCCCTTCGGTCGCAAATCGGCTTCCATGGCCACTCCTCTTTTACCTTCATTCAGCCTCATGCCCTCACCGGGAGATACTCGATTAAGTCAGCTATATTGACATATTTCAGCAAGATTGCTACCCGTCAAGATAGTCCCGCGCGCTCCAGTCGTGATCGGGAACAGCGAAGATGCCGGCGCATGCAGGCACAGGCCGCCTTGGCCTTGGCTTTGGACGCAAGCCAGAGGAGTATCGATCAATGTCCGTTGTGCCATTCGACCAGCGCGAAGGCTTCATCTGGATGAACGGCAAGCTTGTCGATTGGCAGGATGCAAAGCTGCATGTCCTCTCGCACGGCCTGCATTACGCCTCATGCGTCTTCGAAGGCGAGCGCGCCTACGACGGGCAGATTTTCAAATCGATTGAGCATTCCGAGCGGTTCAAGCGTTCCGCCAATCTTCTCGATTTCGAAATTCCATATTCCGTCGAAGAGCTTGACGCCGCAAAGCAACTCGTGGTCGCCAAGAACAATCACAGCAATTGCTACGTTCGCCCCGTCGCCTGGCGCGGAAGCGAAATGATGGCCGTCGCGGCGCAGAATTCTACCATTAATACCGCCATCGCCGTGTGGCCGTGGCCGAGCATGTTCGACGTCAACCAGAAGATGAAAGGCATCAAGCTCGACATCGCCGAATATCGCCGCCCCGATCCGCGCACCGCGCCGAGCGGCGCAAAGGCTGCCGGCCTTTACATGATCTGCACGATCTCGAAACACCGCGCCGAGCGGCGTGGCTATGCCGATGCCATGATGCTCGACTGGCAGGGCCGCGTTGCCGAATGCACGGGCGCCAATATCTTCTTCAGCATTGACGGGGCGCTGCATACGCCGATTGCCGACTGTTTTCTGGATGGCATCACAAGGCAGACAATTATCGAACTGGCGCGCCGCCGCGGCATCGAAGTGGTCGAGCGACGCATTATGCCGGAAGAACTTGCAGGATTTCAGGAGTGCTTCATCTGCGGAACCGGCGCGGAAGTGACGCCCGTTTCCGAGATCGGCCCCCACAAGTTCACGCCCGGCGCGCTGTCGCGCGGCTTCGTCGAGGATTACTCGGCCGAAGTGAAGCCCAAGCAGAAGGCCGCGTGATTTTCACCCAATTATTGCGGGACCTCAGCGGCAAGCTCGAACGAGATGACTTCATATGACCGGGCCAGCAGATCGAGCAGATCGATCGGCGGCCCGTCTGTCTCGGCCTGTTTCCAGCTTATTTCAAAATAAAGATGTGCCGGCGCATCGCGCTGGCGGCTCTCACGGCAGAAGCGGGCCAGATAGCCGCGCGTCGCGATGAGTTCCGTCACCGCCTGAATGGCGGCCGCTGTCGCAGGCGATTCGAGAATAAGAATCGCCCGCTGCCGGCGTGGGATGCGCACGTCGAGCCATTGCAGGCCCGTGATGGTCAGGACGCTCAACACGGTCGCCACGACGCCGAGCGCGATCTGCCCGCCGCCAAAGCAAAGGCCGATGACCGTCAGCACCCAGAGCGTCGCCGCCGTGGTGACGCCGGTGACGAGATCGCCGCGCCGCAGAATGGTGCCCGCGCCGATAAAGCCGACGCCAGTGAGAATGCCGAGCGGCAGGCGCATGAGATCCATGACGCCGAAGGACGCCGCCGTTTTGCCGGACACGGGAAGCAGCAGATTGGCCTGAATCATCGCCACGGAAGCAGCGAGACAGACGAGAATGCTGGTGCGCAGGCCGGCGGCATGGCCGCGCATGCCACGATCCAGCCCTATGATCCCGCCGGCAACGACCGTCAGGAACAGGCGGAGCGCAATCTCTTCCCAGCCTGGATGAAGCGGCATCGCGACGGGCTCAGAGCAAGCTCGAATCCATCGTCATAAAGGCCGGTGCTCTTCCCGCTCATCGCTCCAGTGCTCGCGCGTCGTGCTGTGCGAGCGCCGCCGCTCGACAAGCGCGCGGGCGATGGAAACGAGTGGCGAGGTCAGGCGGCTCAGATCCTCCGCACGGGCGACGAGTCTGCTGCCGCGCGTCAGCTCCCGATCGAGCGCGGCCATTGTCGCCGCGAGCCCCGGGTCGTCGTCCGAGAACCATGTCTTCAGCACCCGCCGCCAGGCCATCGTAAGCCCTTGCAGCTTGAGAGCGCCGACAGGGCCTTCGGAATCGATGCGCGCCGCCTCAAGCATGAAGCGCATCGAGTTGAGCATCAGCCGATTGACCGCGGCAGTGGCCATAGGGTCACGCGTCGTCCATTCGAAAATGCCCTCAATGCCGAGGCGATAAGGCGCGAGGACATCGAGCCTGCGCATCAGCACATCGAAGAGCCGTTCCTTCGGCGGTTCGTCGGAGAGATCCTCGCCAATGCCGTCGAGAACCTCCTTGTCGATCTGACGCGTGAAAGCCGAGAGAACCGCACCCTTGGAGGGGAAGAACTCGCGGAAGGTTGCAAGCGACACCTGCGCGCGGCTCGCGATCTCGGAAAGGGAAATATCTTCCCAGTTGCGCTCGCCGGCGAGCTCCAGCAGAGCGGTGACGATGGCCTGCCTGGGGTTGCCTGAAGGTGCGGCAGACGCCGCTTCGACGGCATGGCCATTTCCGGCGCCATTGTTCTCTTGAGTCATGGATGATGCTCCCGGACGCGTGCCCCGTCTGGTGAACTTATCGCCTGGAGCAGCACATTCCAAGGGATCACCGCCCAAAGGCCGTCAGAGAAGATTAACCCGACAGCTCTTCCGCGCGCTTGCGCGCGGCGAGGACGGCTTTTTCGATCAGTTCCCCGAGTCCGCCCGCGCTTCCCAGCACCTCAAGCGCGGCCGCGGTAGTGCCGCCGCGGGACGTTACACTTTCGCGCAGCGCCGCAGCAGAATTTTCCGGCCTCTGTTCCAGAAGCGCCCCGGCGCCTTCGACCGTCGCGCGCGCCAGACGCTCCGCCATATCCGCCGGCAGTCCGGCTTTCCGGCCGGCCTCCGCGAGACATTCGGCGAGATAAAACACATAGGCGGGGCCAGAGCCGGAAACAGCCGTCACGGCATCGATCAGGGATTCGTCATCGAGCCATTCGACTTGGCCCACAGCCGAGAGAAGCGCATCAGCGCAATGGCGCTGGGCAGCCGTTACGGCGGCATTGCCGACAGCGCCTGTCATGCCGCGGCCAATCGCTGCCGGCAGATTGGGCATCGCCCTGACGACAGCGCGCGCCTGCGGCAAACGGGACAGCACATTGGCGATGGTCTTGCCCGCGAGGATCGAAACGACGAGCGTTGCGTCTCCCGCATGCGCCGCGATCTGCGGCGCAGCCGCGTCCAGCATTTGCGGCTTGATGGCGAGAACAAGCGCCTCGGGCGGCGTCTGTGGCCACGCGAGAGCAATTCCCCGCTCTGTGCAGAGCGCACGAAGCTCTGGCCCGGGCTCAGGCTCGACGACGCTGATCCGCGCCGCGTCAAGACCGAGATCGAGCCAGCCTTGCAGCAAGGCGCCGCCCATCTTGCCAGCGCCTACGAGAACCAGAGAAGCGGGAAAGGACGCCCCGCCGGATGGAGCCATCTCAGGCTTGCCCCTGCGTTTCCATCATCGTCGTATCGAGCGCCTCGCGGCCCGACTTGCCGGCCCATATCACGAATTGAAAGGCCTGATAATAACGCTCGCAGGCGCTGACCGCGCTGCTCAGAGCCGACTCGCACTGGCTGGAATTCACGACCGCCCCACCGGCGAGCAGCAGCGCATGGCGAAACATCACGACGCCGTCCTTGGGCCACACGTCGAAATGCCCGATCCAGAGCTGCTCGTTGATCATCGAGATCAAAGCCAACGCCTCATTGCGGCGTGACGAGGGAACCTTCAGATCGAAGGCGCAAGCGAGATGCAAAGCCTCGATGTCGGGAAGCCATGTAAAGGCGATGTTGTAATCGCTCCAGCTCCCGGCGACGACGATCGCTATTTCGTCGTCTTCCTCACGATCGAACGACCATTGCCTGTTGAGCGCAATTCTTTCGATCAGATCCACCGGGTTTTCAGTGTGTGCGAATTCGATTTGCGAAAGCGACATGCCAGAGTCCTGAGGCAAATTCTGCGACGACAGTCGCGGGAGGAATGCTGTTACTTCTGCGCTATCGCACTCAAGCTTCGCTCCTGCGCGTCATCCTCGAAAGAAGCCGATGGACTGACACAAGAACTCACTTGCGAAGGCGCTGGCTGCGCGACTCAAATCAACAGATACTTAAAGGACAAAATCACATCGACATGGCACCATGCAACAGTTGCGCGCTCTCACGGCTATGTCGGCAAGGCATGTTCGGTGGAAAATCGTCTTCCTCATCATCTGCGTTGCAAGCCTGCGAGACTGGATCCGCTCGGGTGAGTCACCTGAACGGCCTGCACGCTGCAAACCCGGATTGAATGGAGCGTGGCCGCCGCAAACATCGGAACATCCGATGTCTGCTCTTTCGCAACGACTAACCAACCTTGCGGACCACGACTCCCGAAGAGTCGATTCCCTTTGCATCGTTCATTCGGCGAACGGCGCAAAAGAGATCCCGCTGAAGGTCGCGGATTGTGAATGATTCGTCTACGGCGCGCGGCCGCTTTCCCACAGCGGAAGCAGATAAATCAATTCCTCCACCCGAAAGCTCTCCGCATGCCCTGGCGCAACTGATTCAAAAAGTCGCGGTCACGCGGGGCAGGCAGGTTCCGGCAGCAGGTTCGATGAGGTCAGGTTCATCGTTCTCCGCCAGAGTGGCTGAAAATCTCCAGCCTATGCGGCGGCGGCAACGCTGGCTTCAAGTCTGCAAGCGAGACTTGCGGAAAATACAATCCGGCCAACCGGCGCTCCCACCACTGACCTGTGCGCGCCTTCAGTGATTCAGGCGCAAACCGATAATCGAAAAGCTCGGCGCGGACGTAGCGCGGCGGATTGCCGGGGAACGGGTTGCCATCCATCAGCGCGAGCACCGGCTGCCTGTTTTCGAGCAGCGCCCGAAGCAGCGAAACAAACCACGGGTTGCTCGCCGCGTTGCCATAGGCGGCGAACCACATCTGCCAGTCGAGCCGTGGCTGGTGCGGAATGTTCCAGCACGGCGCGCGGGCGGGCGGCCCCGGATAATAATCGAAAACATAGTCGCGCCAGCTCTGCCCGTCCTGCGAGCCCTGAATGACGATCTCTGGCCGCGTCGTCGTCGAGGTCATAAACAGGCCGTAAGAATTGACAATCAGCCAGGGCGAAACGGCATTGGTGAGGATGCCGACGATCGGCATGTCCGCATGCGCAAAAGGCCGCCAGAGCCTGTCGAGATTCATGGGCAGAATGAAGAGCGCGAGCACCACAGCGATCACAGTCGCTAAACCGCCCGGACGTGAGGCGCGCCGCATGATCCAGCCGGCGAGACGGCGCGGAAACAAAGGCCGCAACGCCTGATCGTCGAAGAAGAACAGGCAGAGCAGCATGGTGAGCAGATTGAAGAAATTGAAATTGCCGGTGGCGATGATCAGCGCCTGAAAGACCAGCACACAGAAGCCGGCGAACATGCGCGGTCGCCGCGGCAGGAAAATAAGGAACGGAAGAACGAGTTCTATAACAAGGGTTGCCGCCGTCCCGGCATGAAGGATGGCGTGCGGCAGCCGCGAGGCAGGCCATGCCAGCGGCGCGGGCAACGGCTGCGTCCACAAATGCGTGTCGAGCGCGCTTAAATGCCACCAGCCTGGATCCCCGGAGAGAAGTTTCGTTGCGCCGGAAAGAAACAGGAACCGGAACACGAGGCAGCGAAAAAGGAAGACGACGATTCGCGATCCCACCGTGAGGAAGATCGCGAGAAAGCTCGTCTCAACGAGCAACTGGTCCCACTGGTAATTCATAAATATCTGACCGGCGTAGGTCAGGGACAGGTAGAGCACGAAGGCGCCAGCGAGCGCGGCGCGAACATAGAGATTGCAGAGAATGAACAGCCCGCAGACCGCGCCGGCGATGGCCGCGCCTTGCAGGACAAGATCGCTGGGATCGGCCCAGAAAATCGTCGGCAGACGCCAATAGGCGGAGGCGCCCCAGCCGTGATGAGCCGCCGCAAGATACGGCGCCAGCGGCAGCAGCCCGTCATGTCCGACGAGGCCGAGGATCTGCACCTTCAAAGAGAGGAAGGCGCAGATGACGATGGCTCCAAAGAGCCGGAGGAAGACGAAAGAGATGAGCGCGGAGCGTTCGATCTCGAGGGACTTGCCCCAGAGGAGACGCGTGGCCAGCGCGAGCAATCCCCTGCGCCGCGCAAAGAAGCCGTAGCCCCGTTCGCTCAAGCCCGCGAAACCGGGCAGATGCGCATAGGCCCACCACCATAAGCCGCGCCCCGCCGCGCCGTTTTGTGACGCAATCCGCAACACCCGGAATGTCGCCGCCGCGCCTGAGAAAACCTGCCCGTCAGGCTCGATAAGAAAGATCGCATGCGCGAGATCCTCGCGGGCGATCGCCGGAAATTCCGCCGCGGCGTCCTGATAGGGACGATAAAGAATGCAATCGCCGGTCAGCCCGCGCCAATAGGCAACCCAGCTACGGCAGATGCCGCAAGCACCGTCGAAAAGCAGAGTGGCTTGCTGCGCAGACATGCGGAGGCCCCATCAAGCATGCGAGGGCGTGATTATAGTTGCGCCACCCGCCCCGCCAGTTTGCCTCCTGATTCCGGGCGCGTCATGCGCGGACTTGATCCGCGCGCGCCCCTGACCGCAAGACCCAGGCAAGATTTTTTGAAACGAACCAGGAGCGAAACCGTTCTAGATGCGCGGCAGTGGGTGCGTGCGGTTCGCGTGGTTCTCACATGCCGGCATCGGCAGCCTTGCGGCTGGCGCGGCCCACAACTAGACTTTCAAGCGCGGACACGCACGGAAGGTCCGTGGAAACAGGGAGGGGATTGCCATGCTGAAGGGCTTCAGAAACTTCCTCATGCGCGGCGATGTGATCGTTGTTGCAGTCGGCCTGGTCGTCGCTCTGGCGTTCAGCAATCTGGTCAAGGCGTTCACCGACAACATCATCAACCCGCTGATCGCGTCGGCGCAAGGCGGCGTCAAGGGTCCGGGACTTGGCTGGCAATTGGTCAGCGGCGGTGGCCCCGGCACCTACCTCAACCTCGGCGCATTCATCTCCGCAATCATCTACTTCATCATCTTTATGGCGGTCGTGTATTTTCTGATCATCACGCCCTACAAATTCGTCATGGCGCAGCGTGGCAAGGTCGTCTTCGGCGATCCGCCTCCGACCAAAACCTGCCCGGCCTGCCTCTCGGACGACCTGAACCCCGCCGCCACCAAGTGCAAGCACTGCGGCACGGAGCTTGGACGATTGGGGGGATAGAGGCTGACGCGCCGTTTTTATTGCTTTGATGCGTGTTTTCCTCGCGCAGACCGGAGGTTTGTTCCGTATCGCCAGCAGCAGTTTGGCGCATCACTTTGTTTCATATGCAATGATCCCTTGCTCTTGAAGCATCAGCAATTGCTGTGTGGGGGCTTGGAACTGCAAACTGCTTTCATTGGGGGGCCACATGACTGTAGGGCGCAAGTATGAACGCGATGTGGACCTCCTGCTTGCCGAGGAGTTTTTCGTCAATCCCGAGTTCGCCGAGAGCTTCAAGTTGTTGACCCGGTTTGCTGGAAAACGCGCGCTCGTTACTGACTTCTGGGTTTCAAAAAGCAACAATCTGGGAGAATCAGACCTTATCGTCATCTACAAAGGCGCCGATG
>SCSF01000145.1 GCA_004298435.1 Beijerinckiaceae bacterium
CTGCCGAGATTGATGTAGCGATAGCCGATATCGACAAGCAGATGATCCATGATCGGGTAGGAGACACCGGCCATCAGCGCCCAGGCGAATTGATAACGCAGATCGCCGCTGTTTGAATCCCAGTTGAAATAAAACCCGTCGGTCGCGACATGATAGGGATTGCCGTTCCCCATGTACCAACGCTGCGAACTCGACGTGCGTGTGAGACTCAGACCAGCGCCGGCGCCGATGTAGGGCGTAATGCCATACCATGTGCCGAGATCGGCATAGACATTCGCCATCAGGTCCCAGCGCCTGACGCTTGAATTGTAATTGGGGGTGCAATCGCCGTAGACAGTCTCTGCTGGGATCGGCGGCGTACCATTCAATTGTGTAATACAGTCTCTGGTCGGGCCGCGGCCCGCGGCAGAGATCGTCTTGCGGTAATCGAGGACAACGTCGGTGCGCAGCCAGTTGGTGAATTTATAACCGGCTCCGAGGCCCGCGCTGAGGCTCGCCTGCCGCGCCGAAGACAGGAATTGGCTGAGATCGGCCGAAAGCGGCGGCAGCGAATCATCGGCGAACGCGAGATCGCCGCGAATGTACCAGCCGGTTCCGAACTCCACGGGCTGCACGGGCGGCGTCCCATGGACGAACATGGTGTCGAGATCGGCGGCGTGAACATCGGCAGGCGCAGCAAGAAGACCATAGGCAATTCCGATGGCTGCGGCGCCCGCGATTATGCGTAAGCGCGAATTCTGTCTCGACATTGCCAGGCTTCCTTTTCGGACCGTTCGAAAGGAAGTCTGAACGATATTTCTTAAACGCCGATTAACCTTAACGGACTTCTTCGCCCGCGATCGTTCCGCCGGATCAGGCGGGCAATAAAAAAGCGGGCCTATCGGCCCGCTCAGTTCTTTTGATGACAGTCGCTTGTTGGCGCGACTTAATACTTGCTGACCACCGGCAGGGGCGGGGAGATCGGCACTTCGCCGAAGAGGTAGCGAACACCGACGCGAATGTCGTTGGAAGCCATGCGGAAGCTCTGCACTTCGCCGGTGCAGCCCGCCGTGCAGGCGATCCGATTGCTCGAAACCTTGCCCATATCGAGATAGCGATAGCTCAGCTCGACCTTCCAGTTCGGCGTGATCGAATAATCGATACCGGCCATGAGCGCCCAGGCGAACTGTGCCGAACTCTTGTCGGAGGCGCTGCCATAGGCGCCGAAATTGTCCGGACCCAGGCCGATATCCGTCAGGCCGTGGAACTGGTTGAAGGCGACGCCAACGCCACCGCCGACGAAGGGCGTGAAGCCATACCAGGTGCCGAGATCGAAATAGCCGTTCGCCAGGACGACGGCGCTGCGGACGGAACCGCTATAGCCGTCACCTCCGTTGAGGCCGGAGACCGGGTTGAAATAGGTTTCCTTCGCCCAGAACTTCGATCCGGTGCGGTATTCGCCAGTGATGTCCGCCCGGAACCAGTTGTTGAACTGATAGCCGACGCCGGCGCCGATGATTGCCTGCGTGCCAAGTCCTGAGCCGTTGTAGGCGAAGCCCGGGACGCTGTAGGCGTCGCTGGAGGTGAAGTTTTGCATCCAGTTGAGGCCAGCGCCGACATCGCCGCGCAGATACCAGCCGTTGAACTGGATCGGCGCCGGAGTCTCCAAAGGCGGCGGCGGTGGCAGGGCGGGCAGATCTGCTGCCGCGGCCGTGCCGATGGTGCCGGCGGCGAGTGCCCCGGCAAGGATGATAGCTTGCATGGTGCCGGAAGACCTGGCCATGACCGATGTTTCCCTTCCTTGGCTTTGGGCCAGGCCCGAAGCCGATCAATCGATGGAAAGAAAATGTCGGAAACATCTTAAAAGCAGCTTAACCCTAGTTTTTAAGGTTAAGCGGATCTGATGGCGTCGGCGGCGAGTGAGAGCGGCAGCATAAGAGATAGAGACGCGTCGATGAGAGCGACTGCGCCATAGCTTTCATACCATTTTGCAGCGCGATCGTTTTTGGCGTCGATAAGCAGGGCAACGCCGCCGACCTCAGTGGCAACGCGGAGGCAGCGGCAGGCAGCCCGCAGCAGGAGCGCGCCGCCGAGGCCGCGACCTTGCACCGATCGCGAAACGCCGAGACGACCAAGCCGGAACACCGGCACGTCGTAATGAGCGAGACCCCTCTTGATGAGCGCGGGCGTCCGGGCATATTCGATCGAGGCCGGGCTTAGCGTATAGAAGCCGAGAATGCGGGACGGCGCATCAGACGGCGTGGCGACGAAGCATTTTGCGCCGCCGCTTTCGTGGTTTTGTCTCGCGTATCGTTGCAGATAGAGATTGAGATCGGGATCGCCGGAGTCGAAGTCCGCGCGATTGTGGTTTTTGTGAAGCGACACCTCATCCCAGACGAGCGCCGTCATGGGAGGGTGAAGCCAGCCTTCGCGGCGCGCACCAGGCGGTCAGGAGCCGCTGGCGGATTTTCCAGAAGATCGAGAACAAGCAGGGAATCGCGTTCGGTGAGTGTCAGGCGTTCGGCCTCGGCAATATCAGCCTCAGCCTGCGGCAGGAGGTTGCGCAAGATATAACCGGTGAGATCGAGACGCTTCAGGCTCGCAGCGCGAGAGAGCATTGCCTTGTCTTCGGGGCGCATCCGCAATTCGACGCGCCCGCTTTCGGTAAGTGAGCGGGCCATGGGAAACCTCCATTCGCCCAAATATAGAATGCGTATTCATTCCGTACAATAGCGAGGTCGGATCAGGCGGCGGCCGACCGCAAGGCTTCGCAGACGTCATCGACGATCTGTTCGACGAGGTCGTGATCGTCGCCTTCGCCCATGACGCGGATAACAGGTTCGGTTCCCGAAAGCCGGATGAGGAGGCGGCCGGTATTGCCGAGCTTGCGTCTGCAATCGTCGATGACTTTCGACACATGCTCCTCGTCGAGCGGCGCGCGCGCCTTGAAACGCACGTTCTTCAAAACCTGCGGCAGGGGTTCAAACCGGTGGCAGACCTCGCTGACCGGCTTCATCTTTCGTTTGACCACGGCGAGCAATTGCAGCGCTGCGACGAGGCCGTCGCCGGTCGTGCAATAATCGGTCAGGATGATATGGCCGGATTGCTCGCCGCCGAGATTGTAGCCGTGCGCGCGCATATGTTCGAGGACATAGCGGTCGCCGACCGGAGTGCGCGCAAGCGACAGGTTCAGGCTGCTGAGGTAGCGCTCAAGCCCGAGGTTCGACATCTGCGTGGCGACGATTCCAGGTTGCGCGAGGCGTCCGGTTTCCTTCCAGTCTTCGGCGATGGCCGCCATGACCTGATCGCCGTCGATTGCCTTGCCGCGCTCATCGACGATGAGCACACGATCCGCATCGCCATCGAGCGCTATGCCAATGTCGGCGCGCATTTCGCGAACCTTGTTCATCAAAGCGACCGGCGCAGTCGAGCCTACGTCGCGATTGATGTTGAACCCGTCTGGTTCGACGCCGATCTTGATGACTTCCGCGCCGAGTTCCCAAAGCGCTTCCGGCGCGACTTTATAGGCGGCGCCATTGGCGCAATCGACGACGATGCGCAATCCTTCGAGCGAGAGGTTGCGGACGAGCGTTCGTTTGGCGAATTCGATGTAACGGGCGCGATCGCCTTCGACGCGCATGGCGCGGCCGAGATCATCGGGCTTCGCCACTTTCAGAGCGACTTCCTCGGCGAGGACCGCCTCAATCTGCGCTTCCACCTCGTCGGAGAGCTTGTAGCCATCAGGTCCGAAGAGCTTGATCCCGTTGTCTTCATAAGGATTATGCGAGGCCGAAATCATCACGCCGACATCAGCGCGCATGGAATGCGTGAGCATGGCGACGGCTGGCGTCGGCATTGGGCCGAGGAGGAGCACATCGACTCCAACCGAGGTGAAGCCGGCGACCATCGCCGTTTCGATCATATAGCCGGAAAGCCGCGTGTCCTTGCCGATCACGGCGCGATGTCGATGCTCGCCGCGCTGGAAGATCACCCCCGTTGCCTGCGCCACTTTCATGGCAAGCTCGGGCGTGATCACCTTATTGGCGAGGCCACGAATTCCGTCGGTTCCAAAATATTTGCGGACCATAAACACGCTGTCCTTCGTTGCGCGCCACCGGCAGCTTAGCGCCGGGCAGGCCGCAATCATAGGAATGATGCACTCGCTGAAATGGCTCAGCTACGGCCTGCGCGCCAAAACGGAAAGTTATTCGTCACATCAAGCCGGTAAATTCTTTTATAAAATCCTTTCCGGAACCGGACCCGCTGTCATTCTCCGGTTGCCGAATCGCGGTAAAGAGATTGAAATGCAATGACTTTAAGGCTGTTTTGATAAGTTTTGCAGAGTTTCTTCGTTCAAAAAATCCGCGTGAACGGTAAACATAGAGCTCGGCGCCGATGTTTTACTGGCTTTAGCGGCTAAACCGGCAAGAAAAAGCAGCGCAGGTCGAAAGCTCAACGAAGCCTGTGAATCTGCGCTTCGATCGCGTGGCAAAAAATGCGCTGGCTCCTAACTTTGGCCGAACTGTGCGCTATGGTGCGCCCATCTTTGAATTCTCGCTGGGATTCGTTCGCAATGGCTCGTTCGCAAAGAGCGCTGATCTCTCGGTTTGCCGCCCCGTTTCTGGCCCTCGGATTGGCGTCCGCCCCGGCAATTGCATGGGCGCAGTCCTACGGAATGCCGCCGGCCAATGTCGGCAATGGCGATTCTTACGGTGGTGGTGGGTCCTATAATGGCGGCGGTGGCGGACCGGGCGATTCTGGCAGCAGCGATGCTGCGGGAATGGTTGTCCGCGTCCAGCAACTCGAACAGCAGGTGCGCCAGCTTAACGGCGACATCCAACAATTGCAGTTCGCCAATCGGCAGCTTCAGGATCAGTTGAAGAAATTGCAGCAGGACGTCGACTTCCGCTTTCAGGAATTGTCCCGCAAGGGAGGGGCGAAAGCCTTCCCGAAGCACAGCGAGCGGACCGATGTGGCGCCGCCGCCCGTGCAATCAGCGGCTGCCAATCCCGCTCCCGGCGTAGCTTCTGCGTCCCCTTCAAAATCGCGCGACGATGCCTTTGATCCCGCCCGGGATCCGAATGCCCCCGGTGTGCCGCGCGCTTTGGGTAGTCGGGCTCCCATGGCGAGCAATGCGTCTGGCGGCGACGGTGCTGCCGCTGCCAGCAATCCTGATGCGCCGATGACCCTGCTCAGCAGCCCGCATGAGTCGGCCGACGCCGGAATCGGCGCATCTCCTGCAACCTCTGCCGCGAGCACCACGAACGGGCCGCTGCCATCGCCGTCTGCGACCACGCCCAGCAAGGTGGGGTTCACGTCCGCGGACGGCACTGTGATTGCGGATTCGCGCGCCGATGCGCCGAAAGAGCAATTCGATATTGCTCTCGGCTACATGAAGCAAAAGGATTATGCCGACGCGGAGCGCAGCTTTTCAGCTTTCGTCGCGAAGAACCCGAAGAACAAGCACATCTCAGACGCCATTTACTACCTGGGTGAGACCTATTATCTGCGCGGACGCCAGCGTGAGGCCGCGGAGCAATATCTGAAGATTTCGACGAATTATGCGAAGTCGCCGCGCGCGCCCGAGGCTATGCTCCGGCTGGGCGAGGCACTGCACGCGCTTGGCGCCAAGGAGCAGGCATGCGCCACATTCAATGAGGTCCCGCGCAAATATCCGCGGGCCGCAGCGGCCATCAAGGCCAGTGCCCAGCGCGAGGCCAAGCGCGCACAATGCTGAGATATAACAGCTCTTTCCAGGACGGGCCGGACTGCTGAAAGACTGGAAACTGCCTTGATTATGTTCGGAATGGAGGATCTGGCGGCCCGCTTCGCGCCTTTGGCGGCTGCGCGGGGCGCGGTGCTTGCCGTATCTGGCGGCCCGGATTCCACGGCTCTGATGCTGCTGGTTCATGCCTGGTTGCAGCAAGCGGACGCTTCCCTTCGCGTTTCTGTCGCGACTGTCGATCACGGTCTTCGGGCTGGCTCCCATGCGGAGGCCGAGGGCGTCGCCTCTGTCGCCCAGTCCCTTGGCTTTGCACATCGTATTCTGGAATGGCAGGGGGCAAAGCCGGAAACGCGGATTCAGGAGCGCGCCCGGGATGCGCGCTACGGCCTTTTGTTTCAGCACGCGCGCGAGATCGCGGCAGACTTTGTGGTGACAGCCCATCACGCCGATGATCAGGCTGAGACGATCCTGTTTCGCCTTGTGCGCGGCAGTGGAATTGCGGGGCTCGCCGGCATGCCTCGAGCATCGAAGCGGGACGGCCTGATCCATCTGAGGCCGCTGCTCGATTGTCCGAAAAGTGACCTGATCGCTTATTGCGAGGCGCGTGGGCAAAGCTTCATAACCGATCCGTCCAACGCAAATCCCGCCTTCGCCCGGGCGCATTTGCGCAAGCTTGCGCCTGTGCTCGTGCAAGAAGGGTTTGATCGGGAGGCTCTTTTGCGGCTCGGGCGGCGCGCCGAGCGGGCCGATCGCGCTCTTGCGGTCGGGGTGGCGAAGCTCCGTCTTGAATTGCCCGCCGCGCGCCGCAATGGGTATTTTCAGGCATCTATTGCCGCTCTCGCAACCGAGCCTGCCGAAATTCTGTCGCGCCTGATCGAAGCGGAAATCGATGCGCTTCAGGCGGAGCCTGCGAGGCCCCTGCGTCTCGACCGGCTGGAGAGTATGACAGATAGGCTGCAAGACGCTTTGCGGCAGCGGAAACCCTGGCGCGGCAGTCTGGCGGGGATGGCGGTGAAGCTCGATCCTGCGGCTAACCTGACGATCTGCCGGGAAAAACCCCGCCGGCGGGGCCGCCTCTAACCCTGGAGCCGTTTCGGTTCTGATGGAATCAGAGCCAAAACAACTCTATTTATTTGTTTCGACGCGTTTTCTTGGCGCGAACCGGAAGCCGCTTCGCTTGAAAACGCTATAAGCGACGGAAAATTCACCTTTGAGCAAAGTCTTGCCTTCGGCTGGCCATGATTAGGTAACTTCTGGAGGAGTTCCCTTGGCAAGCCCAACTCTGACGCCTACATTGGTTTTTACCATGCGCCAGGGGTGTGTCTGCACCTTGGTGCCCTCTGTATGAGCGGGCGACTGGCCTCCCCCTGATCGCTTGTTGAAGGTCAAAGATGAATCCGAATTTCAGGAATTTCGCGCTTTGGGTGATCATATTCCTGCTGGTCGTCGCCTTGGTCATGCTTTTTCAGAACCCGGGCCAGAAACCGCAGACGCAGGACATTACGTTCAGCCAGCTTCTGACTGAGGTCGATCAGGGCCATGTCCGGGCAGTCACCATCGCCGGCAATGAGATTACCGGGCATTTCACCGATAATCGCGCCTTCTCGACCTATGCGCCGAACGATCCTTCGCTGGTTCAGAATCTCTACAAGAAGAACGTCTCGATCACGGCCAAGCCTCCATCCGACGGCAATAGCTGGCTGGTGACGCTCCTCGTCAACGGGCTGCCCTTGCTCGCCTTCCTCGGCGTCTGGATTTTCCTGTCCCGGCAGATGCAGGGGGCCGGCGGGAAAGCCATGGGGTTCGGCAAATCCAAGGCGAAGCTGCTGACAGAGGCGCATGGCCGCGTCACCTTCGAGGATGTCGCAGGTGTCGACGAGGCCAAGGAGGATTTGCAGGAAATTGTCGAATTTCTCCGCGATCCGCAGAAGTTCCAGCGGCTCGGCGGTCGAATACCGCGCGGCGTGCTGCTGGTCGGCCCGCCGGGAACCGGCAAGACCTTGCTCGCCCGCGCCATCGCCGGCGAGGCGAATGTGCCGTTCTTCACCATATCGGGCTCTGACTTCGTGGAGATGTTCGTCGGTGTCGGTGCTTCCCGTGTGCGCGACATGTTCGAGCAGGCGAAGAAGAACGCGCCCTGCATCATCTTCATCGACGAAATCGATGCGGTCGGCCGGCATCGCGGTGCTGGGCTCGGCGGCGGTAACGACGAGCGCGAGCAGACTCTGAACCAGTTGCTGGTCGAAATGGACGGCTTCGACGCGAACGAGGGGATCATCCTCATCGCCGCGACGAACCGGCCGGACGTGCTCGACCCCGCATTGCTGCGTCCTGGCCGTTTCGACCGCCAGATCGTCGTGCCCAATCCTGACGTGATCGGCCGCGAGCGCATCCTCAAGGTGCATGTCCGCAAGGTGCCGCTCTCGCCTGACGTCGATCTCAAGACCGTGGCGCGCGGCACGCCGGGATTTTCCGGCGCCGATCTTATGAACCTCGTTAACGAGGCTGCCTTGCTCGCGGCGCGGCGCGGCAAGCGCATCGTCACAATGGCGGAGTTCGAGGACGCCAAGGACAAGATTATGATGGGCGCCGAGCGGCGTACTCTCGTGATGACCGAGCAGGAGAAAATCCTGACGGCCTATCACGAAGGCGGCCATGCCATCGTCGCGCTCAACGTGCCGGCGACGGATCCGGTCCATAAGGCGACGATCATTCCGCGCGGCCGGGCTCTCGGCATGGTCATGCAGTTGCCGGAACGCGACAAGCTGTCGATGAGCTATGAGCAGATGACCTCGCGGCTCGCGGTGCTGATGGGCGGCCGCGTCTCTGAGGAGATCATCTTCGGGCCGGAGAAAGTGACCTCCGGCGCGCAATCGGACATCGAGCAGGCGACAAAACTCGCACGCGCAATGGTGACGCGCTGGGGCTTCTCGAATGAACTTGGGACCGTCATGTATGGCGAGAACCAGGAAGAAGTGTTCCTCGGCTACTCGATGGGCCGGCAGCAGAACATTTCGGAAGCGACTTCGCAGAAGATCGATGCCGAAGTTCGCCGCCTCGTCGAGGCCGGCCTTGCTGAGGCGCGGCGGATCATCACCGAAAAGCGCGACCATCTCGAAATCCTCGCCAAGGGCTTGCTCGAATACGAGACGCTGACGGGCGATGAAATCCTCGCGCTGTTCCAGGGGCGTCCGCCAGTGCGCGATACCGGCGACCCGACGCCACCGCCGCCGAGACCCTCGCCGGTGCCGACGACGGGCTCAAACCGGCCGAAGCCGGAGCCGGGGCTCGAGCCGCAGCCGCAGGTGTGACCGGTCAGAAAGCGCAGAGCAAATGCAAAGCCTCCGTGCTGAAATGCACGGAGGCTTTTTCGTTCTCTGAGTCCAAGTTACGGGCTTTTGGCCGTCATGCGCGGGCTTGACCCGCGCATCCAGAAACGTTGTTTTACCGCTTGGATCTTGATGGGCGGACTCTGGCCCTGAGCCGGTACCTGGATGCGCGGATCAAGTCCGCGCATGACGCCGCCCCGGTTCTGATTGGCTCAGGCCCGCGGCTGAAAACGCCTTACTCCGTCGCATCGCCGCGGCGCGGCGGTTGCGAAGCATTCGAAAGTCTCACATCGAGCTTTGGTTCGGGGCCTGTCATGTGGGCCGGATCGAGCAGGTGGCCGAGAAGGTCCTTGTCCAGACCTTCGTCCAGCGCCACCTCCAGGATCGTCCGCTCGGTAGCCAAAGCTTTTTTGGCTATCTCCACGCTGCGTTCATAGCCGATCACCGGCACGAGAGCCGCCGCCAGAGCAACGCTTGCCTCTGCTCCCGCGCGGCAGCGCAGTGCATTGGCGCTGATGCCCTCTATGCAGCGCGTCGCGAGCGTCTCCATCGCGCGGGCGAGCAGGCGCATCGAGGTCAGAATATTATAGACGATCACGGGCTCGAAGGCGTTGAGCTGCAATTGCCCGGCCTCGGATGCGAGCGTGACCGCAAGGTCATTTCCGATGACCTGAAAGCAGATCTGGTTGACGGCTTCGGGTATCACCGGATTCACTTTGCCCGGCATGATCGATGAGCCGGGCTGCATCGGTGGCAGGCGGATTTCGCCGAAGCCGGCGCGCGGACCGCTCGACAGGAGCCTCAGATCATTGGCGATCTTCGACAGCTTCACGGCAATGCGTTTCAGCACGCTGGAGAAGAGCACATAGGCGCCGGTGTCCCAACTCGCTTCAAGCAGGTTTTCAGACTGAACAAGCCTGAAGCCGCTGAGGGCCGAGAGTTCGGCGACTGCGCGCTGCGCATAGTCCGGATCAGCGTTGAGCCGCGTGCCGACGGCAGTGCCGCCGAGGTTGACCTCGCAGAAAAGATGCGAAGCTTCGGCAATGCGCGCCTCGTCTTCGCGCAACGTCGTGGCATAGGCGCCGAATTCCTGTCCGAGCCGGATCGGCACGGCATCCTGCAATTGCGTGCGGCCAATCTTGACGATAGAGGCAAATTCTTCGGCCTTTGTTGAAAAGGCCGCGATCAGATGTTCAAGGCCGGCTGCGACTTCATTGGCGCTCAACATGATCGCAAGCCGTACCGCTGTCGGATAGGCATCGTTCGTCGATTGCGACATGTTCACATCGTCATTGGGATGCAGCGCGGCATAGTCGCCGCGCCGCCGCCCCAGATGCTCGAGCGCGCGATTGGCGATTACCTCGTTCACGTTCATATTGCTGGAGGTGCCAGCGCCCCCCTGGAAGACATCGACGATGAAGGCTTCGTCGAGCCCACCGGCGATCACGTCGTCACAGGCACGGACAATTGCCTCGTGCTTGTCGTTGGGCAGAAATCCGCAGGCATGATTGGCGATGGCGGCGGCCTTTTTGACCAGAGCCAGAGCGTGAATGAGCGCCGGAAAATGGCTGATCGGCAGATCGGACAGAGGAAAATTTTCCGCGGCCCGCAATGTCTGGACACCATAATAGGCATCGGCAGGGACATCGCGCTCGCCGAGAAGATCATGTTCGCGGCGTGTGCGGCTCCGCTCCTCGTCGGCGGATGAAGCCATCTGCTTTGTCTCCTTACAGCGCTTCGAGCGAAGCGGTTGGAAAACATTTTCCACTTTCCCGGAGCCCTGGAGCGTAGAGCAAGGGCATCCGGGATCCAGCCCGACAAGGCGCACTTTAGCATTGGCTGGACCCCGGATCTTCGCCCGCTTTGCGGGCTCGTCCGGGGAAGGGCGGCTAGGACGTCAGGCTGCTTTTGAGTCTGCTTATTGTCTGACGGTCGCTTGCTTATCCGGCAAAACCTCGTAAACGCGCTCGGCCGGGCGGCACAGGACGGCGCCTTTGTCGCTGATGACGATCGGGCGTTCGATCAGGATCGGATGCGTCACCATCGCATCGATGAGCGCCGCATCGGAAAGGCTCATGTCGCCGAGGCCCAATTCTTCATAGGGCGTGCCACGCTTGCGCAGCAGTTCGCGCGGCGTCATTTTCATTTGCCCGAGCAGGGTCGCGAGTTCTTTTCTCGAGGGTGGATCGTTCAGGTACAGAACGATTTTCGGCTCGATCCCGGCTTCGCGCAGAAGCTCCAGCACTTTGCGGGAGGTTGAACAGGCGGGATTATGAAAGATCGTGACGCTCATCGCATACTCCGCAAGCCGTTTCGCTTCTATCATTATAGAGCAAAAAAAAACCGGCGTTCCTGTGTGGGGGAACGCCGGCCAATCTGGATCATGGGCTTAGCGCCATGAAAGAGGGTCATGCATTCGAGGTCATGACTCCGTTTCGTGGCGCGGGTCGTGCAACGGCATAAGGGGGGGCCGCCGCTTGAACCCGCGTCACGATTGGTTGCCGCCGAGCACCGTAACGGCGCGGCGATTCTGGGACCAGCAGGAGATGTCGTTGCACACCGCAACCGGCCGCTCCTTGCCGAAACTGATTGTGCCGATACGCGATGGCGCTATGCCACGCGCAACGAGATATTCCTTGACGATCGAGGCGCGCCGCGCACCCAGAGCGAAGTTATATTCGCGCGTGCCGCGTTCGTCGGCGTTGCCCTGGATCGTCACATGATAATGCGAATATTGCTGTAGCCAGCGCGCCTGCTTGTTGAGCGTTGCCTGCGCCGTCTGCGACAGTTCGCTCGAGTCGGTGCTGAAGAACACGCGATCGCCCACCGTCGTCGTAAATTCCTGCTGGCTGCCCGGAGGCGCTGCTCCTCCCGCCCCATAACCTCCGGCGATACCTTCAGCCGCGGGGTTTTTGGCGCATGCGGCCATCATGAGAGCGGCGCCGATGAGAGCAATCCATTTTAGCCCACGCGCCCGTTGGTAAAAGCCCATGAGGGAACTCCTTTGGAGAAGCGAATATCAGCCTGTCCTAGCGACCGATGGTTAAGCGAAGGTTCCGTCAACCTTTATGAGTGCTTCACGATATGCGTTGCATTCGCGCCATCGTTGGGGATGGTTAAAGTAAGCTTAATGGCGGCAATGGGGCCGCTGTCGCACTTCGGGACGAGATCGGCCGGAAGCGGCGTGCGCAGATGCAGAAAAGCGGACACTGTTGCTCAACTGCATGCTTTTGCAGCGTAGCCGGGAATAATACCGGCCGGATCACGCCGTTAAGCTTCGTTTTTTCGCTTCTGTTCGCTCAACAGCCGGAATTCATGCGCCGGATAGACGCCAAGGATTTTGAATTCCTTGCAGAAGAAGGCCAGTTCCTCGAAAGCGCGCGCGAGCCCCGGTTGGACCGGATGGCCATCGACATCGGCAAGGAATTGCGTGGCGGTGAATTCGCCGCCGACCATATAGCTCTCGATCTTCGTCATATTGACGCCGTTGGTCGCGAAGCCGCCGAGCGCCTTGTAAAGCGCAGCCGGCACGTTGCGGACCCGAAACACGAATGTCGTCACGCAGGCGGGGGCGTCCGGCCGCGGCCAGTCGGGCGTCCGCGAGAGGATGATGAAGCGGGTGGTGTTGTGCGCCGCGTCCTCGACGTTATGCGCAAGCACGTCAAGGCCATAGATTTCAGCCGCGAGGGCAGGCGAGAGCGAGGCCTTGTGCTTGTCGCCCCATTCCGCCACCTCCCTGGCCGAGCCAGCGGTGTCGCCCGCCACATGGCTCGTGACGCCGAGTCTGCGGATGATTTTGCGGCATTGGCCAAGCGCGTGGATGTGACTGAAGACGTCTTTCACGTCCTCGATGCGGGCGCCCTTGACGCCGAGCAGATCGAAATGGATCGGCAGAAAATATTCGCCGATGATGAACAGCCCTGCCGTCGGCAGCAGGTGGTGAATATCGGCGACCCGTCCGGCGAGCGAATTTTCGATCGGGATCATCGCAAGATCCGCAACACCGTCCGAGACAGAGGCAAGCGCATCTTCGAAGGTGGGGCAGGGCAACGGCTCCCAATCAGGAAAGACATCGCGGCAGGCAACGTGGGAGTAGGCGCCCTGTTCGCCCTGATAGGCGATTTTCGACCTGTTCATTTCGACCTCAACAGCCTCCGCGCGCACTCCAGAGCCTCCGGCGTATCGACGCCGCAGAGAGCCTCCTCGACCAGCGTAACATCAATGCGCATCCCGGCTTCGAGCGCGCGCAACTGCTCGAGCCTTTCGCGGCGCTCCAGGCCCGAAGGCGGCAGCTTCACGAAGGCTTCGAGCGCCTGCCGCCTATAAGCATAGAGCCCGACATGATGATAGAGGACACCTTCGCCGAAGGGGGCTGTAGCCCGGGTGAAATAAAGCGCCCTGAGCCTTGCTGGCGAAAGCTCTGTCCCAACGACCTTGACGATATTCGGGTCATCGCGCTCCTCCAACCGGACGATCGGCGCCGCGAGCGTCGCGATATCGACATCGAGATCCGCAAGCGGGCCAAGGGCCGCGGCGATGTCTGCCGGGGGGATCAGCGGCAGATCGCCTTGCAGATTGACCACGATCTCGAATGCGCCGTCCGGATCGATGCGTTGCAGCGCCTCGAAGATGCGATCCGACCCGGAGGCATGCTGCTGGCCGGTCGCAACGGCTTCGCCGCCTGCGGCGCAGACGGCTTCGGCGATCCGGTCGCTGTCGGTGGCGACGAAGACGGGGCCGATTGCGGCCTTCATCGCGCGGCGCCAGACATGCACGATCATCGGCTCGCCGCAGAGATCGGCGAGAGGCTTCCCCGGCAGCCGCGTGGCCGCAAGGCGCGCTGGAATGATGATAACTGATCCTGACATTGCACTCTGTCTGATTTACAGGAAGGCGAAGTTCAGCGGTGACTTCTGGTTGAGAATCAAGGATTTTCGGCTGCGGCAACATGCCTGCGCCGCGCATGTGGCGGCAAAAGGTAGCAAGACCTCGGCCTTTATACGTGTTGCCAACCCAGCCGCAATGCGCCTAACCATCGCGCGGTCGGTCAAGGCTGGGCCGGGCGGCACCCGTGGCAGAGCGTCACGCCGAAAATGCTTCGGCGTAGCGCAAGATGCTGCACCATCGGCAATTTGGCGGAGCTGGGGGATTATGGAGTCTTTGGAATTCAACAAAGCGGCCGGCGCTATTCTCGGCGCGCTCCTGTTCACGGTGGCAACCGGCGTCATAGCCGACGCGATTTTCGCGGTGCCAAGTCCTGCCAAGCCAGGCTATGCCCTGCCGGCAGCCAAGGCCGAGGGTGGCAGCGCAACGGCCGCCAAGCCAGCCCCATCTGTCCCGCTACCCGATCTTCTCGCCAAAGCGGATCCGAAAAAGGGCGAGGCCGACACCAAGCCCTGCCAGACATGCCATAATTTCCAGAAGGGCGCGGGCGTCAAAATCGGGCCGCCGCTGTATGGCGTCGTCGGCCGGAAAAAGGCATCGGTTCCGGGCTTCGCCTATTCGCCTGGCATGAAGTCCAAGGGCGGCACCTGGACCTTCGCCGACATCAACACCTTCATTACGAAGCCCTCCGCCTATGTTTCTGGCACGAAAATGACGTTCGCTGGCGAATCGGACCCGGTGAAGCGGGCCGATATCATCGCCTATCTGCGGACGCTCTCGGATAATCCTGTGCCATTGCCGAAGCCGGTGCCCGAGAAAAAGGCTGCGCCCGCACCTGCAAAGGCTGCCGCCCCTGCGGCTGCCAAGCCTGCTGCCCCCGCACCGGAGGCAGGGAAGGCAAGCGCGCCGGCGGCAACACCTGCTCCTGCTCCTGCTCCTGCTCCTGCTCCTGCTTCTGCGCCTGCCAAACCAGCCGCACCGGCGCCCGCGGCTCCTGCGCCAGCAGCCAAGTAATCGGGCGCGACGCCTCCAGAATCCGAAAACGCGCGGCCAAACGGTCGCGCGTTTTTGCGTTTGGCTCGAATCAATCCAAAATCTTCCAGAGCCATTTCGCTTGAAAATGTTCTGGACTGGCCCCGATTGCAAAAAGCGACATAATTCACAGCGATAAGCCTGCCGTGCAATCGAAGCAGAGAGATCTGCCCCCTTTCCAAAAGGTCGTATCCGATTTTGCGCTCACGCCTCGTTCTATCCCGCCGCTCGGCTCTCGGTTTCGGGTCGATACTTCTCAGCAGGCTGGGCTTCGCAGGCCTCGGCCTTGGCGCATGGCGCGGGGTTGCGCAGGCCGCCGCGGATGCAGCCAATGGCGGCGCCGAGACCCACGGACTTTCGACATTCGGCGATCTCGCGCTGCCGCCTGATTTCACCGCCTTCGGCTATGTGAACGCGAACGCGCCGAAAGGTGGCGAGATTTCGCTGCAAGTCTCCGGCATTTCGGGGAATCAGAATTTCACCACCTTCGACACTCTGAACATCTTCATTCTGAAAGGCGACGGCGCCGCCGGAATGGGCTTGGTGTTCGACAGTCTGATGACCGCGAACGCCGACGAACCGGATTCGGTCTATGGACTCGTTGCAAAGAAGGTCTGGATCTCGTCCGACAAGAATCACTATCGCTTTTTCCTGCGCAAGGAAGCCCGCTTTCACGACGGCACGCCGCTGACGGCGCATGACGTCGCTTTTTCCCTGCAACTCCTGAAGACCAAGGGCCACCCGGCGATTCGTCAATCGCTGCGGGATTTCGACTCCGCAGAAGCGGAGGCCGACGATGTTTTGAGCGTGCGCCTCAAGCCGGGCCACAGCCGCTCGGCGGTGCTGATCGTCGTTGGTCAACCGATCTTCTCGGCGGCTTATTACACGACGCATAATTTCGACGAGACGACACTCGATCCGCCGCTCGGTTCAGGGCCTTACAAGGTCGGGCCTTTCAATCAGGGGCGCGACATTTCTTTCCTGCGCGTCGCAGATTATTGGGGCGCCGATCTTCCGGTGAACCGCGGCCAGAACAATTTCGACAAGATGCGCTACGAATATTTCAGCGACCGGAAAGTAGCCTTCGAGGCTTTCAAGGCGGCTGTCTACACATTCCGCGAGGAATTCACCGCAGCGATCTGGAAGCGCGGCTATGATTTTCCGGCGGTGCAGGATGGCCGCATCAAGAAGCTGACGCTGCATGATTCCGCGCCGAGCGGAACGCAGGGCTGGTTCTTCAATACGCGCCGCGACAAGTTCAAGGATCCGCGTGTCCGCGAAGCTATTGGCCTCGCCTTCGATTTCGTCTGGACGAACAAGAACATCATGTACGGCGTCTACGTCCGTACGGTTTCCTATTTCCAGAACTCGCCGATGGAGGCGAAAGGCAAGCCCTCGGCTCAGGAGCTGGCGCTGCTCGATCCTTATCGCAAGCAACTGCCGCCATCCGTCTTCGGCGATGTCTATGTTCCGCCGGTTTCCGACGGTTCAGGCCAGGATCGCACGCTGCTGCGTGAGGCCAATCAGCTTCTCATGCAAGCCGGATGCGAGCGCCGTGGCACCAGCCTGCTTTTGCCCGGCGGCAAACCCTTCGACATCGAATTTCTCGATTTTGAGGGTGCGCTGCAACCCCACACCGCGCCATTCATCCGCAACCTCGGTCTGCTTGGCATTTCCGCGCGCTATCGCCTCGTCGATCCGGCGCAATACAAGCGCCGCATGGACGATTTCGATTATGACATCGTCACCGAAAATTTCAGCCTCGGCTTGACGCCCGGCGAAAACATGCGTGCCTATTTCGGTTCGGAAACGGCGAAGATACCCGGTTCGCGCAACGTTTCCGGCATCGCCAATCCGGTCATTGATGCCTTGATTGCCAAAGCGCTCGTCGCGGATACGCGCGAGAAGCTTACGACCATCTGCCGTGCGATCGACCGCGTTCTGCGGGCCGGCCACTACTGGGTGCCGATGTGGAACAGATCATCGCATCTCCTGGCCTATTGGGATCTGTTCGATCGTCCGTCACGCAACGCCAAATATGACGATGGCGCGCCCGGCACATGGTGGTACGACAAGGACAAGGCCGCGCATGTTTCTCTCCCGGGACGCTGAGGCTTCATGTTTGCCTATATCGCCCGCCGCCTTCTCCTGATGATCCCGACTATTTTCGGGATTCTGGCGATCTCTTTCATCATCGTGCAATTTGCGCCCGGCGGTCCCGTCGAGCACATCATGGCGCAGTTGCAGGGGCTCGACACCAACGCGACCGCGCATTTCTCGGGTGGCGGCAATGATATTTCCACCACATCGAATTTCTCCAGCACCTACCGCGGGGCTGAGGGGCTCGATCCCAAGTTCGTCGCCGAACTCAAAAAGCAATTCGGTTTTGACAAGCCGCCGCTGACGCGTTTTTTCCTGATGGTCAAGAATTACCTGACCTTCAATTTCGGCAAATCCTATTTCAAGGACGTGCCGGTGATCCAGCTTATCAAGGAGAGGCTGCCGGTCTCCATCTCGCTTGGCCTCTGGATGACGCTGCTCTCCTACATGATTTCGATTCCGCTCGGGATCGCCAAGGCGGTGCGCGACGGCTCACGCTTCGACATCTGGACATCGTCCGTTGTCATCGTCGGCTATGCCATTCCGAGTTTTCTCTTCGCGGTTTTGCTCATCGTTCTGTTTTGCGGCGGATCGTTCTGGCAGATCTTTCCGCTTCGCGGCCTGACGTCCGAGAACTTCTCGCATCTCTCGCTCATCGGAAAAATTGGCGATTACCTCTGGCATATCACTTTGCCAGTCACCGCCATGACGCTCGGCGCTTTCGCGACGGTGACGTTCCTCACCAAAAATTCGTTCCTCGACGAGGTCCGCAAGCAATATGTCACGACGGCGCGGATGAAAGGCCTGAGCGAGCGGCGCATTCTCTACGGCCATGTTTTCCGCAACGCGATGATGATCGTTGTGGCCGGCTTTCCGGGCGCTTTCATCAACGCCTTTTTCGGCAGTTCGCTTTTGATCGAAACTATCTTCTCGCTGAACGGCCTCGGGCTTCTGTCCTTTGAGGCAATCGTCAACCGCGACTATCCGATCGTCTTCGCCAATCTCTACATCTTCGCGTTGCTCGGACTCGTGGTCAATCTCATCTCGGATCTCACCTATACCTGGATCGATCCGCGCATCGATTTCGAAACGCGGGAGATCTGAGAATGGCCCTCAGCCTGTTGCAGGGCGATCCATCGACGGCGGAAAAGCGTCTCGCTCCGCCTGTGCCGCGCAGTGGCCGCATCAGGCTGACGCCGCTCAACCGCCGTCGCCTCGCGAATTTCCGCAATAACAAGCGCGGCTACTGGTCTTTATGGATCTTTCTTTTCTTTTTCATCCTGTCGCTGTTCGCGGAATTCATCGCAAACGACCGGCCGATCCTCGTCGTCTACAAAGGTGAATGGCTGTTTCCGATCGTTCACGATTACCCGGAAGCGAAGTTCGGCGGCTTCCTCGCGCGCACGGATTATCGTGATCCTTTCGTCGCGCATCAGATCGATGCGCACGGATATATGATCTGGCCGCCGATCCATTTCTCTTACCAGACGATTGAGCGTGCCTTGCCGACGCCGGCGCCGTCTGCCCCCACATGGATGCTGACCAAGGCGCAGTGCCATGCCGCCGCGGCGCGCGTCATCAAGCCGGGACAGCCCAATCGCGGCTGCGCCGACATCGAATGGAACTGGCTTGGCACTGACGATCAGGGCAGGGATGTTCTGGCGCGGCTCATCTATGGTTTCAGGATTTCCGTTCTTTTCGGCCTGGCGCTCACCTCGATTTCATCGGTCATCGGCATCGCGGCCGGCGCGGTGCAGGGCTATTTCGGCGGCTGGATCGATCTGCTGTTCCAGCGTTTCATCGAGATCTGGACCTCGCTGCCGCATCTTTATCTGCTGATCATTATCTCCTCGATCATTGCGCCGAATTTCTTCATCCTGCTCGGGATTCTGCTGATGTTTTCCTGGGTCAGTCTCGTTTCCGTGGTACGCGCCGAATTTCTGCGCGCGCGCAATTTCGAGTATGTCAACGCTGCGCGCGCGCTCGGCCTGTCCAACGCAAGCATCATGGTGAGGCACGTCCTGCCGAACGCCATGGTTGCGACGCTGACCTTCCTGCCTTTCGTGCTCAACGGCTCGATCACGACGCTCGCGGCGCTGGATTTTCTCGGCTTCGGCCTGCCGCCGGGATCGGCGTCGCTCGGAGAGTTGCTGCTACAGGGCAAGAACAATCTTCAGGCGCCCTGGCTCGGCATCACCGGCTTTCTCGCAATCGCGATCATGTTGTCCCTGCTTGTTTTTATCGGCGAGGCTGTGCGCGACGCCTTCGATCCAAGGAAAACCATCGGATGAAGACGGGCCGATAAGGTAGGGTGGTGGAGAGAGTTTCCATCGTGAATGGAATCGTAAAGGAGCGTTATTCCGCAGCGAAGCTGCCGTAGGAACTGCGCAAGGGCCGGACCAGGTATATACGCGTGACGTTTACGATTGGGCCGGTTTCTGTGAAAAGGGCCAAGCACTTTATCGAAGGACGAGATACCTATGCCTGTGCTTGCTATTTTCATCCTTTTTGTCGTTGAATTTGCCGCGTGGCTCTTGATCTTCAAATACAATGTGAAGATTGCAAAGCGTAGATGTCAGAGTTGGGATGGGACAAAGACATCTTTGCTCTATTCAAATATTGGCAATATCTTTTCTTCCAAACGCATTCCGGATTATCAGGTCACCCAAAATCGTGAAGGGCTGCTCGCGAGCAAAGACTATGAGATCATTCTGGGACAGGCGCGAAAGGCTTACGTCGAGATAATCATTGTCAGTCTTGCCATACCCGCAGCCTTTGCCCTGACGATGTATCTGTGGCAGCAGAAGTAAGGCCCATATCTTTGCTATTGTTCTAGCTTGGGCGCCAACCAGTGACGATGTACAGGAGCAAGCAAATCAAAACAAATCCCGCCTATCAGCTTGTGATGGAAATTCTTGGTGTCTGAAACTCCGCTTCTCGAGATTCACAATCTGTCCATCGGCTTCGCCAATGGCGCGAACGCGACGAAGGCGGTGGATGATATATCGCTGCGCGTGGAGCGCGGACGCACGCTTGCGCTGGTGGGTGAATCAGGTTCCGGCAAATCGCTCACGGCGCTTTCCATTCTGCGGCTTCTGCCAGTCGGCGCGGAGCCGTCTGGAAAGGTGCTGTTCAAAGGCCAGGATCTTCTGCGCTGCCGTGAGAGCGAACTGCGCGCGGTGCGTGGCGACGCCATCACGATGGTATTTCAGGAGCCGATGACCTCGCTCAATCCGCTGCACTCAATCGAGCGGCAGATCGGCGAGATTCTGGAACTGCATGGCAAGGGGCGCGGCGCGAAGCTTCGGCCGCAAATCATTTCGTTGCTCGAAGAAGCCGGCATCAGGGATCCTGCCGGCCGCCTCGGCGCCTATCCGCACCAGCTTTCGGGCGGACAGCGCCAGCGTGTGATGATCGCCATGGCGCTGGCCAATCGCCCCGATCTTTTCATTGCTGACGAACCGACGACCGCGCTCGACGTGACTGTGCAGGCGCAGATTCTGGCGCTGTTGAAGAATTTGCAGACGCGCCACGACATGGCGATGCTGTTCATCACGCATGATCTCAACATCGTGCGCAGGATCGC
>SCSF01000146.1 GCA_004298435.1 Beijerinckiaceae bacterium
GAGATCCTGCGCCGCCGCATCCGCCGCCTGTCCATGCTGGCGGCGAGCGCCGGCGAGCACCCGTCTGGCGCGATGCTGGAGCCAGCCGAATGAACAGTGATCCTTTTTTCGGCTACATTCCCGCGGCCTATCTCGTCGCCTTTATTGTCATCACCACAATGATCGTGGCGACGCTCGTCGATTATCGGACGTTGAAGCGCATGCTTTCGCGGCTTTCCGCGCGCACTGGCCGTCCGGTCGAGCACTAGAGCGTTTCCGAGCGAAGTGGCCTCCGGTTCGCGTGAAGAAAACGCGTTCAAACAGATAACCAGAGTCGCGGTTCTGATTTCAGCAGAACTGGAACGGCTCCAGGGTTGAAAGAGCGGCAATGATGATGCGGAAACTGGTGTCGGCATGAGCGAAACGCCCGAACCTGCGGCCCTCGACGCCGAAGTCGAAACTGCCGAACCCCGGGCGCGGCGGCCGCGTCTGATCATTTTGCCGCTTCTCTTTTTCGTTGCGATCGCAGCGCTGTTTCTTGTGCGCCTGTTTGCCGGTGATGATTCACGCTTGCCTTCGGCGCTGATCGGGCAGGAAGTGCCGCAGTTCGATCTGCCTGCGATCGCGGGCCTTGCCGGGCATCCGGGATTGAGCGATGCGGATCTGCGTCAGGGTCATGTGACGCTGGTGAATGTTTTCGCTTCCTGGTGCGTCCCCTGTCACCGCGAGCATCCGTTGCTTCTCCAACTGGCGCATGACGCAACGCTGAAAAAAGAAGGCGTTGAAATCGTGGGGATCGCCTACAAGGATGATTCCGAAAACATCCGCCGTTTTCTTGGCGCAGATGGCGATCCTTATGCGAGGATCGGAACCGATGCGAATGGCCGCGCGAGCATAAATTTCGGTGTCTATGGCGTGCCGGAAACCTACATCATCAATGGCAAGGGCAAGATTGCCTACAAATTCGTCGGCCCGATGGATGCGGATGCGGTGCGTTCGACGATCCTCCCGCAGATCGAAAAGGCGCGAAAGTAAAGGGCTCTGCCGTCATGCGCGGACTTGATCCGCGCATCCAGGAACGTGGTTGCTGATGGAGCAAGACCGGCAGCAAACGGCCGGTCAGTGGCGTTTGAATACGCGGATCAAGTCCGCGTATGACGTGGAGATGTTGAGCGCAAGCGAAGAGCCGTTCGCGCATGACGTTCTATCAGCTTGGTTTGCGCGCCTTCGCAAGCAACGCTGCGATCTGCGTGCGCAATTCCTTTTCCGTCGTGACGCGATCTGCAAAGGGAATGCGGATCAGGCGTTCTTCATTGCCGATATCGAGCCCTTCCGGATCGAAGCCGACCGCGCGCCACGCTTTTTCGCTGGCTCCGCCATTTGCCTGCGCCAGATCATGTGCGAAGTCCGGTTCCTTTTCGGTAATTTTTGCAAGCAGGTCCGGTTCCTCGGCCGTCAGATCGTCGGCATCACCAACCGGAGTGAGAAGCTTCTCGGCCGAGATATTGGCGGCGCGGCCGAAGCCGCCATTCAGATGCGCGGCTTCAATCGTGACATGAAAGAATCCGAAATCGACGAAATCGGCATAGATGCTTGATTTCGGATGGCGCGCGAGAAAGCGCGTGCGCAACATCTCTTCGATTGCGTCCGTCGCGCGCTTCGCTTTGCCGAGAATTGTCAGACGCGAATGGGCCAGAGGGTCGCCCTTGCTCGGCCGATTGATTGCCGAATAAAGCAAGAGCGACATGCGCGGATCAGCATCGAGATGCCGCGTATGGCCTGCAAGGCGCGATAGAAGAAGAATCAGAGAGCCATCAGGCGCGGTCGCGACATTGACGAGCGAAGCGAATGGAAAGCCCTCGGGTTCCGCCAGAGTCGCGAGTGTTGCCACCCGTGAACAGCGCAGAAGGCGCTTGGCTTCGGGTACGGGATCGAATGTACTTTCCGGCGTTGATTCTTTGTCTGTCAAGATATCTGTTCTTCGATTTTCGCCCGCTGTGATAAACGGGTGACATTTGGTTTGTTTCCGAGTATTTAGAGCACAATCGCTTCGGTTTTGCAGGCTGCGTTTGAGTCGCACATCGCATCAATGGCGAAAAACCGACCAAGGCATTCTGCAAACGCTTCCGCGAACCGCTCATTAGCGTCCGCGCAAGCGTCACATTTTGGCCTTCAAGCCCGATGAGGCTGTGCCGCGCCGATTTGGCTGTTTCATTCTGACGGTGCGATGCCGTCGATCGAACATCCGTGGGAAATCGGTTGATTATCGCGGGCTGGGGGCAGTGTCGGGGAAACGCTATGTTTTCCAGACATTAACGAGGGGTCGCATGGTGAACCACGGTTGGCTTTAGCGGGGCTTTTCCTTGCAAAAAGACGCGCCGTCGGATCTTGCCGCGACAGTTGCCCGAGGATTCCTGCGGGGGATTCTTGTGCTTGAGAGGTCGTGTGTGTTGCGGCAGAAATGCCGCCGCTGGTGCTTGGCGCTTGCGAATATGCGTAGGACTGAATTGCCCAAGGCCAAGGTTCGCGAGAACGGGATGTGAAAAAGTGGATACCGGTTTTTTGCAAAGCCCGCTCCGATTGATCGCAGTCGATCACAGTGCATGCGTTCCGGCCGCGTAGACCTGAACGCATCGTGATCAAAGGATAAGTGAGCTTATCTTCTTCCAGGATTAAGGATTCTGAATGCCGACGATCGCCCTGGTCGATGACGACCGCAACATTCTCACATCCGTTTCCATCGCTCTCGAAGGCGAGGGATATCGAGTTCAGACTTACGCCGATGGATCGACGGCGCTGGACGGATTGAAGACCAATCCCCCGGATCTTGCGATTTTCGATATCAAGATGCCGCGCATGGACGGAATGGAGCTGCTGCGCCGTCTGCGTCAGAAATCCGATCTTCCGGTCATTTTCCTCACCTCGAAAGATGACGAGATCGATGAGCTGTTCGGCCTCAAGATGGGCGCCGACGATTTCATCCGCAAACCTTTTTCGCAACGGCTTCTCGTCGAGCGGGTGCGGGCCATTTTGCGACGCGCGAATCCGAAGGAAGCCGCGACGCAGAAAGAATCGGAAGCCAAAATTCTGGAACGTGGTCTTCTGAAGATGGATCCGGAGCGTCACACCTGCACCTGGAAGAACGAACCCGTCACGCTCACCGTGACGGAATTTTTGATTCTTCAGGCGCTCGCGACGCGGCCGGGCGTTGTCAAAAGCCGCAACGCATTGATGGATGCGGCCTATGATGATCAGGTCTATGTCGATGATCGCACGATCGACAGCCACATCAAGCGGCTGCGCAAGAAGTTCAAAGGCGTCGACGACGAATTCGAAATGATCGAAACGCTTTACGGCGTGGGTTATCGTTTCAAGGAATGCGCCTGACGATTCGCTGGCGGCGGGAGATCACGAGCGATCCCAGACGATCGGGACTGCGAACGTGCTCTGATAGATTCGGGGAGGATTGGACGAAATGCCGTTTTGTCCTTTGATCGTCTTGCCACGAGAGTTCGACAACGCAAGCAGAAGGATCTGAGTGCGGATGAGCGTCGAAGCGCGAGACGACAGCGAGATCCAGAAGGAGATCTCCGCGCGCCAAACGCGGCGGGTGAGGCGTAATGCGTTCACGCGTTTCCTGCTGCGGGGCAGGACCTTCGAGCGGGCGGTCGCAAACCGGTTTTCATCCTCGCTTACGCGACGGATCGTCGTCCTCAATCTCGGCGGCCTCGTCGCGCTTCTCGTCGGCTTTCTTTACCTCAATCAATTTCGCGAAGGGCTGATCGACGCGCGTGTTCAAAGCCTGCAAACGCAAGGCGAGATCATTGCCGCGGCGGTTGCCGCGTCGGCCACCGTCGAAACAAATTCCATCACAATCGATCCCGAAAAGCTCTTGCAGATGGCGCCTGACGGGAGTCGTGGCGGTGCGGACGAAAGCCGCCCGTCGCTCGAATTCTCGATCAATCCGGAACGCATTGGCCCGGTCTTGCGCCGTCTTGTATCGCCGACCAAGACTCGTGCGCGCATCTATGACAGCGACGGCTACCTTCTGCTTGATTCGCGGGCATTGACCGATCGCGCCAATATTTTGCGCTACAATTTGCCGGCAGCCGCGCCGGAAGAAGCACCAAACTGGATCGATCGCGCCTGGGCCGAGGCGAAAGGCTTTTTCGATCATTCCAATCTGCCGCTTTACAAGGATATCGGTGTTGCGAACGGCAAGGCTTATCCGGAAGTCGCGCGCGCCCTGACCGGCGCTGCGGAATCAATTGTAAGGGTGAACGCCAAGGGCGAAACGATCGTCTCCGTGGCGGTGCCGATCCAGCTTTTCCGGACGGTGCGCGGCGCCTTGCTGCTTTCGACGCGTGGCGGGGACATCGACGGAATCATCGCATCCGAGCGCTGGGCGATTTTCCGGGTGTTCCTCGTCTCCGCCTTCGTCATGTTGCTGCTCTCCTTCTTCCTGGCCGGAACAATCGCTGAACCCATGCACCGCCTTGCGGAAGCCGCCGAGCGTGTTCGGCGCGGCATCAAATCCCGTCAGGAGATTCCCGACTACACGGCGCGCAGCGACGAAATCGGTCACCTTTCCGGGGCTCTCAGGGACATGACGCGGGCAATGTATAACCGCATCGATGCGATCGAGAGCTTTGCCGCGGATGTCGCGCATGAGCTGAAAAATCCCCTGAGCTCCTTGCGCAGCGCGGTGGAAACGCTGCCCAAGGCGCGCAATGAGGAGTCGAGCCAGAGATTGCTTGCCATCATCAAGCATGATGTGCGCAGGCTCGATCGGCTCATCAGCGATATTTCCGACGCTTCGCGGCTCGATGCCGAGCTTGCGCGTGCCGATATGGCGCCAATCGATCTCGCGCGCATCCTGACGACTGTCGTCGCCATGTCGAGCCAGCTCAAACAGAGCAGCGGCGTGCGCGTGACGCTCGATGTTGCGCCGGGCGCGGAGACCGAGGATCTGCGCAAGCCGAACTTTGTGGTCACCGGCCATGACTCACGCCTCGGCCAAGTTTTCAACAACCTCATCGACAACGCGAAATCCTTCTCGAACCCCGGCGGTAATGTGCGGGTCGCCTTGCGCCCTGCGCGCGGTGCGCCCGAAGCCGGACTGCCAGGAGAAGGCTTCGAAATTATCGTTGACGATGACGGGCCGGGCATACCGGCTAACGCATTCGAACGGATTTTCGAGCGTTTCTATACGGATCGGCCTGGCCAAGGCTTCGGACAGAACTCCGGTCTCGGGCTCTCGATCTCACGCCAGATCATCGAAGCGCATGGCGGGCGAATCCGCGCGATGAACCGTATGGGGCCGGGCAAGGACGGCGAAGGTCCATGCGTTCACGGAGCCCGTTTCATCGTCTGGCTGCGGTCAACTCATTGAGCGGCGACGCAGGAGCGAAGCTCAGCTCCGGGGTCGCTGCTTCGTCTTCCCACAATGATGCGGCCAGCCTTCACGCCAATGCGATCGCGTTAGGCGAGACTGGCGTTCTCATTCGCGGCGGATCGGGCGCGGGCAAAAGCAGCCTGGCCGCGACGCTGATTGCCGCGGTGCGGCAGGCCGGCCGCTTCGCCGCCCTCATTGGCGATGACAGAATCAGGCTCAGCCTGCAAAACGGGCGTCTCGTGGCGCGCGGCCATCCGGCGATTCGCGGGATGATCGAACTGCGCGGGCAGGGGATCGTCCCGATGCCGCATGAGCCGGCGGCTATCGTGCGCCTCGTCGTCGATCTTTTGCCTGAGGCGGACATCGCCCGCTATCCCGATGACAATGATCGGGAAATCGCGCTGTGTGGTGCAAAAGTGTCACGCTTGGCTCTGCCGAAAGGGCGAAGCAGCAGCGACTGCGCTGTTCTGGTGATGATGTATCTTCAACACGCCGGGATATTCTGACACTATGGCGTGTCATTTCACTTGCCAACTTCATCGCAACGCACAAAATGGCGCCTCAAATGGGGCAAGACGCGAACCAGATCAAAGCCTGTCAAAAGTCTTCTATCCCTGTAAAAGGCTGCCTCGGTGGCGGAGCGCCCCCGCACAAGGGCCGATGCGAGGCGCAAGCCGAAGTCGGCACACGCTGCGGCGGAGCGGGCCTCGCGCGGAGGTGGTAAATGAACCGGTGCGTTCTATGATAGGAATGGTCCTTGTGACCCATGGGTGTCTGGCGACCGAGTTCCGCGCAGCGCTGGAACACGTTGTCGGCCAGCAAAAGCAGATCGCCGCCATATCCATTGGCCCGGAAGACGATATGGAGCAGCGGCGCAGGGATATTCTCGACGCTGTCAGCGAGGTTGATGCTGGAGACGGCGTCGTTGTGCTCACCGATATGTTCGGAGGCACGCCGTCCAATCTCGCCATTTCGGTGATGAATGGCGGCCACATTGAAGTCGTTGCCGGAATTAACCTTCCCATGCTCATCAAGCTCGCGTCGGTTCGCGATGTCGCCAGTCTCGAACAGGCGGTGATTCAGGCTCAGGATGCCGGCCGCAAATATATTTATGTGGCAAGCCGTGTGCTCGGCGGAAAATGAGCGATTCGGAATTACCCCCGTCTGACCCTGAGGACTGCCCCCCTGCGGAACCGGTTCCCGAAGGCTTCGACTCCTGCGAGCTTTTGATCATCAATCGCAAGGGGCTGCATGCGCGCGCGACCGCCAAGCTCGTTCAATGTATCGAGCGGTTTGACGCGGAGGTGCTGGTAAGCCGTTGCGGAGAGACGGTGGGCGGTACATCGATCATGGGCATTTTGACTCTCGGCGCTGGACCCGGCTCGACCATCCGGATTGCTGCGAAAGGCCGCGACTCCGCCGGCCTGCTTGCCGCCGTCACACAACTCGTCGCCGACCGTTTCGGCGAAGACGAATGATGCGCCAGGCACACTCCCGCCTGACCGTGAGGAGTTCCGGCAAAGGTCTCGTGGAAATTACCGACGCCGTGGCGCAATGGGTCGCCGGACAAGGAATGACGCAGGGGCTTCTCACCCTGTTCTGTCGGCATACATCGGCATCGCTTCTCATTCAGGAGAACGCCGATCCGGATGTGCGCAAGGACCTCGAAGATTTCTTCGAACGTCTCGCGCCGGAAGGCCGTGGCCTTTATACGCACGAAACCGAAGGGCCTGACGATATGCCCGCGCATATCCGTGCCGCGCTGACGCAAAGCCAGCTATCGATTCCCGTTGATGCCGGGCGGATGCTGCTCGGCACATGGCAAGGCATCTATCTTTTTGAACATCGCAGCGCCGGCCATCGCCGCGAAATCGTGCTGACGTTGATAGGCGAATAAAAGCACGCTCTCTTTTTGACGCGTTTTCTTCAAGTGAACCGGAAGCCACTTCGCTTGAAAACGCTATGTCATGCCCGGGCATACTCCTTGAGCAGCGCGTTTAGTTCACGAATGCACACCTCGACCCGGATGATGGTCGCCTCTGCGGTGACCTCCACGGTACGGGGTTCAGAAGGCAACTGGCCGGATTTCAACTTCTCCACCTGCCGAACGAGTGTGGATCGCATCGCGATCCAGTCTTCGACCAAATCCTTGACTGGTTCCATGGCAGGCCACCCCATTCTGAGCCATCGCGCTCCATCAGCAAATATCGGCGCGAGGCAGCTCGTCAAGGAGCCGCCCGAGCTGAAGCATGGCGATTATGGAGAATGGTCCGTATGGGCTGAGGCGCTTATCGCTTTCGCGGTTCCGCCTTCGCTTCTGCGCCTTGCAGCAAATCCGGGCGTCTCTCCTGCGTGATCCGCAAAGCCTCAGCCTTGCGCCACGCTGCAATTTTCGCATGGTCGCCGGAAAGCAGAATCTCCGGAATGGCGCGGCCCTCGAAATCGCGCGGTTTCGTATAGTGCGGATATTCAAGCCGGCCGTCTTCGAAGCTTTCTTCGGCGCCAGAAGCTTCCTTGCCCATCACGCCGGGCAGGAGCCGCACGGCGGCATCGAGCAGCACCATTGCAGCCAACTCGCCGCCGGAAAGCACATAGTCGCCGATCGAAACCTCTGTCAGGCCGCGTGCTTCGATGATGCGTTCGTCGATGCCCTCGAAGCGTCCGCAGACGAGAACGACGCCTTGCCTCTGGCTGAGATCCCGCACCTGCGCCTGAGTGAGCGGCGCGCCGCGCGGCGACATCAACAGACGCGGCCGCGTGTCGCCAGCGGCAAGCCCGGCGTCGAGACTCGCAGCGAGAACGTCGGCGCGCAGCACCATGCCGGCCCCGCCGCCAGCCGGTGTGTCATCGACTGAGCGATGCCTGCCTATTCCGTGGTCGCGAATGTCCTGCGTTTCGAGCGTCCAGACGCCGCGAACCAGCGCATCGCCCGCGAGCGATACGCCGAGCGGGCCGGGAAGCATCTCCGGGAACAGGGTGAAGACTGTTGCGCGCCAGGAGGACATAAAAGCCTTCGATCTTTACAGAACCGGTAACGCGTCATGCGCGGACTTGATCCGCGCATCCAGGCACCGGAGAGTCCGCCTTATTGTGGGACAACCTTTTGCGTGTTGTGAAACACACTTCGGCTAACCACCGCGTTGTTGGATGCGCGGATCAAGTCCGCGCATGACGGCTGTCCTTAGTCCTGAATGACGATCTTCTCCTCGCCCGCCTCGACTTCATTCGGCAGCGCCACGCGCACAATACCGGCGGCAATGTCGATGACGGGCACTACCTCTTTCGTGAATGGCAGGAGCACGCTTTCCCCGCCCTCCGGCGGTGCGATTTCGAGAATATCGCCGCCGCCGAAATTCAGAACCGCCGAAACCGTCCCGACTGCTTCGCCACTTTCTGTCTGAGCCGTCAACCCGATCAGATCGGCATGATAGAACTCGTCTTCATCGGCGGGCGGTAATGCCGTGCGCGCTATGAAGATCCCGACATTGGTCAAAGCCTCAGCCGCTGTGCGCGTCGCAATGCCTTTGACGCGTGCAACGAAAAGATCGTCCTTCAGGAGCCGCAGCGATTCGATCTCGAAACGCCGCGTTCCGCCGGCGTCGGCAAGTCCTTTGTAGCTGCCGATCGCCGCTGGATCCTGCGTGAAGGATTTCAGCCGCACCTCGCCCTTGACGCCATGCGCGGCGCCGAATTGTCCGACGAGAATGCGATCCTTCGGCACGAAAGTCTCTTCTGAACTACAGCGTTTTCAAGCGAAGTGGTTTCCGGTTCGCGTGAAGAAAACGCGTCGAAACAAGCAAATGGAGCCGCGGTTCTGATTTTATCAGAACCGCAAGAGGCTCTACGCCGCAGGAGCTTCCGCCGCCTTGGCTGCCGCCGCGGCGCGTTCCTGCGCCTTTTTCTTCGGCGTGCCCTGTTGCGGGTTGTTCTTCGGCGTGCGCTTCATCAGACCAAGCCCGTCAAGCAGGCGCGCGACGCGATCGGTCGGTTGTGCGCCCTTGGCAAGCCAGGCGGTGGCCTTTTCCGTGTCGAGCACGAGACGGTCGGCGGCATCTTTCGCCTTCAACGGATCGAAGGTGCCGATCCTTTCGATGAAACGGCCATCCCGCGGCGAGCGCGCATCGGCGATGACGACGCGATAGAAGGGGCGCTTCTTGGCTCCGCCGCGCGACAAACGAATTTTCAGAGACATGCTTTTTTCCTTTCTGTTTCCATGGGCGTCATGGCCGGGCTTGACCCGGCCATCCATGCGCCTGCCATCGGTGTCTGGATGCGCGGATCAAGTCCGCGCATGACGGTTGAGTTATTGAGGCTAATTTCATTTCTTCTTCCCCGGCTTGCCGAGGGCTCCGCCACCAAGGCCTGGCAGTTTCCCGCCGCCGAGGCCCGGTAACTTGAGACCGCCGAGGCCGGGCAGGCCACCTGGCGCTTTGCCGAAGAGGCCGGCAGGCAATGCCGGCGCCTGTCCCGACGCGGCAGGAGCCTTTTCTCCCTGACCCATCTCTCTTTGCAAAGCCGCGATTTCATCCGGGCTCGGCATCGGCATTCCGGAAGGCATGCCGCCGGGCATTCCGCCCATGCCAAGCATCGACGCCATTCTGCCCATCGCGCCGCGCTTGCCGGTCATCTGCTTCATCATGTCGGCCATTTGCCGATGCTGCTTCAGCAGCTTGTTCACATCCTCGACCCTTGTGCCCGAGCCGGATGCGATGCGCTTCTTGCGCGAGGCTTTGAGAAGATCGGGATTGCGCCGCTCCTTCGGAGTCATCGACAGGATGATGGCGCGCTGGCGCTTGATGATGCGGTCATCGAGGTTGGCGGATGCGATCTTGTCTTTCATTTTCGCAATGCCGGGCAACATGCCCATGATGCCGCCGAGGCCGCCGATCTTCTCCACCTGCGCCAACTGATCCGCAAGGTCTTCGAGATCGAATTTACCCTTGCGCATTTTCTCGGCGATCTTCTGCGCCTTTTCCGCGTCGATCGTCTGCGCCGCCTTCTCGACCAGCGAAACAATGTCGCCCATGCCGAGAATGCGGTTGGCGATGCGATCGGGATGGAAATCCTCGAGCGCATCCATCTTCTCGCCGACGCCGAGAAGCTTGATCGGCTTGCCCGTGACGGCGCGCATGGAGAGCGCCGCGCCGCCGCGCCCGTCGCCATCGACGCGGGTCAGGACGATGCCGGTGATCCCGACGCGATCGTCAAAGTTCTTCGCAAGATTGACCGCGTCCTGACCTGTGAGGCTGTCGGCGACGAGCAGGATCTCGTGCGGATTTGAAGCCTCCTTGATCTCGACCATTTCGGCCATCAGGGCTTCGTCGATATGGGTGCGGCCGGCGGTGTCGAGGAGCACCACATCATAGCCTTGCAGGCGCGCTGCCTGCTCCGCACGCCGCGCGATCTGCACCGGCGTCTGGCCCGCAACGACGGGCAGCGTATCGACGCCGACCTGACGGCCGAGCACGGCGAGCTGCTCCTGCGCGGCGGGGCGCTTCACGTCGAGCGAGGCCATCAGCACCTTGCGCTTCATCCGCTCGGCGAGGCGCTTGGCGATTTTGGCGGTCGTCGTCGTCTTGCCGGCGCCTTGCAGGCCGACCATCATAATAGCGACCGGCGGCAGCGTATCGACATCGATCGGCTCGCCGGCAGTCCCCAGCGTTTCGACCAGAACGTCGTTGACGATCTTGATGACCATCTGGCCGGGCGTCACCGACTTGACGACATTCGCGCCGATCGCGCGGTGGCGCACCTTGTCGACGAAGGAACGCACGACATCGAGCGCGACATCGGCTTCGAGGAGCGCGCGGCGAACCTCGCGCAGGGCGAGATCGACATCGGCGTCGCTGAGCGTGCCGCGCCGCGTCAGACCGTCGAAAATGGCAGAGAGCTTTTCGGAAAGCCCCTCGAACATATCGTTACCCTTCAGCATGATCCCGAAAAGTTGGAGATCATGCGGTTAAAGACCTGCCTGGATGACCGCCCCAAGCAGGCGCTTCATCTTCGGCATTTATGCGTCGGTCGCTGCCCTCGCCCTTCTCCCGCGAGCGGGAGAAGGATACCAAAGCCCAACGCAAAACGCGCCCGGGGGCGCAACGCGCTGCCGGACGGTAACCGCCAAGCCTCTGGGGCAAACCCTCTGGGCCGGTGGTCTGAAATCGAAACATCTCTTTCGAGAATGGGGCCTTTTAGGCGTCGAGCGGCGAAAGGTCAAGAAAGCCGGGGATTTGCCCTGCTTCCCCTCGCCCGCAAGCCGTTTCACACGGACGCTTGCCGCTCCTCTCCCCGCTTGCGGGGAGAGGTAAGCTGAGGGGCCAGGGGATTGGCCGGAATCTTTATCGTGGGTCTGAAGGCGTGAAAGACAATTTACCTTGTGGCCACTCACCAAGCCCCTCACCCTAACCCTCTCCCCGTGAACGGGGAGAGGGAACAGCTCGGAGCGTCTCGCTTCTTCTTCGATTAACTTTGCTCCGCCACAGGATGCCGTCCGGCGCGCTGTGGAAGCGCCATCACCAAAACAACGATCGCAACGAGGATGATGATCGATGCCAGCGGCCGGCTGAGATCGAGGCCGCCATGCGCGGTCGGCTTGTCGAGGAAATCGCCAAGCGTCGCGCCGAGCGGGCGGGTCAGAATGAAGGCCGCCCAGAAAAGAAAGACGCGCGAGAGGCTCGTCCAGTAATAGAGCGCCGCCAGGATAACGAGGGCGCTGCCGAAAAAGATAGCGCCGCCGCTGTAGCCGAGGCCAGTATCATCGGCCGTCCAATCGCCTAGCGCCGTGCCAAGCGTTTGCGAAAAGGTGATTGTCACCCAATAGAAGATCTCGACCTTCGGCGTCGCAACGGTCGTGACGTTGACCGTTCCAAGCGCCAGGTGCCAGACCGCAAGCGATGCCAATACGCAGGCCAGCAGGATCGACGCGCCACCCGCATAGCCGATGCCGAGCGAGCGATCGCAGAAATCGGCCATCGTCGTGCCGACGGTCGTCGATGCGATGATGGCGAACCAGTAGATCCAGGCGTTGAATTTCTTCGCCTGCATCTGCGCAATGACGGCGGCGATGAAGATGGCGAGAAATATCGCGGTCCCGACAAGATAGCCGCCGTTCTGCGCGTTCTTGTCGGCATGCAGCAAGCCCATTGTGACAGCGTCGCCGCCGGTTTCGCCGAGCGTTGTCGCAAGAATCTTGATGACCCAGAAGCCGAGCGTTACCGCCGGCACCTTGCTGAGCGTAGACTTGGTCATCTCGTTCATTACACGCCTCATATTGCGTGAAAGCCCACCCCGCGTGCGGCGAGGCGGGCGGTCTTGCGCGAGTGTCAGTCCGGGTTCGGTCCTTCGCGGTCGTTTTCGAGGATCTTACCGGATTTAGCATCAACGCCGACCTCCTGGATATGAGAGCCGTTCTTGATGTCGAAGGAATAGCGCAGCCCGCTGCCACCGCGTTCCAGCTCGAGCTCTTCGTCGGTGATCCTGCCCGGGTGGGCCTTCAGCGCGATAGCGCGGGCCTCGTTGATATCGATTTTTGCCTGGCTGCGGTATTTCTGGCCAGTGTAGGCCAGCGCAGGCGCTGCGAAGGTTATAGCCAGCGCCGTGATGGCAAATACGGCGCGGGGCCGTAGGCATTTCGTGCTCATACTCTTCTCCAATCGCCCCCGTGGCCCAATCGTGCCAGCGGCGAATTAGGAGCGAATTAGAATCACGGCCCGGAAAAAAATCTTACGGAAACAAGCTGCGCACGCTGCACTTCCGTTAGCTTTAATGCGCAGAAGAGTGTCTGTCTTTCCAAACGAGTGCGCCGTTCATAAACGCCTCGCATCCTTTACTTCACGCCTTCTCCTTCTCCTTCTCCATCATCGCGACGAAGCGCCTGAACAGATAATGGCTGTCGCGCGGGCCGGGCGACGCCTCGGGATGGTGCTGCACCGAAAATACGGGGCGATCCGTCAGCGCCATGCCGCAGTTCGAGCCATCGAAGAGCGAGCGATGCGTCTCTTTCGCGAACGCGGGCAGCGTGTCGCGATCGACCGCAAAACCGTGGTTCATTGAGACGATCTCGACCTTGTCGGTCGTGTAATCCATCACCGGATGGTTGGCGCCATGATGACCCTGGGGCATTTTCATCGTTTTGGCGCCGATTGCGATGGCGAGCATCTGATGACCGAGGCAGATGCCGAAGGTCGGAATTTTCCGGTCGATCAGATCCTTAATTACCGGCACAGCATATTCTCCGGTCGCCGCCGGATCGCCGGGGCCGTTTGAGAGAAACACGCCGTCTGGCGCGAGCGCCAGAATGTCCGCCGTCGAAGCTGTCGATGGCACGACTGTCACCGCGCAGCCGACGTCCGCCAGAAGCCGCAAAATATTGCGCTTCATGCCGTAGTCGATGGCGACGACATGATATTTGGGCTCGGTCTGTTTCCCGTAGCCGGTTTCGGGGGTCCAGGCTGTCTCGTCCCAGGTGAAGCGCTGGGTCGTCGCAACGTCTGGCACGAGATCCATGCCGACGAGCCCGGGCCATTGCGCGGCCTTGGCTTTCAGCGCGGGCAGATCGAACACGCCTTCGGGCGAATGGGCGATCACCGCATTGGGCATGCCCTGTTCGCGGATGCGTATGGTCAGTGCCCGCGTATCGATGCCGGCGAGGCCGATGATGCCGCGGCTTTTCAGCCATTGGTCGAGGTGCCGCGTGGCGCGATGGTTCGATGGATCGGTAATCAGCGCATGTACGATTACGCCGCGCACGCCGGATGTGGCGGCGAGATTGATCGTCTCGATGTCTGATTCGTTTGCGCCGACATTGCCGATGTGCGGAAATGTGAAGGTGATGATCTGCCCGGCATAAGATGGATCAGTGAGGATTTCCTCATAGCCGGTCATGGCCGTGTTGAAGCAGACTTCGCCGACAGCCTCGCCAACGGCCCCCAGTCCAAAACCTTCGATCACCGTGCCGTCGGCTAGCACGAGACGCGCCGTGGTGAGAGGTTTCGTCCAGCCAGATGCGTCGTGTTGGTCTTGATCCTGGGTCATGTGCGTTCTACACCCTCGTTCTTCCGCGATCGCGAGCGGCATCTCTCAGCCTGCACCTGTGGCGACAGCATCGCGGGATTCAAGCGAAAAGCCGGCGAACGGCTCCAAGGCGGTGGCCGTCTCGACGTTTCGCGATGGTCAGGGACCTGCGGCGTCTCGCGGCGTCAAAAATGATGGCCTTCGTCCTACATGCTGTAGGAAGAAGCCGGAGCAGGGTCAATCCCAAGCGAGGATCAACTTCGTCACACGCATTCACTTAATGCCGATCAATCAGGAGACGCCGATGCGCGACCGATTCAACGATGAACTCAAGACGGCGATGAAGGCTGGCGACAAGCTCCGCGTCGCCACCATCCGCATGATCAATGCCGGCCTCAAGGACAAGGATATCGAGGCGCGCGGGCAGGGCAGGACGGTCTCCGATGACGACATACTCGTCTTGTTGCAGAAGCTGGTGAAAAGCCGGCAGGAATCGGCGGAAATCTACGAAAAGGCAGGCCGCGCCGATCTTTCGACCAAGGAGCGCGAGGAAATCGCCATCATCCAGAGCTTCCTGCCGCAGCCCTTGAGCCCGGCGGAGACGGACGCCGCAATCACTGCCGCGATAGCGGAAACGGGCGCCGCCTCGGTCAAGGAGATGGGGAAAGTGATCGGCCTCCTCAAGAGCAAATACGCCGGCCGTATGGATTTCGCCGCTGCGAGCGCCGCCGTGAAAGCGAAGCTCGCCGGCTGAAGCCTCTCTATAAAGGAATCGGCCCCAGATCGCCGATCTCTTTCTTGCCGCCACGGATGAGCCCACGGCCATAGCCTTTGATGTGAGGCTCTTTCGTCGTCCCGTCGATTTTGAAAACATGGTAGCCGGCGCGGTGGCTCGGCGTGCCGCGGATGGCCGAGGCCGAGGCGACGCCGACGACCGGAACCGGCCGGTCCGGGCCCTCGATATAATGGGTCATCAGCCGGTGATTATGGCCGTGCAGGATCAGTTCGGCGCCGACGCGGCGAACCATGCCTTCGAAGTCCTCCGCGTCCGCGAGGGCGCGTCCGAAACTTGCTCCGTCCCTGTGCGGCGGATGGTGGATGAGGATGACGCGCACATGCCCGGCGCGGCCGGCTTCGGCGAGAAGCCTTGCCGCCGCCTGGCATTGCTGGCGGCCGAGACGGCCGGAAGCGACGAAGGGCGGGGTCGGAACCCCCGAGGAAAGTCCGATGATCGCGACATTATCGCGCAGCCGCAAATAGGGATAGCCCGTCTCTCCCGCATCGTTTTTCGTCCAGGGCGCGAAGGTCGTGGTGAGATCCGGCATCGTTCCTTTCACATAGGCGTCGTGGTTGCCAGGCACGAAGCTGACGTCATGCGGCGAGCCGAGCGTCTCCAGCCAGGATCTGGCGAGGGGATATTCCGCCTTGAGGCCGATGTTCAGAATATCGCCGGTCATGGCGATATGGTCAGGATCCTGCGCCTGCATATCCGCGACGAGAGCCGCCAACAGGTCCATGTCATGGACATGCGAACGCGCGCGCGTCCAGTTGAGATAGCCGGTGAAGCGCTTGCCGATAAGCTCATGCCGGTGCGGGCGCGGCAGCGGCCCGATGTGGGCATCGGACAGATGTGCAAGCGTCAGGCTCATGCCGGCGTTACGATTTCTGGTGCAGGGTCACGAACCAATTTCAGCCTGTCTTGTTTTGTGCGAAGCTTCTGAAATAGCCGCCTTTTCTATATAGGGCGGACTCAGCGTCGGTGCAGCACGGTGCTTTGCGGCAGGCGTGCCTGCCACCCGTGCCGCTCGAGCTCCGGGTCGAGATGCTCTTCCTCGGGGCGGCCAATACATAGATAGGCAACGAATCGCCATTCTGCCGGAATTTCGAGAATCGTAGCGACCTCGCGCGGCTCCAGAATCGAAATCCAGCCAGCGCCAAGGCCACGCGCCCGGGCTGCGAGCATGAGGTTTTGTAAAGACCCGATGACGGAAAAGACAAGCGTTTCAGGCATCGTCATGCGGCCAAGGCCGCGTCCGTCGGCCGTCGAGCTGTCACAAAAAACCGCAAGATGAACGGGCGCCTCGCATAATCCGGCCAGTTTGAGCTTGGCATAAAGCGCGGCCTCCGCTCCATCATAATTGGCAAGCGCGGCCGCGTTGCAGGTATTGAAATTGTCGATGATGGCTTTGCGGCGCGCGCTATCCTCGACAATGACGAAACGCCACGGCTGGCTATGCCCCACCGATGGCGCCAGAGTCGCGAGTTCGATCAGTTCCGCGATCACCTGCATATCAACACGATCGGATCGGAAGCGGCGGACATCCCTGCGCCAGCGGAAAAGCTCACTCAGCGAATGGCGGAAGGCATCGTCGAAAACCGGGGGCATTGGCGTATCCCCATCGGTGCGAAGCTCTTGCGTGCGCGGCTCTGTTGTCGAGTCGAGGGTCACTGCTGCGCCCTTGTCAGAAGCCGCGTGCGGCAAAAACTGCGAAATCGTCGGTTTGGCATCTGGTCTCCGCCTTTGCGCTGCCCAGGGCATTTTGTTACGCGAACCGAAAGCCACTTTGCACGAAAACGCAATGACCATGATTCTCATGGCCTGGCTGCATGCCATCTATTGCCGTCATAGCCATTTCCACTGATTTGGCCGGGCTTTGTATCCTTGAGCCAAGTATAAAGCGGGCGGCCCTTGTAGGCCCATTGTTTTTTTCCGCTGACCCGCGTGATAATGCTCCAGTCGCCTTGCGGCTTGGAGTCCGTGCCGCCCAGAAATGGCCGCCAATGTTTGATGCAGTTTTCGCCGCAACTGGAATGGCTGCCGCCGCGCTTGTCCACGTCATAAACATAGAGGGAGATTCCGGCAGGGGTTTCGAGGACGGGACCGGCAGACGTCTTGCCGATTTTCGCCGGTTACGCAATAGCTGCCGCCGGAATGAGTAACAAGCCAAGCGCAGCAAAGATGACAGGTTTACGCATGCGGCTTCCCTCAAATCGCTGAATGTCAATAAACGGACGGGCCTTTGCGTGGTTCCGCGCCGGCGCTGAGGGGAACTGCTGATAAAAGCGGACGCTTTACAGAAGCATCATTCGGAAAGACGGACATATGAAGACGAAGTTCTGTGCGGTTGCGGCTTTTGGTTTCGCATTCTCGATGTGCGCCGGCTCATACACAAGCGCGCAGGCAGCCAACGGAAGCCTGCCCAATTTACAGATCAAAATACAAAGGGCGAAAGAGGCGTGTCAGGTTAAACCCCCGGAGGGGAAGAGAAAGACGCCCACGACAGTCTGTCAGACGCGATATGACGTGGGCGTTTTCAATACGAGCAGCAACAAGGTTCGTGTTGATCTTTTATGCAGGGTTCTGGGAAAAGGGAAATTCAAGTCTGAGCTGCATTTCGATGCAGTGCCGAGCAGGAATATGAATCTCCCCGTTGTCGCCGTGCGATTGCCCGATATGGAAAAGGGTCATCGTGTCAGAAAGACCTCATGCGTGCTGCATTCCAGCGACAGAAATCTGACTATTTTCTGATGCGGCGGCCTCGTTAATTCGCGAAGCGGAAGTGCATCACGTCGCCGTCCTGCACGACGTATTCCTTGCCTTCGAGGCGGAATTTCCCCGCCTCGCGCGCGCCGGCTTCTCCAGCGCCCGCGATATAATCCGCATAGGCGATCGTTTCGGCGCGGATGAAGCCTTTTTCGAAGTCGGTATGAATGACGCCCGCGGCTTGCGGCGCCTTGGTGCCGGCTTCGATCGTCCAGGCGCGCGCCTCTTTCGGCCCGACAGTGAAATAAGTGATGAGCCGCAACAGATCGTAGCCGGCGCGGATCACGCGATTGAGCCCCGGTTCGGAAAGACCGACAGCCTCAAGATAGTCTTTCTGCTCGTCTGCGGGAAGGATCGCGATTTCGCTTTCGATCTTGGCTGAGACGATAACCGCGACAGCGCCTTCTTCAGCAGCGCGCCTTTGCACCTCTGCGGAAAATCCGTTGCCGCCATCCGCAGCGGCCTCTTCCACATTGCAGACATAGAGAACCGGCTTTGATGTCAGCAGGCCGAGGCCGGCGAAGCTTTTCGTTTCCTCGGGCTTGATCTCGACGAGGCGGCTCGGTTTGCCTTCGCGCAGCAGAACGAGGCAGCGGTTCATCAGATCGAAAAGCTCTTTGGCTTCCTTGTCGCCGCCTTTGGCCTTTTTTTCCAATGGGACGATGCGTTTTTCGAGGCTTTCGAGATCGGCGAGCATTAATTCGGTTTCGATGATCTCTATGTCCGCTACGGGCGCGATCTTGCCCTCGACATGCGTAATGTCGGAATCTTCGAAACAGCGCACGACATGCGCGATGGCATCGCATTCGCGGATATTCGCCAGAAACTGATTGCCGAGCCCTTCGCCCTTCGATGCGCCGCGCACGAGGCCCGCAATATCGACAAAGGTGAGGCGCGTCGGAATGATCTCTTTCGAAGACGCTATCGCTGCAAGCTTCTCAAGGCGTGGATCGGGCACGGCGACATCACCGACATTGGGATCGATCGTGCAGAACGGATAATTTGCCGCCTGAGCCGCGGCGGTCTGTGTCAGCGCATTGAAAAGGGTCGATTTGCCGACATTCGGCAGACCGACGATGCCACATTTGAATCCCATGAAGGTCTCGTCTGAATTTTACGGAAATGGCTGGAAGGATAGAGCCACGATCGAGCAGCGTTCCAGAGTCGTTGCGGCTTTGATGGAATTCAGAACCGCAGCTCCATTTCCTTGCGGCGCGTTTTCTTCACGCGAACCGGAAGCCACTTCGCTTGAAAAGGCTATAAAGGAGATTATCCGCAAAAAGTGAAGGGCTTTTCGGAAAACGGCAAATCGTGCGCCAATGCGTTACCAAGCGACCGGGGCGGCTTTCTGTCAGGCTTGGCGGTATCGTCTGAACACGCGAAATTTGACTTTGGCCCGTTGCTGTTCCCATTGCACAAATGGTAAGTCCCCGCCGGATTTGGGGAAGCCTGTCGTCCGGCGGCGCAATCGCTTTGTTTTTTTAGCGGAATCAATCGGAACGCGGAATTTATAATGAGCATCTTGGAATGCGGCCGGCGTTGCGAATTCGGCGCAACAGATGCTAAGGCCGCTGATACCATCGGCAGTGCCGGTCTCTGGGGGTAAAACAGCGTGGCAGGCGACAAGGTACTGATCACGGGAGCCTCGGGCTTCGTGGGATCGGCCGTAGCGCGTGCATTGGCTGAGGCCGGCTATTCGCTGCGCGGCCTGGTTCGCCCCTCAAGCTCAAGATGCAATCTCGATAAATTCGACATCGAGGTGGTTGCCGGCGACATCTGCGACCCTGTTTCTGTCGGTAAGGCAATGGCCGGGGTGCGGTTTCTTTGCCACGTTGCCGCCGATTACCGGCTCTGGGCGCATGATCCCGGAGAGATCGTGCGGACAAATCGGGACGGCACCCGCAACCTCATGCGTGCGGCGCTTGCAGCCGGGGTCGAGCGGATCGTCTACACGAGCAGCGTCGCGACCCTTGCCGTCAACGGGAGTGGAACGCCAGCCGATGAAAGTTGCCGGCTGCCGCCAGGGGCAGGCATCGGGGCCTATAAGCGCAGCAAGGTGGACGCCGAAGCCATCGTCTCGGCGATGATTGATGGGGAAGGTCTGCCGGCGGTCATCGTTCACCCCTCGACGCCTGTTGGCCCCCGGGACGTCAGGCCCACTCCCACGGGCCGGATCATCATCGAGGCCGCCATGGGCCGCATGCCCGGCTATGTGGACACAGGGCTCAATCTGGTCCATGTGGACGATGTCGCAGCCGGGCATCTGGCGGCGCTGAGGCATGGCGCGGTCGGAGAGCACTATATACTGGGTGGGCAAAATGTCGGGCTCGCGGCTTTGCTCGCGGAAATTGCGGGTTTGAGCGGCCGCCGCGCGCCACGCTTGCGCTTGCCGCGTTCCGTTCTTTACCCCTTGGCTTTTCTTGCCGAGACAAAGGCGCGCTGGACGCAATGCGAGCCGTTCCTGACGCGCGATGGGTTGCGTATGGCGAAATACAGAATGTTCTTTTCGTCCGCCAAGGCGCAGCGCGATCTGGCCTATTGCGCCAGGCCCTATGAGGAGGGCCTCGCCGACGCTTTGGCCTGGTTCGGTCAATATGGTTATCTCAAATGAGTTTCGATCTTCCATCCGTTCCGACGAAGACTCACAGGGATGAGAATTTTCCAGTCGCGTCACGGCTGATCGCGGCCCGGCACCGGCCTGCCGTTCTGGCGTTTTACCGCTTCGCCAGAGCCGCCGACGATATTGCCGACGATCCGAAGCTCACGGGCGAACAGAAGCTTGCCGGGCTCGATCGGTTCGAGGCGGCGCTCACCGGCAAGATCGATGACATCGAAGCAGCGCGGCCGCTGCGCGCCATATTGGCCGAGCGCGGGCTTTCGCCGCGCCACGCGCTCGATCTTCTGCATGCTTTCCGCATGGATGCGGTCAAGAACCGTTACGAGAATTTCGACGAACTGATGCACTATTGCGCCTATTCGGCTGCGCCGGTGGGCCGTTTCGTTCTCGACGTGCATGGCGAAAGCGAGCGCACCTGGCTTGCCTCCGACGCGCTTTGCTCGGCCTTGCAGATCATCAATCATTTGCAGGATTGCGGCGCCGACTATCGCAAGCTGGACCGGGTTTATATCCCGCTCGACGCCTTGGCGGAGGCCGGCGCGGATGTGAAAGCGCTTGGCGCGGAAAAAGCTTCGCCTGCGCTTTTATCTTGTCTGCACAGGATCGCTGCCCACACCGACGATCTCGTGCAGATCGGCAAGGAACTTCCGCGCATGGTCCAGGATCTGCGCCTCTGCCTCGAAACGGCGGTGATCGGGCGTCTTGCGCAGATCCTCGTCAAGGGGCTTTTGCATCGCGACCCGCTGAGCGACAAGGTTCACCTGTCGAAGCCCCATGTTCTTGTCTTGACTCTGTTCGGGATCGGCGAGGGGCTTGCCCAGTCCACACGCCGGGCCGGGTCGCGCGTCGCCACGACCGGGAAAGGTTTATGAGTATTACGATGGAATCGGCTGCGCCTTCAGCCAAAGCGCGCGCGAGCGGCAGTTCGTTTTACACGGCCATGCGCGTTCTCCCGCCGCCTCAGCGCGCCGCGATGTTCGAGATCTATTCCTTTTGCCGGGCGGTGGACGATATCGCCGATGATGGTGGGCCACCGGCGCAACGGCGCGCTGCTCTGGCGCAATGGCGGCAGGATATCGCCACGCTCGTTCAGGGCGGGCAAGTCGCCGGTCTTGAGGAACTCGGCGCCGCGATCCGCAGCTTCGATCTCGCGCAGGAGGATTTCTACGCCGTGATCGATGGCATGGAAATGGATGTGAATGCGGACATCCAGGGGCCGGACTACGAGACGCTCGATCTTTATTGTGACCGTGTTGCAAGTGCGGTCGGGCGGCTGTCGGTGCGCGTATTCGGCGTGCCGCGAAGCGAGGGCAAGGATCTCGCCCATCACCTCGGCCGTGCATTCCAGCTTACCAACATCTTGCGCGATCTCGACGAAGATGCCGGGATCAACCGGCTTTATCTGCCGCGTGAGGCACTGGAAGCCGCTGGCATCACGACGACCGTTCCGGGGCGGGTGCTCGCGGAGCCGGGTCTGGCGAAAGCCTGTGCGCCGATTATCGCGATGGCGAAATCCTATTTCGCCGAGGCGCAGGAGATCATGGCGCGCTGTCCGCGCAAGAGCGTGCGCGCCCCGCGGCTGATGGCGGACGTCTATCATTCGATTCTCGAAGGCGTCGAAGCGCGCGGCTTCGCGTCTCCGCGCATCAGGGTCCATGTGCCGAAGCATCGCGTACTGGGTGCGTTTCTTCGCCACGGCTTGTTTTAGGGCAGGGCAAGCGATGACGGCGAGGATTCACGTCATCGGGGCAGGCCTTGCGGGGCTTGCGGCAGCGCTTCGGCTTGCGCCGCACGGGCGCGAGATTTTCATTCACGAAGCCGCGCCACAGGCGGGTGGCCGGTGCAGATCTTATTTCGACGCCACGCTGGGCATGGTCATCGACAATGGCAACCATCTGCTTTTGTCGGGCAATCACGCGGCGCAGGCGTTCCTTCGCGAAATCGGCGCGGAAGACCGGCTCGTTGGACCGGAAACGGCTGATTTCGCCTTTATCGACTTCGCGAACGGCGCGCGCTGGCGTTTGCGGCCCAATGACGGGCCGATCCCCTGGTGGGTCCTGTCGTCGCAGCGCCGGGTTCCGGATACACGAATCCGCGATTACTTCGCGCCTCTTGCTCTGCTGAAAGCCGCCAAGGGCACGCCGATCGGAGCTGCAATGGTCTGCAAGGGGACGCTCTATGAGCGTCTCTGGCGGCCGTTTTTCCTCGCTGCGCTGAATACGGAGCCGGGAGAAGCCGAGGCGAGCTTGGCTGCCACGCTTCTGCGCGAGACGCTGATGAAGGGAGGCCGCGCCTGCCGCCCGCTCGTCGCGCAGCCGGGACTATCGGCGGCTTTCATCGAGCCGGCCCTGGCCTGGCTGGCTGCGCAAAATGTTCAGATCACCTTCAAGCGCAGGCTAAGCAATATCGTTTTCGCAGAGGGGCACGTTGCCCGGCTCGATTTTGGCCATGAATCCATTGCAATAGACGCCGCGGATCAGGTCGTTCTGGCTGTGCCGCCCGTCGTCGCAGTAAGCCTTGTGCCCGATCTGCCTGCGCCGCGAAGCTTCAGGGCCATCGTCAATGCGCATTTCAAAATTGCGCCGCCGGCCGGGCTCGCCCCGATAACCGGCATCGTGAACGGACTCGCCGAATGGCTCTTCGTCTTTCCCGATCGCCTCTCGGTGACGATCAGCGGCGCCGACCGGCTGCTCGACACCCCGCGCGAGGTCCTGGCCGAGCGGATCTGGCAGGATGTTGCCCGTGTGACACAGATTGCGCAACCGCTGCCCACATGGCAAATCATCAGGGAAATACGCGCGACCTTTGCCGCAACGCCGGAAGAAGAAGCCCGGAGGCCGGCGACCCGGACCGCATTTCCCAATCTTTTTCTCGCGGGAGATTGGACGGCAACCGGTTTGCCCGCGACGATCGAAGGCTCTATACGCTCAGGTTTTCGGGCTGCGGCCGAAATTCTTTGCTTGTCCCGAAACTCCATTTGACTGAAGGCGTTGGCACAGGTCCACGCTGGATTGTACAGGTTTGCCCTGAATGAACGAATGCGCAACTCTCATCGCCGCGTCGGTTCCCAAGGGGAGTCCCACCCTTGATGAGGTGGAACGCGGCATCGCCGAGACGACGCGGACGCTTCTCGACGAGCAGAAGCCGGATGGCCACTTCGTTTTCGAACTCGAAGCCGACGTGACGATCCCGGCGGAATATGTCCTTTATCATCATTATCTTGGCGAGCCTGCGCCGGCCGAACTCGAAGCCAAGATCGGGCGCTACATTCGCCGCCTGCAATCCGCCGTCCATGACGGCTGGCCGCTTCTGCATAGCGAGACGTTCGATATAAGCGCGACGGTCAAAGCCTATTTCGCCTTGAAGGCGATCGGCGATTCTGTCGAGGCTCCCCACATGCGGCGCGCGCGCGCGGCCATTCTTGCACATGGCGGCGCGGCGGAATCCAATGTCTTCACCCGCGCCCTGCTGGCCACATTCGAAATCGTGCCCTGGCGCGCCGTACCGATCATGCCGGTCGAGATCATGCATCTGCCGGAGTGGTTTCCCTTTCATTTGTCGAAGATTTCCTATTGGGCGCGCACGGTCCTCGTGCCGCTCATGGTGGTGATGTCGCTCAAAGCCAGGGCGCGCAATCCGCTCGGCATCAGGCTCGACGAGCTTTTCGTCGTGCCGCCCGACAAGGTGCGGCATTGGCCGGATGGCCCGCAGAAATCCTTCCCCTGGAGCGGGGTCTTCGGCGCTCTCGATGCTGTCCTGCGTGCTCTTGAGCCTTATATTCCGCGGCGGGTGCGCCAAAGCGCAGTCGCGAAAGCCGTTCAGTTCGTCGACGAGCGGCTGAATGGCGAGCATGGGCTGGGTGCGATATTTCCTGCCATGATCAATGCTGCGGAGATGTATGACGTTCTCGGTTATCCGGAGGACGATCCCAATTACACGCTGGCGCGCGTCGCCATCGAGAAGTTGCTCATCGTCAAGGACGATGAGGCCTATTGCCAGCCCTGCGTCTCTCCCGTCTGGGACACCGCGCTGATGGCGCATGCGCTGATTGAAGCCGGCGGCGAAGAGGCCGACGCGGCGGTTGGCCGGGCGCTTGAGTGGCTGAAACCATTACAGATTCTCGATCTGCGGGGCGATTGGGCGCTCAAGCGTCCAGCGACTCCGCCTGGCGGCTGGGCTTTCCAATACGTCAACGAACACTATCCCGATCTCGACGATACGGCTGTGGTCGTCATGGCCATGGATCGCGCCGGCAAAAGCCTGCAAGCGGTCGGGCCGGACGAATATACGCGAGCGATTGCCGATGCGCGGCGCTGGGTCGAGGGCATGCAGAGCCATAATGGCGGCTTCGGCGCCTTCGACGCGGACAACGATCACACTTACTTGAACTACATCCCCTTCGCCGATCATGGCGCTCTGCTCGATCCGCCGACGGCGGACGTGACGGCGCGCTGCGTCTCGATGTTCGCACAACTAGGGGAAACCCCGCAGAATAACTTGCAAGTTGCTTCCGCGGTGGATTACCTGCTTCGGGAACAAGAAAAAGACGGAAGCTGGTACGGCCGCTGGGGTATCAATTACATTTATGGAACATGGTCCGTGCTCTGCGCGCTCAATGCTGCTGGGCTCGACCATAAATGTGAGGCGTTTCAACGCGCCGTCACCTGGCTGAAGGCCATCCAGAATGAGGATGGCGGCTGGGGCGAACGCGGGGATAGTTATGCGTTTGACTACGCCGGCTATAAAAAAGCGCCGAGCACAGCTTCGCAGACGGCATGGGCGCTTCTGGCTCTCATGGCGGCGGGCGAGGTAAACGATCCCGCCGTGGCGCGGGGCATCAGGTATCTGCTAGACTCTCGGGGGGAGACTGGCTCTTGGCACGAAGAGAATTTTACCGGGACCGGATTCCCTCGGGTGTTCTACCTGCGATATCACGGTTATTCGAAGTTCTTCCCGCTTTGGGCGATGGCGCGCTTCAGGAACCTCAGCCGAGCCAATCATCCGGGCGTTCACGTCGGCATGTGAAGACCGGCACGATTCTCGCCGTGACGGGCCTCATCGCCGAGGCCCGTGTTGCCGCGGGACCGAATATCGCTGTCGTCGCCAGTGGCGGCGATCGCGTGAGTCTGGAAGCCAGGCTCGAAAATGCGCTGCGCGCGAATGTTTCCGCCATTATCAGCTTCGGAATCGCTGGCGGCCTTGCGCCGGGGTTAAGCGCCGGGACCCCATTGGTGGCGCGTGCCGTCATCGCTGAAGATGGTTGCTGTTTCCAGAGCAATCGCTCGTGGGCGCAAGGTCTTGCCAATGCGCTCGGCGGTGCACCGATCGTTGACATCGCCGGCGTCAATACGGCGGTCGCCGATCCGGCGCAAAAGCGCGCGCTGCATGTCGCAACGGGTGCAATCGCTGTCGATATGGAGTCGCATATCGCGGCGCGGTTCGCTGCCGCCCATAATCTGCCGTTCGCCGCCTTTCGCGTCATCGCCGATCCCGCCGAGCGGCAGTTGCCGCCGGCGGCGCTCGTTGCTTTGCGCGAAGATGGGACGCTGGCGATCGGCGCAGTCCTGAGTTCACTGCTGCGCCAACCGAGGCAGATGCCGCACCTCATAAGGACCGCCTTCGATACGAAGGCGGCCTTTGAGTCCTTATTCCGCGGCCGAAAGATGCTCGCCGGTAGCTTCGGGCTTGGAGATTTCCGCGAGCTTGTTCTCGATGTTCCGCGAGAAGACGTACTCGGCAGGTCGCTGCCCGTCTAACGGAATATCGGGAGACATCGGCCCTTTGGTGGCGATGCCACGCATGCTGACGGCAAGCGCCTGTAGCGGTCTGCTGAAGGCCTCGTTCACGGCGCTCGCCTCGAAGCCGCAATGGACCATGCAGTCGGCGCATTTCTCGTATTTGCCGACGCCATAGGAATCCCAGTCGGTCGTCTCCATCAACTCAGTGAAGGATTTGGCATAGCCTTCGCCCAGCAGATAGCAGGGCCGCTGCCAGCCGAAGACCGAGCGCGTCGGGTTGCCCCAGGGCGTGCATTCATAGGTGCGGTTGCCGGCAAGAAAATCGAGAAACAGTTGCGACTGGAAGAAGGGCCAGGCCTTGCCGCCCTTGCCGCGGCTGAAGATGTCGCGGAACAACTGCTTCGTCTTGTTGCGGTTGAGGAAGTGCTGCTGGTCCGGCGCCCGCTCATAGGCATAGCCCGGAGAAACGGTGATGCCCTCAATGCCGAGCTTCGTCACCTCGTCGAAGAAGGCCGCGACCCGCTCAGGCTCTGCATCATTGAACAGGGTCGTGTTGATCGTGACGCGGAAACCCTGGGCCTTGGCAAGCTTCAGAGCCGACATCGCACGCTCGTAAACGCCTTTCTGGCAGACTGAGCGATCGTGCATTTCTTCGTCGCCGTCGAGGTGAATCGACCAGTTGAAATAACGGCTGGGCTTGTACTTGCCGATATTCTTCTCGAGCAGCAGCGCGTTGGTGCAAACCGTGACGTATTTGTGTCGCGCTATGCCGGCGGCGACGATCTCCGGCAATTCCTTGTGCAGCATCGGTTCGCCGCCTGCGACGACAACCACCGGCGCGCCGCACTCTTCAATCGCCTCAATGCAATCCTCGACTGACAGCCTCATATTGAGGATCTTGTCGGGATAATCGATCTTGCCGCATCCGGCGCAGGCAAGATTGCAGCGGTAGAGCGGCTCGATCATCAGAACCAGCGGGAAGCGTTGGCGTCCCTTCAGCTTCTGTTTGACTACATAGGCGCCCACTTGCGCCATTTGCAGGAAGGGGATCCCCATCGAATATCAACTCCTGTTGTCGTTTCGTCCGTCAAATGCACGCGCCGTGGGCCTTATGATGCGGCCACCCCGGAGCGCTGGATTGACGGCGAGTCGAGTAGTTCGGAAGGCAAGCGAAACTCGATATCTTCTTCTATTCCTGGCAGCATGATCAGTTCCAGCGGCCCGAGCGTGCGCAGCGCCTCGATCACCTCATGCACCAGAATTTCCGGGGCCGAAGCACCGGCGGTAAGCCCAATGGTCCCGGCTTCGCGTACGAGGTCGAGATCGAGATCGTTTCTATCGGCGACGAGATAGCTCGGGACACTGGCCTCGGCGCCAATCTCGCGCAATCTGTTTGAATTAGAGCTGTTCTTCGCGCCGACAACCAGGATGACATCGACAAGCTTGCTCAATTGGCGTACCGCGGTCTGCCGATTTTGTGTCGCGTAGCAGATGTCCTTGGTTTCCGGCCCGACAATGTCGGAAAACCTTCGCTTCAACGCTGCGATCACCGATTTGGTGTCATCGACGCTGAGCGTAGTTTGGGTAACATAGGCAAGCGGGGTTCCGCTGGCCAGGGTAAGCTTACCAACATCGGCTGCCGACTGCACGAGGTAAACAGGGCCGGGGATGCGTCCCATAGTCCCTGTTACCTCGGGATGGCCAGCGTGGCCAATGAGAATGACGGTGCGACCATCTGCGACATAATGTTCACCCTGGGCGTGAACCTTGGCGACCAGGGGGCATGTGGCGTCGATGACCGGCAGCCCAAGATTGGCCGCTTCCTCCTCAACCCGCCGGGGAACGCCATGCGCGCTGAAGATCGTCTGCGACCCGGGAGGCACTTCCGATAAATTTTCCACAAAGCGGGCGCCCTTGGCCTTGAGACTTTCGACCACATGACCATTATGCACGATCTCGTGGCGGACATAGACCGGTGCGCCATGTTTCGCCAGCGCCCGCTCGACGATCTCGATCGCGCGGACAACACCGGCGCAGAAGCCCCGCGGCCGAGCCAAAATGACCTTCATCCGATACCTCAAGCTCTGGAATTGCCCGTTGCGGTTGCGCCAGCCGCGACATGGAAACCCCGTGCGGGCGCGAAGCTTTTAAAGATGGCAAGAATATTGTCAAACCGCCAATGGAATCAGGCAAATAGGTTTACGGCCACGGGCTGATGGCCTTTCGGCACAATTCCGCCACCCGAATGGATTGATAGTTCCCAAACAGAGAGGCCCGATAACCGTGTTCCAGATGTTTTTTTCTTCGGCTGGCGTCGCGGCTTCCTTGTGTGCCCGCAAACCATGACCGAGACATCAGAAGTGCTGAATGTGGCTCCACGGCCTGAGCCGAGCCCCCAGGGACCGATCAGTAAAGTCATCGTGCGCATCGTCGAGTTCTGCGTGCGGCGCGCCTGGCTCGTTATTGTCATTGCTGCTGCGTTAACCATTGGCGGCGCGTTTTATACGGTCAAACATTTCGCCATCAATACCGACACCAACCAGTATCTTTCCCCGAAGTTGCCCTGGCGGCAGCGGTTGACGGCGCTCGACAAGGCCTTCCCGCAGAGACAGGAGCAGATCGTCGTCGTCATCAACGGCAAGACGCCGGAGCTTGCGGAACGCGCCTCCGCGATCCTCGCCAAAAAGCTGGAGACGCGGCCCGATCTTTTCAAAAACGTCAGCCGGCCGGATGGCGGCCCCTATTTCAATCGCAACGGCCTCCTCTTTCAGCCGGCGCCCGAACTCAAGAAAACTGCCGACGGCCTTTTGCGGGCGCAACCCTTTCTTGCAACGCTCTCCTCCGATCCGAGCCTGCGCGGCGTGATGGAGGCCTTTGCCTTCGTGACGCGGGGCGTGCGCGTCAAGGCCGGCACCTTCGATGATTTCGACCGGCCGATGGTTCAACTGTCGGCGGCGCTGCAATCCATCCTCGCAGGCCAGCCGACATATTTCTCCTGGAGCACTCTGCTGAGCGGCCACAAGCCGGGGCTTCAGCAGTTGCAGCGCTTCATCGAAGTGCAGCCGGTGCTCAATTTCGAATCTTTGCAGCCGGGCATCGTTCCGTCGAATTTCATCCGGCAAAGCGCTAAGGATCTCGGCCTCACTGCCGACAAGGGCGTGACCGTCAGGCTGACGGGCCAGGTTCCGTTGGCGGATGAAGAATTCGCCACTGTCGAGCAGGGCTCCGGCCTCAATGCGCTGCTGATGGCGGTCATCGTCATCTTCATCATCTGGCGCGCGCTGAAATCCTTCCGCATTGTCTTCGCTGTCGCTGTGAGTGTTCTCGTCGGTCTTGCGATCACGGCTGCGGTCGGCCTGATGATGGTGGATGCGCTCAACCTCATCTCGGTTGCCTTTGCTGTGCTTTTTGTCGGCATTGGCGTCGATTTTGGCATTCAGTTCAGCGTGCGCTACCGATCCGAGCGGCATGACGAGCCGGACATACACAAGGCGCTGCACCGCGCCGCCGTCAAGATCGGCCGGCCCCTTGCCCTTGCGGCGGCCGCGACTACCGCCGGGTTCTATTCCTTTCTGCCGACCGACTATCTCGGCATTTCGGAATTGGGGCTCATCGCCGGCTCTGGCATGATCATCGCCTTCATCACGTCGGTCACCCTGCTGCCTGCCCTGTTGAGCCTCCTGAAGCCGCCAGCCGAACTTGAACCGGTCGGCTACAAGTTCCTTGCGCCGGTCGATGCCTTTCTTGCGAATCACCGCTATGCAATCGTGATCGGAACGCTCGCTGTTGCCCTGAGCGGGACGCCGCTCTTGCGGCACCTGCATTTCGATTTCAATCCGCTCAACCTGCGCAGCGCCAAGGTCGAATCCGTTTCGACGCTTCTCGATCTGACGCGCGAGCATGACTCGCCTGTGAACCGCATCGAGATCCTGGCTTCGAACCTCGATTCAACAGGCCCAACGGTTGCGAAACTTCAGAAGCTGCCGGAGGTCGCGCAAGTCTTGACGCTCAAGAGCCTGATTCCGACCGATCAGGATGCAAAACTGCCGATCATTAAAAAGGCCGCGACCTATATCCTGCCGTTGTTTGATCCGAACCGCCAACTGACGCCGCCGACGCCGGCGGAAGACATTGCGGCAATGAAGAAAGCCGCGGATCAGTTCACGGCTGCTGCGGACAATGACAAAAGCAAGGGCGCAGCGGATGCGCGCCATCTTGCTGATTTGATGCGCAAGCTTGCCGCGGCTCCGGAGCAGAAGCGCGCTGTGGCGCGCACCGTCCTGCTGCCGGGCCTCCACACGACGCTCAATCTTCTGCATCAGTCGCTTGAGGTGAAGAAGACCGGTCTGGCCCAGATTCCCGCGACTATTCGGCGGGACTGGATTTCAGCAGATGGTCAGGCCCGCATCGAAGTCGTGCCCGGCGGCGATGCGAATAACAACGGGTTTATGAAGAAGTTCGTCAAGGACGTCACGAGGATTGCGCCGGATGCGACGGGCGAGCCGATCGCTGTTCAGGAATCCGGCAAGACTGTCATCAGGGCCTTTATCGAAGCCGGAATCTGGGCGCTGCTGTCGATCAGCATCCTTCTTTACATTGTCCTGCGGCGCGTGACGGATGTGCTGATGACATTAGTGCCTCTGCTTCTGGCTGGCCTCGTCACGCTGGAAATCACCGTCCTCATCCATCTGTCGCTCAATTTCGCGAACATCATTGCCTTGCCCTTGCTGCTTGGGCTGGGCGTCGCCTTCAAGATTTATTTCGTGATGGCGTGGCGGGCAGGGACGACGAATCTGCTGCAATCCAGTTTAACGCGTGCCGTCTTCTTCAGCGCTGCAACGACAGCGACGGCCTTCGGCAGTCTCTGGCTCTCGCATCATCCCGGCACGTCGAGCATGGGCAAGCTGCTGGCGATCGCCCTCGTGACGACACTCGCAGCGGCTGTCCTGTTCCAGCCAGCCCTTATGGGGCCACCGAGACAGAAACATCACGGCTGAGCCTGTAAAAATAAAAGGACGCCATCTGGCGTCCTTTTTTTGCGATGAGCCCGGCCGAATAATCTCCGGTTTCCCGGCTCCATCATGCGTGGATCAAGTCCGCGCATGACGCGCTAATTGGTCCATCAAAACGCTTTAGTCGCGCTCAGGACTCTTCCAGATGCCCGACGTGCTTTTGCGCCCAGAGCTGGACGCCAAGCTGGCGAATGAGCTCCTGCTGCGTCTCCAGAAAATCGATGTGCTTCTCCTCATCAATGAGGAGCCCGTCGTAAAGCTCTTTCGTCACATAGTCGTGGACCGAGAAGCAATATTGCGCGGCTTCGACGTAGAGCGCGCGCGCAGCGAGCTCGGAGGCGAGATCGCAGGACAGGATCTCCTCGACATTCTGCCCGATCCGCAGCGGATCGAGGGCCTGCATGTTGGGAAAACCTTCAAGGAAGAGGATGCGATGCGTCAGCTTGTCGGCGTGCCGCATCTCCTCGATCGATTCTTCCCGCCACTGCTTGGCGAGGTCCCTGTAGCCCCAGTTATCGAGGATGCGATAATGCAGCCAATATTGATTGATCGCCGTCAATTCGCTCCGAAGACTGCGATTCAAATATTCGATAACTCTCTCGTCACCCCTCATTGCGACAGCCCCGAAACTCGAATCCAATGATCCGGGCAGGCTATGTGCAATGGCGCGGTCGCGCAAGTGCGGCGGCTCCGTTTTTGCCGCACGGGCTAAAAGGCTGCAAACGGTGAAGGCTAAGGCAAGACGTTAACCGCCTTGCAGCAGGTGCTGGCATCGGCGGGATTCTGACTCTCGTTCAGCGCCTCGGTGATGATGGTTCTGACGGTCGCGAGACAGCGCCCGCAATTGGGGCTGCATCCAAGGCAGCGGTACACGGCCCCCGGCGTGCGTGGCGCGGTTTCCCCCTGGAGAGAGGCCCGGACCTTCGCATCGGAAAGGACATTGCAAGAGCAGATGATCACGATGACACCCAAAGCAATCGAGCAGGCTGGCTGCATGAGCCGAAGCTCTGCCCGCCATACAATCTTACATATTCATCAATGTGGCTAATAACTACTGTGGCCTCGCCAACGCAAGAAAAAACGCGATATTTTATATCTATTCTAATATAGACGCGAACCTCTACTTGAAAGGCCAAGCAGCTTTTGTGGTTTATGCTCGAAACCTGACTGCGCCGCGTATGCCGCGCGCATGCTCGATGAAACGCAGAACCAACCTGGAAACAGGCGACGCTTTCGCTTGGCCGCCCCGGCGTGCTGCCTGGCGTGCCGGATGCCACGAGAGCGTATGGCGAGGCCGGCACAAATTGCACTTCCAAGCTTGATTTACCAAACGCCACTTGCGAAGTTTCTAGTCTGAGCGAGCGTCAACCGTTGCCGTTGAAGATTGCTTCTGGGCCTTGTCGAAAATCCATTGCCCATGAATTTCGAGCAGCGGTCTATCGCTTGAAACAGTCGCGATGGAAAAAGCGCGTTACGAAGGGAGTAGTCTCATGCTTTCGAAGAGCCTCGAAGAACTGAAACAGCAGGTTGCGTTGCGTGAGCGCTACGACAATTTCATTGGCGGGCGCTGGGTCGCGCCCGTCAAGGGGCGCTATTTCGACAACATCAGCCCGATCACCGGCAAGCCCGTTTGTCAGGTCGCCCGTTCGAGCGCGGAAGATATCGAACTTGCACTCGATGCCGCGCATGCAGCCAAGGACGGCTGGGCGAAGACTGCTCCCGCAGCCCGCGCGCGCCTTCTGTACAAGGTCGCAGACCGAATCGAAAGCAAGCTCAATCTTCTGGCGCTTGCTGAAACCGTCGACAACGGCAAGCCGATCCGCGAGACGACAGCCGCGGATGTTCCGCTTGTCGTCGATCACTTCCGTTACTTTGCCGGCTGCGTCGTCGCGCAGGAGGGAACGCTCTCGGAAATCGATCACGATACGGTCGCCTATCATTTCCATGAGCCGCTCGGCGTCGTCGGCCAGATCATTCCGTGGAACTTCCCCCTGTTGATGGCGGCATGGAAGCTCGCGCCGGCGATTGCCGCCGGCAACTGCGTGGTGATGAAGCCTGCCGAACAGACGCCGATGAGCATCATGGTCATGGCCGATCTCATCTCCGATATTCTGCCGCCGGGCGTGTTGAACATCGTCAACGGCTTCGGTGTCGAAGCCGGCAAGCCTCTGGCGCAGAACAAGCGGATCAACAAGGTTGCTTTTACCGGCGAGACGACGACCGGCCGGCTCATCATGCAATATGCGACGGAAAATATTATTCCCGTCACGCTCGAACTCGGTGGCAAATCACCGAACGTCTTCTTTGAAGACGTTATGGCGCAGGATGATGATTTCTTCGACAAGGCGCTCGAAGGATTCACCATGTTCGCCTTCAATCAGGGCGAAGTCTGCACATCCCCGAGCCGCGCGCTGGTGCAGAAATCGATCTACAACCGCTTCATGGAACGCGCGATCAAACGCGTCGAAAAGATCAGGCAGGGCCATCCGCTCGATCCGCAAACGATGGTCGGAGCACAGGCTTCAAACGACCAGATGGAGAAGATCCTCTCCTACATCGACATCGGCAAGAAAGAGGGCGCGAAAGTTCTGACCGGCGGCACCCGCAATGTGCTCGAAGGCGAGTTGTCGGAAGGCTATTACGTCAAGCCGACGATTCTCGAAGGCAACAACAAGATGCGTGTCTTCCAGGAGGAGATCTTCGGACCAGTCGTTTCCGTGACGACGTTCGAAACGGAGGAAGAGGCGCTGGCCATCGCCAACGACACGCTTTACGGGCTCGGCGCCGGTGTATGGACGCGCGACATCTCGCGCGCCTATCGCATGGGCCGGGGCATTCAGGCTGGGCGCGTCTGGACCAACTGCTATCATCTGTATCCTTCGCATGCGGCCTTCGGCGGCTACAAGCAATCCGGCATCGGCAGGGAGACTCACAAGATGATGCTCGACCATTATCAGCAGACGAAAAACCTGCTGGTGAGCTACAGCCCGAAGGCTTTGGGTTTCTTCTGATCTGATGTGGGCGCCCTTCTCCCGCTTGCGGGAGAAGGTGCCGAACGAAGTGAGGCGGATGAGGGAGAGTGCCGCGTTACGGACCCCCTCATCCGGCCGGCTCCGCCGTCCACCTTCTCCCGCAAGCGGGAGAAGGATCGAGCACGGAAGTTCCGTTTAACATTCCATAGGTTCCACATGGTCACGCGCGTTGATGCGACGGAAAAAGCGCTGGAGCTCATCACAAAGCTCGAGTCGATGCACGGCCCGCTCATGTTCCATCAATCGGGCGGCTGCTGCGATGGTTCGTCGCCGATGTGTTATCCACGCGGCGAATTCCATGTTGGCGCGAGCGATGTGAAGCTCGGCGAGATCGGCGGTGCGCCATTCTACATGAGCGCCGCGCAATTCGAATATTGGCAACATACCCATCTGACGATTGATGTCGTTCCGGGCCGGGGCTCCGGATTCTCCCTGGAAGCGCCTGAATCGCTGCGCTTTCTTACGCGCAGCCGGCTTTTCGATGAAGCCGAGATTGAAGCCCTTGCGAAAGTGCCTGTTCCGCGCGGCGACGAGGTTTCGGGCTGAAGAGATCGGATGATGGCCAGGCAGTGTGCCCCCGGCTTTTTCCATCCGGGCCGGAATGCGCTAAAATCGCCTGCCGGATCCAGAAAGCACCGATAGCCGCCTTGCGCTCCACCATCGCAGCCACGCCCGAATCGCGCGCCATCATCCTGCGGCTATTGGCCGATCACGGGCGGCAGCATAGCGGCTCCTACGCTCTGGCTGCGTTCCTGATGGCGATCTCGGCGGCTGCCACGGCGCTTTCAGCCTATTTGCTGAAGCCTGTGCTCAACCACATGGTCCAGGCGAACGGCTTTTCCACGCTGGAGCTTTTGTCCGTCTCCATCGCGGCCCTGTTCCTGCTTCGCGGCCTCGCCACCTATTGCTATCTCGTTCTCCTCGCCCGCACTGGCAATCGTGTCGTCGCCGATGTGCAGGCGCAGCTTTTCGATCACCTGCTGATGCAGGACATGCGCTTCTTTCAGGATCGTCATTCCGGCGATTTCATGGGGCGTGTGACGCTTGCAGCGGCAAGCATCAGGGACACGCTACAGCTTTTGATCGTGAGCGCGGGCCGCGACATTCTCACGCTCGGTGGTCTCATCGTGGTGATGTTCGTGCAGGATGCGCGAATGTCGGTGATCGCCATAGCGCTGATGCCGATCGGGGCCTATGGCCTGTCGCGCCTCATCAGGAGCGTGCGCATGCTGGCGCGGCGCTCGTTCGACGGCTCGACCCAGATTTTGGAGATTATGCAGGAGGCCGTGCAAGGCCTGCGCATCGTGAAAAGCTTCAACCTTGAAGATGTCATGCGCAACCGGATGCGCGCGTCCGTTCTGCATGTCGAGCAGGCAGCAAACCGTATGTCTGCGAGCATGGCGATCGCCAGCCCGCTGGCGGATTTCTTCGGCGGTCTCGCTATTGCAATCGTGATCTTCTACGGCGGCTGGCGCGTTTCGATGGGGCACGCCGATGCCGGCTCCTTTTTCTCCTTTCTCGCGGCGCTGTTGATGGCTTATGAGCCGGCGAAGCGACTCGCGCGCCTCAATCTCGAAGTCCAGAATGGCCTGGTCGGCGCAAGACTGGTTTATGAAATTCTCGATCGGCCGGCTGCCGAGAGCCCTTCAGCCAGTCTGCCGCCGGTGAAGGTTTCGCGAGGCCGTGTCGGCTTCGAAAAGGTGTCGTTCAGCTATCGTCCGGATGAGCCGGTGCTGAACGATCTCAGCTTTATCGCCGAGCCGGGCAGCACGACCGCTCTGGTTGGCCCATCGGGCGGCGGCAAATCAACGATCCTCGCTTTGCTCCAGCGATTCTACGATCCTGCATGCGGGCGCATCACCATAGATGGAATGGACATAGCGGACGCCGGTATCGTTTCGCTGCGCAATGCGATCGCCTTCGTGAGTCAGGATGTTTTTTTGTTTCGCACGTCCATCGCCGAGAACATCGGGCTTGGCCGTCCCGGCGCGACTTACGCGGACATCGCGGCAGCAGCCCGCAAGGCGCACGCGCATGATTTCATCATGGCGCTTTCGGGTGGTTACGAAACATCCGTTGGCGAGCATGGGTTGCAGCTTTCGGCCGGGCAAAGACAGAGGATCGCGATTGCGCGCGCCATTTTGAAGGATGCGCCGATCCTGCTGCTCGATGAAGCGACAGCGGCGCTCGATCCCGAATCCGAGCAGGCGATCCAGACAGCGCTCGACGAATTGCGCATGGGCCGGACGACGATCGTCGTCGCGCATCGTCTGCAAACGATTGTCGGCGCGGACAGAATTTATATGATCGAAGGCGGCGGGGCGATTGAATCTGGAACGCATTCCGAATTGCTGGCGCAAGGCGGCAAATATCACGCCTATTTCCGCATGCAGTTCGCGGCGGCGGAGGCAAAAGCATTTTCAGCCGATGCGGCGGGTCGCGACGCCCGCGGGCTCTGAGTGCCCTCATGCTTCGAGACACGGTCCTTGCGGGCCGCTCCTCAGCATGAGGAACCCTGTGCCTTCGCAAGCCAAACAATAGTGCCGCTTTAATATTCCGGCTATTTATGAAGGCCGAAAGCGTCTTCCATATCGGAGTTCGCGTCGGCTGGCGGCGCTGCCGGCCGCTTGGCGCGCGGATGCGCTTTGACGAGAAGCGCCAGCGCGATCGCTGCGACGCTGTTCAAAGTCACCCACCAGAGCTGAATCGTCTCGGCTCCAGAAATCGCGATGACGAGCCCTGCGACGATGACCGCGAGAACGGCAGGCGCCGCAAATGGCGGCAGCCTGGACGCGGCTGAGAGAACCGTCGCCAGAAGGAAGACGAAGCTCGTGACGCCGACAATGCCGAGATCGTACCAGAGCGTGAAGATGATGTTATGCGGTGCATGCACCGGCAGCAGGCCGATTGTCCCGGCGTGCTCCGCCATCGCGAGCCCGTGGCCGGTGATGAAGCGGGGCCAGTCATGGACGACCACATTGGAGAAGATGGCAACCGGGCTGTTGTCAATTTTCAAAAAGGGATGCAGCAAGGCAAGAACGGGCGGCGCGCCGAAAAAAAGAACCGCAAGGCCGATCGATACGAACCGCGCGGTTTGCGCAGAGTCGCGCGTCGCAACGATATAGATCAGCGCAGCGACAACGAGCGCCACGAGCGCGATCTCCACAAAGCCGGCGGCTGTCGCCGCTGTGACGATGATCGCGACGAGGGCCGCCAATATGACATGCTCGCGCAAGAACAGCGCGCCGAGCGCCGGCCAAAGCAGAATGACCATCGACATGATGCAGCGCTGCGCCAGCGTGAAATCCGGGTTCGGCCCCATCCAGAAGGAGTCTGGCCCGAAAAGGATCACCAACAAGGTCGCGATTGCGGTTAGGGCAATGCCGATTGGCAGCAGATAGATGTTCGCTATTTTCGCTCGCTCGGACAGGGATGCGATCGCGATCCAGGCTATCGCGGCTGTCAGAAGCGTGCGCATGAGGCGCGCGGCGGCATCGCCGGGAAACAGGGTCCAGATGAGGGACAGAGCCGACCAGACGATGAGAGATGCGGCGGCTATCCCGACTCGTGTGCGGCAGGCGGTGAGAATCCGGCGCGGCGCCTGTTCGCCTCCGACGAGCAGGCCGCCGATAATCAGAACCACGGCGCCGACAGGAAACAAAATATAGAGCGCCCCATGTGACACCACCTCGGCGAGCGGCGCGATGATCATCAGAATGATGAAGGCAAGCCGGCGGAGGAATTGCGCCGCTTCCACTGCGGGGTCGCCTAGAGGAGAGCGGAGGAGAGCCATTCGACTGATCCGATGGAGAGACCTAACCCTTGGCTGAAGTGACTGTGCGCTGCAACTCCGCCAGAGCCGCCGCGGCCATAAATTCGGGAATGTGGTCGTTCAGTCACAGCACAGAGCGAAACCTCTTTTTCCGATGCGATAATGTAATGTTCGTCTAATGTTCTTGTCAAACGCTGGCGATATTATACTTGACAAACCTAACGCAAGCTGTAGGGTAGAGCCGTACCGAGGGGATGGCTATGGCAAGCGTTTTCAGCGAGGCATATTTTCAAGACGAAGCCGCCGCGTTCGAGCGTCTTGAAACCATCGTTTGGCCAAATGGCCCCGTCTGCCCCCATTGCGGCTGCACCGGCCGCATCCGCCCGCTCACTGGAGTGAAGGACAAGAAGGGTCGCGTCCGGCTCGGGTTGCGCAAGTGCTATGATTGCAAAGGGCAATTTACCGTGCGCAAGGGCACCGTTTTCGAGGATAGCCCCATTCCGCTGCACATTTGGTTTCAAGCCGCATTTCTTATGTGCTCCAGCAAGAAGGGCGTAAGCTCTAACCAACTTCACCGGACGCTTGGCGTCACCCTGAAAACGGCTTGGTTCATGTCTCACCGGCTTCGCGAAGCCATGCGTTCCGGAGATCTCTCCCCTTTAGGGGGAGAGGGCAAGACGGTTGAGGCCGATGAAACCTACATTGGCCGCTTGGTGGACGTTCCGAAACAACGCCACGGCTATGCCCATAAGAACGTTGTCTTGACCCTTGTGGAACGCGGTGGCGCAGCCCGTAGCTGGCATGTGGATACCACCACGGTCGGCACGCTCATCCCGATCATTCGTGCCAACGTCGCCCATGAAACCGCGATGATGACCGATCAAGCGAGTTGGTACAAAAATCTGAACAAGGACGGCGATTTCGCCAGCCATGACAGCGTGGACCATAGCAAGGACGAATATATCCGCCGCGACGGCGACCGCATGATCGGCACGAACACGGTTGAGGGCTACTACAGCATTTTCAAGCGCGGGATGAAGGGCATTTACCAGCATTGCAGCGAAAGACACCTTCACCGCTATCTTGCCGAGTTCGATTTCCGCTACAGTAACCGCGTCAGGCTTGGGGTTAACGATACGGAACGTGCAACCCGCGCCCTTCGTGGTATAGTTGGGAGGCGGCTGACGTACCGGGACTCGTCGGCCCCCGCCAAATAGAGCGTTGGTCCATTGAAATGCGCACCGGCACGGAAATCATCTGGGTCTTAGAGGGGCGGTCTCCAGATCAGATCCCTATGGCTCGGCTTGCCGAATACATGCAGCAACTAGCTCTAATTTTTGGCGAAACTCAAAGCGTACATTTTGATCGCATTGAGAAGGCTTGCACGAAACTTGTGGCAAGGCTCGACATGGGGGTGCCTGCGCAAAGGGTCCATTCCAGAGTTTATGCTGTCCGCGACCGCAAGGCTCCAGCGGAGGCAATGAACGCATTCCGTCGCCTCGACGAAATGGTGGGCGAAGACAGAGGAAATGCACGCCTTACGTTCGGGGCCAACGTGATCCTTCGCTTCCCCGGCAGAATTAATATCCTAAAGGAGCCGTTTAGCCTCATTGATGAGGCTACGGTTGTCGGCAAGCTTTATGCTCTTTCCGAGGAGCCGTCTGGGGATGGTCTTAGGGCTAGGATTCGCCCGAGGGGCGGAAGCAGTTATATCGCGTGTACTGCGGATGGTGACATTGCGCGCACGCTGGGGAATTACTTTTTGGATACCATCCGCGCCTATGGGCGGGGAAAATGGGAACGCTCCGATAGCGGCGAGTGGGCGTGTAAGTCCCTTCACATCCGAAGCGTTGATCCCGTGAAGGACGTTTCTCTTCGGGAAGCAATAAACGAACTGAGAGAAATAAAAACCGATTGGCCGGAAGACCCCCTCGAAGAGTGGGCGCTCCTTGATGAAAAGGATGGCGCCGCTTGATCGCGGCAATAGACAATACTTTTCTCACGTTGCTACTGAATCCGGGGGCGACGCCAAGGCCGAATCCTTTGACGGGGGTTCCGGTATCGCATTGCCGCGAGCGTATAGAGGCACTTGTTGATGAGCTTTCCAAGCAGCACGGAACCCTTCTAGTGCCTACGCCAGTGCTCGCCGAAGTCCTATGTTTCAGCAATGCGGTTGAGGCTTATTTTGATGATCTGAAAAAGTATTCAGCAATCGAGATTGCACCCTTCGACGGAAGGGCGGCCTATGAAATGGGCCGGATGATCCGCGACGCACGCGCAAAGGGAGATAAGCGCTCTGGCCAGTCAGGAAACTGGCAGCACGTCAAGATGGACCGCGCTATTGTTGCTATTGCCGTGTCTCGATCTGTTGATGTCTTTTATTCGGACGACGATGCGCAGGCATCATTTGCTCGTCTGGCGGGGCTTACAGTTAAATCGACATGGGATTTGACTCTGCCGGATGACGTCGCCCAGCACCATCTCAGCGAAAAATCGGAAACATCATGGCCGCCACAGAGAAAGCCACCCAAATCGAACGGTTTAGAGAAACCGCCCGCGCATTAGAGTGCGACGAGGATAAGGATCGCTTCGAAGCGAAGCTTGGCAAGATCGCGCGTCACAAACCGCAAAAACCTACTTCCTCGCCGAAGTCCGTGGCGGACGATCTTGATCTCAGACAAATGGCGAAGGCTAAGATATTGAAGCCTTTTTCAGCCGATCATTGATTTCATCAATCATCGCGGCCATTCGCTGGAAATTGGTTGTCGTCTGCGCGCTGAGACTGTCACTTCGCTGATTTGCGGCGTTTAAGGCATTGAATAGCGTCAGGATGTCCCGCCGAAGGTCCTCGATTTTTTCCGGCTGAGTCATCTCATCCCAAGTTTTTCCCGACATTGGCGAAGGCCTCCTTTTGGCTATGGCTACGCTATATCTGGGGCTTGGTTTGTCAAGTATAATATCGCCCAAACGCTGGCGATTATATACTTTACACACCAACCAAAATAGGCTAGGGTGATTTCACGTTAGAAATCGAGCCAAACCAATGTCCGTCCTTTCCAAGCCCTACTTTCACGATGAAGCCAAAGCCTTCGAATACCTCGAAGGCATCCTTTGGCCCCAAGGCCCGGTTTGCCCGCATTGTGGCTCTGTGAGCGGCAAGCATTATGACTTGCGCAAAACCCGCGTTGGTCTTCGCAAATGCTCGGATTGCCGGAAGCAGTTCACGGTCAAGGTCGGCACGGTTTTCGAGTCCGCCCATATCCCGCTGAACAAGATGCTTCAGGCGGTTTACCTGATGACTTCCTCGAAAAAGGGCATCAGCGCACATCAACTGCATCGCGTTCTGGAAATCACCTACAAGTCCGCTTGGTTCCTGGCTCATCGCATCCGCGAGGCCATGCGCTCGGGGGAACTTAGCCCGCTGGGTGGCGCGGGCAAGACGGTCGAGATTGATGAAACCTTCATCGGCAGACTGGCGGACGTTCCGAAGCAGCGCCACGGCTACGCGCATAAGAACGTGGTTCTAACCCTTGTGGAGCGCGGCGGCGCGGCCCGTAGCTGGCATGTGGACGGCACCACTGTCGGCACTCTCATTCCGATTATTCGCGCTAACGTCGCCCATGAAACCGCGATGATGACCGATCAAGCGAGCTGGTACAAAAATCTGAACAAGAATGGCGAGTTCGCCAGCCATGATAGCGTGGATCATAGCCGCGACGAATATGCTCGTTACGAGGCCAGCAAGGTCATTTCGACCAACACGGTTGAAGGCTACTACAGCATCTTCAAACGCGGCATGAAAGGCGTCTATCAGCATTGCGGCGAGAAGCATCTTCATCGCTACCTTGCCGAGTTCGATTTCCGCTATTCAAACCGCGTCGCACTCGGATGCGGCGATCAAGAGCGTTCAACCCGCGCTCTGTCTGGCATCGTCGGAAAGCGCCTGACTTATCGTGGCACTGATAGCGTCGCCAATGCCTAAAAGAAAAAAGCGATTCCGCTCAATGGGTTAGTAAATACTTGATTCAAAAGGCGGAATCTACTATAAATTGATTGGCGCGCAACGCCGGAGTGCCCGGTCCCCGAATAGGGGGCAACTAGCTAGATGCCTGCGGAGGAAGCGGGCTACTGCACTGGCTAGCCAAGAGGGTCCGGGGGCGCGCCGCTTATCTTTTGGTGTAATATGTCACCAACTCCGCCGCTGGACCTATTATCCGATTCGGAATCCATTTCGGCATGATCTTCACGCCGCAATCGAGTATCCTCCGACTATCATCGCGGGCCATGCGGCGCTCTAACAGCTTCGCGTATTCCGCGTTTGGGGTGGCCTCAGAAGTCTTTTCGAGACCGGAGTAGAAAGCGCTGGCGACGGTATCGGCCAACTGTAGACCTGCTCGTTCCTTGTTCGCGAAGGAATGCATTTCCTTCGTATCGACGACGGACCAATCAAGATCATACTTGTCGAGATAGAGAGACCCGGTAGCGCTTTGATCCCTTAGATAATCGAAGTAGTTTCGGAATTGTCTAATATCTAAGCCGCCCCTATCTGAAAATTCTACCCTCACTTTAGTCGTTTGGTTGTAATCGATAAAAGTTTTTTGCCCGATGAAATTGGTGACCTGTTCTAAAAGCAGTCTGGACATCCAAGCATAGAATCGTGCCGTCTTATTTATGTTCACTTTCTCCGCTGCTAGATTTTCGTGTCCCTCCATCGTTTGCTTGTATGAGATAGCGGAAAATAGGTAGACCTCTTTCTCCACCAATGACCTGCAAGCCGCGACTCTAGCTGCATGTTCTAATTTGTAGAAATGCAGATGCTTGATTTGGCAGCTTTTTGTTTGTGCTATGATGTCTTTCAGCCAAGGAAGGACGCGCGGACCATTTTCGGCGTGGATCACTACAGCAGAAACGACAAACCATTCAGACGCCCCTTTTTCGGTTTCCGTCCGAATTTTCTTGATCCCATCATCGCCCGCCTCATCTATGTAGGCGATGTATCCGATCCGAGGCATGATATGGCGTCCAAAGCGAAAGACGATCAGTCTATAGCATTGCAGCGGCAGAAATTCGAAACCGCTGCCCGTGAACTCGGCTGCGACGAAGACGAGGCACATTTCGAAGAAAAGCTAAAGCAGGTGGCGAGGCATAAGCCGCCATCCGAGCCGCCAGCACCAAAGAAGCCGAAGACGAACAAACCCGCCAAATAGGCGGGTTTTTTATTGAGGCCGACTATGATTCGGGAGTCGTATACCGATCACGCCAATCATTATTTTCCTCTTCGAGATATTTCAGGATTGGCTGGATCTTGTTGTGAAGCAGCTCATGGTCGTTCTGAAGCCGTTCAAGGCCCCGAGCAATTCCCATTAGTGCGATGGTTAGATTGTGGACGGCTTTATGAGTTGCCGGGCTTAGAAGGTTTAAGTTTTCCTCTAATGCCTGTTTCGCTTGATACAGAGTGATCGTTTGGCTCGGGAAATCTGAAGGCATGGCGCGTCCTTGGATGACCCCTGACCTGCCACTGAACTTTCATCCAGCGGCGATTAGAGCCTCGGTGGGTTTTACGCCGTGTGGCGTGGGTGGAGCAACATGCGATCGGCGAAGCTGGTCGGGGTTGCGCAGCCGATCGC
>SCSF01000147.1 GCA_004298435.1 Beijerinckiaceae bacterium
GCAGGAGGGAACGGGCATCGCGATCTGGCCGTTTTGCGGCCAGCAGAAGCGAGAGCCTTATCAAAATCCGGGAGGCGGTGATGAAAGCAGTTCGCATCCGTAGCTTCGGCGGTCCGGAAGTCATGCACTTCGAAGACATTCCGATACCGGTGCCGGAAGCTGACGAAATCCTCGTGCGTGTTTGCGCGGCGAGCATCAATCCCGTCGATTACAAGACCCGCGAAGGCAAATATCCGGCGGTGGCGCGCGATGCGCTGCCGGTGACGCTTGGCCGTGACATTTCGGGCCTCGTCGCGGCTTGCGGGCCGGAGGTCAGGTCGTTTCGAAGCGGTGATCCGATCTTCGCGATGCTTCCCCCCGATCAGGGCGGCTTCGCGGAATTCGTCCGCGTCAAGGCCGAGCATGCGGCAACAAAGCCGATGAGTCTTTCACATATTGAAGCGGCAGCCGTTCCATTGGCAGCCTTGACTGCCCTGCAAGGCCTTTTCGACTATGGCGGCATAGCGAAGACGCAGCGCGTTCTCATTCATGGCGGCGCGGGAGGCGTCGGCCACTTCGCCATTCAACTCGCCAAGATTGCAGGTGCGACCGTATTCGCGACAGTATCGGCGGATGACCGTGCCTTCGTGCGCGAACTCGGAGCGGATGTAGCAATCGACTATCACAGCGAACGGTTTGAAGACATCGTGCATGATATGGATCTCGTCTTCGACCTTATTGGCGGTGAGACGCAGGAACGCTCATGGCCGGTGCTGAAGCAGGGCGGCATTCTCGTTTCAACGCTTGGCCAGCCCTCGCGGGAGAAGGCGGCGCAATATCGTGTTCGGGGCATCGGCTATCAAGCGAGGCCGAACGGTGAGGAACTGGCGGAAATTGCGGCTCTGATCGATACGCATCGGGTCAAGCCGATCGTTGCAGCGACTTTCCCCTTTGCTGCGGTTTCAGATGCCGAGGAAGTTCAGGAGAAGACACATCCGCGCGGCAAGATCGTTCTCGAATTTGCCGCCTGAAACTGTAGGGTCGCAGTGGAAGGGTGTTTGAGCCCATCCGCCGCTTTTGTGATCGGCGGGGCCGATTGCCGAATGCGCCATGCCGCACTAACTTGTGTGCAGACAAGCCACAGGCCGGCACAATTTTTTGTCAACGATTGCAGCAGGCCCATCCCCAAAATCGTAAAGGACAAGATGATGTCTCAGCCCAATGCGGCCAAATCCGGCACATTCAAAATCGGCGGCGAAATCGAGATCCACCGTCTGGGTTTTGGCGCCATGCGGGTGACTGGCCAGGGAATATGGGGCGAGCCTGCCGACCGGGCCGAAGCCATTCGCACGCTGAAGCGCGTGCCTGAACTCGGCATTGATTTTATCGATACCGCGGATTCCTATGGGCCGGATGTTTCCGAAAAGCTGCTGCGCGAAGTGCTGCATCCCTATAAAGGCATGCTGATTGCCACAAAAGGCGGCCTTTTGCGGCCAGGACCTGACGTGTGGGAGCCGAACGGAAAGCCGGAATATCTCATTCAGGAAGCGCAGAAAAGCCGCAGGCAACTCGGCGTCGAGCAGATCGATCTCTGGCAATTGCATCGCATCGACCCAAAGGTGCCGCGCGACGAGCAGTTTGCGGCGATCAAATCGCTGCTTGCCGATGGCGTGATCCGGCATGCCGGTCTGAGCGAAGTCTCCATCGCTGAAATCGAGGCAGCCTCGAAGATCTTCCCGGTTGCAACTGTGCAGAATCGCTACAATCTCGTCGATCGCGCCAGCGAGGATGTTCTCATCTATTGCGAGCGGCATGGCATAGGCTTCATTCCCTGGTATCCGCTGGCGGCAGGCGATCTTGCCAAGAACGGATCCCTACTGGATCAGGTCGCGAGGCGGCATCGCGCGGCGCCGAGCCAGGTGGCGCTTGCCTGGGTCCTGAAGCGCAGCCCTGTCATGCTGCCGATCCCTGGCACGTCGAAAGTCAGGCATCTGGAAGAGAATGTCGCTGCGGTCGATATTGCGCTTTCGGATGAGGACTTCGCAGCGCTCGATCAGGCTGGCCGGCAACAGTCCGCCGCCTGATCCAGCGATCACGATTTCGCGCCAGGGGAGGGAACGCAGGCTTTGCCGCTGCGTTGTCTCCCGTTGACGCGAGACGGCGTGGAGTTGCGTGATGGCGCCTCGGGCAAACTGGAAGGGTTTCCTCAAGCTTGACGAGTTGACGTGCCCGGTGGCGCTTTATACTGCGGCGTCAGCATCGGAGCGCATCGCCTTCCACACGCTCAACCGCGAAACGGGAAATCGCGTTCATCGTCAGTTTGTCGATGAGGAAACGGGAAAGCCGGTTCCCGCTGAGGATCAGGTGAAAGGATATGAGGTCGTGCAAGGGCAATATGTCATGCTCGACCCGGAGGAAGTCGCGGCCACGGTTCCCGAGAGCGACAAGGTTCTCGCCGTCGAGAGTTTTGTGTCCTGCGACGCGATCGATGACGTTTATTTCGATCGTCCCTATTATCTTGCTCCGAGCGGCGCGTCAGCGGAAGAAGCATTCATCCTTTTGCGCGAAGGCATGCGCAAGCAAAAAG
>SCSF01000148.1 GCA_004298435.1 Beijerinckiaceae bacterium
GCCGCCTGCGTTTTCAGCGATGGGTCCAGCTTGAATTGCGCCGCTGTCAGCCGGGTGATCTCGTCTACCGTGACATCGGGTGCAAGCTCGATCAAAGTCATGCCCGCGCCGCCTGTCTTGTCGATTGTGAAGACGCCAAGATCGGTAATCACCATGTCGACGACATGCGAGCCCGTGAGCGGCAGGGTGCAATGGCGCAGGAGTTTCGGCTCCCCCTTCGCAGTGTGTTCCATCACGACGACGACGCGCTTGACGCCAGCCACGAGATCCATGGCGCCGCCCATGCCTTTCACCATCTTGCCGGGGATCATCCAGTTGGCGAGATCCCCGTTCTCCGCCACTTCCATGGCGCCAAGAATGGCAAGATCGATGTGACCGCCGCGGATCATGGCAAAACTGTCGGCAGAGGAAAAATAACTCGTCGTCGGCAGTTCGGTGACCGTCTGTTTGCCGGCGTTGATGAGATCGGGATCCTCATCGCCCTCAAAAGGAAACGGCCCGGTGCCGAGCATGCCGTTTTCGCTCTGCAACTGCACGCGCATGCCGGGCGGAATGTAATTCGAAACGAGCGTCGGAATGCCGATGCCGAGATTGACGTAATAGCCGTCGCGCAACTCCTTCGCGGCGCGCGCGGCCATCTGATCTCTGGTCCAGGCCATCGCGTTTCCTCCTCAGGCTGCCGCTTTCGCGCGCGTCGTGCGCTTTTCGATGGGCTTCGCCGCATTCGGCACATGCACGATGCGCTGCACGAAAATACCCGGCGTATGGATCGCATCCGGATCGATCTCGCCAGGCTCTACGAGCTGCTCGACCTCGGCAACCGTCACCTTGCTCGCCATGGCCATGATCGGATTGAAGTTCCGTGCGGTCTTCCGGTAAACGAGATTGCCCTCGGTATCGCCGATATAGGCATGCACGAGCGATATATCGGCCGTCAGCCCGCGTTCCATCACATAGGTTTCACCGTCGAACTCGCGCAGTTCCTTGCCTTCCGCGACGACGGTTCCGACGCCTGTTCTCGTGAAGAAAGCGGGAATGCCGGAGCCGCCGGCGCGAATGCGCTCCGCAAGAGTGCCCTGCGGATTGAATTCGAGCTCAAGCTCCCCCGCGAGATAAAGCTCGGCAAACAGCTTGTTTTCGCCGACGTAGGAGGAAATCATTTTCCTGATCTGTCGCGACCCGAGCAAAATGCCGAGCGCAACCTCATCGACGCCGGCATTGTTCGAGACGACGGTGAGGCCCTTTGCGCCGAGATCACGCACGGCCTCGATCAGCTTTTGTGGCGTGCCGCACAGGCCAAAACCGCCTGACATCAAGGTCATGCCGTCTTGCAGAACGTCCGAAAGAGCGGCTTTGGCATCCGGAAAAACTTTATTCATGGCAGCCTGATCCGACTTCAAAGGGTTCAGGCGGCCATACCTAAGGCGGGCGGTATTTCATTGCAAGTTGCCTTCTGGCGGGAGCGTCATGCGCGGCTGCGCTTGCCCGTGCCTCACCTCGCCAGAATTTCGCTTTCAAAACCGACATCTGCGAGAGCCGCAGCGACGCGGTCGGCAGCAATGCCCGTCGCAACTGTTACTTCCTTGTGGCCGAGATCACAGGCGACGGTGGCTGCGGGATCAAGCCCTTTAATCGTCGTCTCGATCGTTTGCACACAATGGCCGCAGGTCATGTCGGGAACCTTGTATTTCTGCACCGTTAAGTCTCCTTCTGATGATCGCTTTGACTCTAGCGATAGTTTCTGTCGAACAATTGCACGAGTTCGTCATACATCGCCGCTGCTTCCTCGCCTCCAGCGCGGATAGCGTGCGTCGAGCAGTGCTTCAGATGGTTGCGGATCAGTTCGCGCCCAACCGCGCGCAACGCTTCCTGCGCCGCCGAAACCTGCGCAAGAATATCGGCGCAATAGCGATCCTCATCGACCATCTTCTGAATGCCGCGGATCTGCCCCTCGATGCGCCGCAGACGAACCACATTCGCAGCCTTGATGTCCTTGTCGACGGCTACAGCCTTGCGGCCGCCTTCCTCCGTTTCTTTCACCGTCTTCAGTCTGGGCATCGCCTGTTGCTTCCTGTCTTCTTGACGACATGAACCATATACCCTACATGGGTATCAAGTCAAATACCCTTATGGGGTATATGAAACCATATAATCCTGATCAGCCAAGGCGCAAGTTCATGGCACAAGTTGATGAAAGACCGAGGCTTGCCGCGGATAAAGCGGCATTGCCGCCGCCGCAGGAAGCCGCCACAGGCGTTACATTCCAGATCGAGGGCATGACATGCGCCTCCTGCGTTTCGCGCGTCGAGCGTGCTCTGAAAAAGCAGCCGGGCGTGATTGCCGCCAATGTCAATCTCGCAACCGAACGCGCGAATGTCTCCTATCTCGCGGATGCTGTGTCGCCCGAAGCGCTGGAACAGGCCGTAGCTCGCGTCGGGTATGCTGCCAAACGGCTCGACGCTGCAACTGAACCATCCGCTGACAGGCGTGGCGCAGAAACCAAAGCGCTGACGCGAAGCCTTGCCATCGCGCTCATTTTCACCGTGCCGCTCGTCTTCCTGGCGATGCTGCCGGATCTCTTCATGCCGTTGCAGGGTCTGCTGAACCAGAAGCTCGGCCTACAAAATTTACGCATTATCGAATGCGCTTTGGCAACCATCGTACTGTTTGGTCCCGGCTGGCGCTTCTTTACGAGCGGCGTGCCTGCGCTTCTGCATGGCGCGCCGGATATGAACGCGCTCGTCGCCCTCGGCAGCTTCGCTGCGTGGTCCTATTCCGTCGTCGCGACTTTCGCGCCGGAGCTTTTCCCCGCCGGCACAGCGCATGTCTATTTCGAAGCGGCAGGCGTCATCGTCACATTGATCCTGCTCGGGCGCGTGCTCGAAGCGCGCGCCAAGGGACGCGCCGGCGCGGCGATCCAGCATCTCATCGGCCTCACACCAAAAACGGCGCTGCTGCTGCGCAATAGTGAAACCGTGGAGGTTTCTCTCACGACCATCGTGCCAGGAGATCTCGTTCTGATCCGGCCCGGCGAGCGCGTGCCGCTCGATGGGCAGGTCATCGAAGGCGCTTCATTCGTCGATCAGTCCATGCTGACAGGCGAGCCTGAACCCGTGCGCAAGGGCATCGGCGAAGATGTCGTCGGCGGCACGCTCAACACCTCCGGCAGCCTCACCATCAAGGTTACTAAGACAGGCGCGGACAGCGTGCTCGCGCATATCATAGAGATGGTCGAGCAGGCGCAGGGCGCGAAGCTGCCCATTCAGGCGCTGGCGGACAAAGTGACGGCATGGTTCGTGCCTGCGGTCATCGGCATTGCGCTCGCAACCTTCCTTGTCTGGCTCATCTTCGGCCCGCAGCCATCCTTCACTTATGCCCTCATCAACATGGTGGCGGTTCTCATCATCGCCTGCCCTTGCGCGATGGGGCTCGCAACGCCCGTCTCGATCATGGTCGCGACCGGACGCGCCGCCGAACTCGGCATATTGTTCCGGCAAGGCGCTGCGCTGCAAAGCCTGCGCGATGTCAGCGTCATCGCTTTCGACAAGACAGGCACTTTGACGAAAGGCCGGCCTGAACTGACCGATTTCTTCGTGGCGCCCGGCTTCGAAAAAGACGAGGTTCTGGCGCTCGCGGCTTCCGCCGAGGCGCAATCAGAACATCCGATCGGCAAGGCGATCGTCGCGGCTGCGAAAGCACGCAAGCTTGAGACTCAGAAGGTCGAAAGCTTTGAGGCGCTGGCAGGCTTCGGCATCAACGCGACAATCAGCGCGCGCAAAATCGCAATCGGAGCGGACCGCTTCATGGCGAAGCTCGGGATCGATGTTGCGTCGTTTGCCGAGGATGCGCAGCGTCTGGCACAGGAAGGCAAATCGCCGCTTTTCGCCGCCATCGATAACAGGCTCGCAGGGGCATTCGCGGTCGCCGATCCGCTCAAGCCGTCCGCCGCCAAGGCCATCGCGGCGCTGAAGGCGCAAGGCCTCACCTGCGCAATGGTGAGCGGCGATCGTCAGGCGACCGCCGAGGCAATCGCGCGGAAGCTCGGCATCGAGAAGGTCGTGGCCGACGTTCTGCCGGAAGGCAAGCTGGCGGCGGTCGAGTCGCTCCGCGCGGGTGGCAGGAAGCTAGCCTTCGTGGGCGACGGCATCAATGATGCGCCCGCACTCGCTGCGGCCGATGTCGGCATTGCGGTCGGCACAGGCACCGACATAGCGATCGAATCCGCCGATGTCGTCCTGATGAGCGGTGAACTCGATACCGTAACCGCAGCCGTGGCGCTGAGCCACGCCACGCTGCGCAACATCGGACAAAATCTCTTCTGGGCGTTCGGCTACAATGTCGTGCTGATCCCGGTGGCGGCCGGCGTGCTCTACCCTGCCTTCGGCATTCTTCTGTCGCCGATGCTCGGCGCGGGCGCGATGGCGTTCTCGTCTGTCTTCGTAGTGACGAACGCGCTGCGGCTGAAGCGGTTCAGGGTAAAAAAGCCGAGTTGATTTCAGAAATTGATTTCCTGAAACCAATATGCAATTAATCGCAATGAACTGGTCTGAGTGAAATGTCGGCGATCAGCAAAATTCTCGATCACCTGAAGGATGACGGGGGGCTTCAGGGAAAGGACGTCGCGAATATCGTCTCGGTCTCGCCCGCGACGGTCTCGCGCTGGTCGAACGGCAAGGCGACGCCCGATCTTAAAACACAAACGATTATTGCCGAGTTGCGCTATGTCGTGGATCGGCTGGCCGATTTCTATAGCCCCGACGAAACCCGTCTCTGGCTGCATACGAAGCATCCGATGCTCAAGGGCGAGCGTGCTATCGATCTGATTAATCAGGGACGCACGGAAGACGTACTGGCTGTGATCGATGCGCTAGACGTCGGAGCCTATACCTGAGTGCCGACGGAAATCTGGCGCCCGCGCGACCTCGGCCTCATCGACGCCATAGACGCACTTCCAAAAGAAGCTTTCTCCGGGACGGTCTGGCGGGTCGTTCGTGGCGGACGCGATCCTGCTCTTGGAAGCCCATCTCTGAGCCGTTGGTGCAACGGCCGTTTCGATGTGCTCGACACGTCGCTGCAACGAGATGGCGCTATTGCTGAAATTCACGCGCTTCTGTCGCTCCAGCCCGTCTTCCCTTCTAAAGGTCAATGGTTCGCTTACGAGCTTGAAGTTGTGGCCAGCCAAACGCTTCGGCTTGCAGATTTGGCGATTCTCGCGCGACTGGGCGTCGATGTCGCACGCTACGCTGATCGCAACTACGACCGTACGCAGGAAATTGCAGACATTGCTTATTTCCTCGGCTTCGATGGATTGATAGCGCCAAGCGCGCGCTGGAAATGTTTGAACGCGATGTTGTTCACCGAGCGGCTCGCTCCAGACCAGATCGTCGTAAGCGGAGCACACCCCGCGCCGATAGATTGGGACTCGTGGCGAAAGCAGAAGCGCTGATAGAGGCAGAGGGCCGCGACGACCTTCCTCCTTGACGCGAACCGATTCAAGGTCCTATCTAAATCGCGTCCACCAAGGGGATCCCCGACAGGGGGCTGAGAGGCTGGCAACGCGCTCTTCATCGAGGCGGCCCGGCGACCCTTAGAACCTGATCCAGTTCGAACTGGCGTAGGGATGGTCATGGCCATGCTTCCTCATTCCATTTCTTCGCATATGCGCCGATCCTTCGAGACACTTGCTTCGCAAGCTCCTCAGGATGAGGCGCATAATGCCTTCTCCAAAGCCCTCACCCTGAGGAGCCGCCGCAGGCGGCGTCTCAAAGGACGAGGGCAGACTTTCTCCCGCTTGCAGGAGAAGGAAGAAAGAGGCGCGGTATGAAGATCCGCATCATCGGCGCTGGCGTCGCAGGGCTCACCTGCGCCTATGAATTTGCAAGAGCCGGTGCAACGGTCGAGATCGTCGAGCGCGCCTCAGGCCCAGGCCTCGGCTGCTCCTTTCATGCCGGCGGCATGCTGGCGCCCTGGTGCGAAGCCGAGAGCGCCGAGCCGCTCGTGGTCCGCCTCGGCCAGGAAGCTCTCGGTTACTGGACAAAGACAGTGCCGGCCGCCGAAACGCACGGCACCCTTGTCGTCACACCGCCGCGCGACCGGCCGGATCTCGTCCGTTTCGCGCGGCTGACAAGCGCACATGAAAAGCTTGATGCGGCCGGGATCGCCAAGCTGGAGCCTGATCTCGCAGGCCGCTTCGATGAAGCTCTGTTCTATTCGCAGGAGGCGCATCTCGATCCGCGCGCGGCGATGGCGATGCTTGCAGAACGTCTGCGCGACTATCCCTCGGTCGCCTTCCGTTTCAATACAGAGGCTGAAGCCGCGACAGAGCCTGTCGACTGGACGGTGGACTGCCGGGGCTTTTCGGCGCGCGACAGGCTCGCTGACCTTCGCGGCGTCAAGGGCGAGATGCTGGTTCTTGCGACACAGGAGATTTCATTTCAACGTCCTGTGCGGATGCTCCATCCGCGCCATCCCGTCTATATCGTGCCGCGTGGCGATGGCCGCTTTATGATCGGTGCGACAATGATCGAGAACGAGGAAAGAAGCCGCGTCACAGCGCGATCGGTTCTTGAACTTCTGGGCGCCGCCTATGCCGTTCATCCCGCCTTCGGCGAGGCCGAGATCGTCGAAACCGGCTCGGATCTACGCCCTGCCTTTTCCGACAATCTGCCGCGCCTGAAGCTTATCGATCATACGCTTTATGTGAACGGGCTCTTCCGGCATGGCTTTCTGCTGTCGCCGGCACTGGCGCGGCGCGCCGCCGAGGCTGTTCTGAAGGGCACTTATTTTCCGGAGGTCATGGATGCAGATCCGTGTGAACGGCAAAGAGCTTGACGTCGGCGCGACGACGCTCGCCGCTTTGCTCGACGAACTGGAGTATCAGGACATGGTGGTGGCGACCGCGCTCAACCAGACATTCGTCCGCGCCGCGGAGCGTTCCAGTACGCATCTTAACGCTGGCGATGCGGTCGAAATTCTCACGCCGAAACAGGGAGGCTGAGATGGCGGACAAACTCAGGCTTTATGATGCCGAACTTTCCTCGCGGCTCATTGTCGGCACGGCGCAATATCCGTCGCCCGCCATTCTCTCGGATGCCATCAAGGCGTCGCACGCCGAAATCGTCACCGTATCGCTGCGGCGCGAGGCCGGTGGCGGTCGCGCGGGGCAAGCCTTCTGGACACTCATCCGCGAGCTTGGCGTCAGGGTGTTGCCAAACACTGCCGGCTGCCGCACGGCGAAGGAAGCAGTGACAACGGCGCAGATGGCGCGCGAGGTGTTTGGAACGTCTTGGGTGAAGCTCGAAGTCATCGGCGAGGACGATACCTTGCAGCCGGATGTCTTCGGCCTCGTCGAGGCGGCGGGCATTCTCGCCCGTGACGGCTTCCAGGTCTTCCCCTATATGACGGAAGATCTCGTCGTTGCGGAAAAGCTGCTCGGCGCCGGATGCGAAGTGCTGATGCCCTGGGGCGCGCCGATCGGCTCCGGCCGCGGTCTCAACAATCGCTTCGGACTCGAAGCCCTGCGCAAACATTTTCCAAATGTGCCGCTCATTGTCGATGCCGGAATCGGCACGCCCTCCCACGCAGCAGCGGCCATGGAACTCGGCTATGACGCGGTTCTGATCAACACGGCCATCGCGAAAGCCGGCGATCCCGTCGCGATGGCGCGGGCGTTCGCGCTCGCGCTCGAAGCCGGGCATCTTGCGCGCGGCGCAGATCCGATCGAGCCGCGCGACATGGCGGAACCCTCGACGCCGCAGATCGGCCGCGCCTTCGCGGATTTATCGCATGCTTGATCCCTTCTATCCGGTCCTTGACAGCGCCGCCTGGATCGCACGGCTTCTGCCGCACGGCGTGAAAATGGTGCAGTTGCGGGTAAAAGACTTGCCGGGCGAGCAACTCCGCAGCGAAATCGCCGCGGCGAAAGCCCTGTGCGACAAGGCCAGCGCGCAACTCATCGTCAACGATTACTGGGCGGAGGCGATCGATCTCGGCTGCGATTACATTCACCTCGGCCAGGAGGATCTGGTCTCTGCCGATCTCAAGGCCATAAGGCGCGCCGGTCTGAGACTTGGCATCTCGACACATGACGAGGCAGAACTCGAACGCGCGCTCGAAGCAAAGCCGGATTATGTCGCGCTCGGCCCGATCTATCCGACGCGGCTGAAAAAAATGGCATTCGGACCGCAGGGCCTCGATCGCATCGGCGAATGGAAACGCAAGATCGGCGCGATCCCTCTCGTCGCCATCGGCGGCGTTACGCTGGAGCGCGCGCGCGGCGCACTCGCAGCAGGTGCAGACAGCGCCGCTGTCGTGACGGACATCACCCTGAATGCCGATCCCGAGCAAAGAACGAGGGATTGGGCGAAAACTACGCGTCCATAGCCCCAGGCAAGCCAAAGCTATCGCTCTACGGCATAACCGGCCATTCTACAGCCGCAGATCGTGATTCGCTGGCATCTCGGAAAAGTGAACCCCCTGGCCTCAGGGCCAGCTAGGGCGATGCCATGCAACCATGATCGTGGCTGTGCGTTAGCGCTATGCCAAATTTCAGGAGTGGAAATATGCAAAAGAAGCGAAGCCTCAGATTTTCAATGATTATTGCCGGCAGCGTAGCTGGAGCGGCAATGCTTGCCGCAGTGCCTGCGCAGGCACAGGAAAACCCTGTCGGCGCGGTCCTTGGCGCTGCGGCCGCCATAGCAGCGGCCCCATTCATGTGGGGCGGCCACAGGTATTGCTGGTATGAGGGCTGGAATGGCCCGGGGTGGTATTGGTGTGGTTATGGCGCCCGGCGTGGCTACGGCTGGGGCGGCGGTGATGGATGGCATGGTCATCATTATCGCGGCGGACACCGTGGCGGACATATGGGTGGACATCGTGGCGGACATATGGGTGGGCACCATGGAGGCCATATGGGCGGCCACTCCGGTGGACATTCAGGAGGCCATTCCGGCGGTCACTCGGGCGGTCACTCGGGCGGTCACGGCCACCACTAAGCCGAACAAACGCTCGACGCATGGAACCCCGGCACGGAGCTTCGCTTCGGCCGGGGACAAGGCCGTCGGCGACGCTCAATATTCGATCGCCAAAACCTCGATCGGCTCGATCCCGTTTGGCGTGCGCACGTCAACGACATCGCCGATTTCCGCTTTGAGCAGCGCGCGGGCGATCGGCGAAATCCAGCTAATCTCGCTATTCTCGGCACGAACCTCGTCAACCCCGACAATGCGGACGGATTTTTCCTCGCCACGGCTGTTGCGATAGGTCACGCGCGCTCCGAAGAACACGCGCTCCCTGTTCTTCTGCTGGCGCGGATCGACGGGCTCGGCGATTTCGATACGTTTCATCAGGAAGCGCATGCGCCGGTCGATCTCACGCAAACGCTTCTTGCCGTAGATGTAATCACCGTTCTCGGAGCGGTCGCCATTGCCCGCCGCCCAGGAAACCGTTTCGACGATTTTAGGCCGTTCGACCTGTTGCAGCAGACGAAATTCGTCGCGCAAGCGCTGCAAACCTTGAGGCGTAATGTAGTTTTTAGTACCCGCGGGAAGCGCCGGTAGTTCCTCTTCTTCGAGGTCCGTCTCGACTTCGGTTTCCCTGGTGAAAGCCTTGCTCATGGGCTTTATCTCGACAAAAACGGCACGCCGCGCAATAGAGCGGGATACGAAAAAGTGGATGCCGGTTTTTCGCGAATCCCGCTCTAATTTATTGAAATCGATCACGTTACATGCGTTCAGGTCAATTCGACCTGAACGCATCGTGATCTTTACTCCGCTGGCACGCTATCACCCTTCAATGCCGCCAGTTGCGGCCCGAGATGTTGCCATGTTTCGAGATAGTGACCAAGCCGTTCGAAAGCCGCGCCGCTCCAGGCTGCCATATAGCCACGCGCATCGGGTTTCATCCCGCGCAAACTGGTGACGGTGCGCTCGGCCTCAAGGCCGGCGTCGGTGGCAAGATTGACCCATTGCTGCAAGGAGAGAGCCGACCATCCGTTGGCGCTCGCCAGCGCGGCGATCGTCGGCAGCAGACAGGCCTGCCGCAGGGCCGCCGGTGGCTGCATGTGCGGTATCTCGGAAATCTCCATCGCCTCGTCAAAAAGGCGAAAGACCGAATAGACGGCAAACCAGGCGAAATACCAGCTCGCCGTATAGGCCCCGTCCGCTGCCAGGCGATGGTCGTGGAGCAGGCCTTCGGTAAACTCCGCAAAAGGAGTCTCGCGATGGACGCGTTCGAAAACCTTCTGGATCGCGAATCCGTCCGCATCGAATTCCATGGCCTCGACTTCGGGAATTTCGAACTTATCGGCCGCATCGTGGGGGAATTCGCGGAAAGGCCGGGCGCCCGCCCGCTGTTGAAGCAGAGCGACGTGACCATTACGCAGATGGCCAAGCTCGTGCATCAGGAGGAAATCGGCGGCGACATCGAAAAGCGCGCGTGCCAGGCGTTGACGGATCGGCTTGTCCGATGCGTCTTCGCAGATGAAGAAAAGGTCTCCCTTTGGCGCCAAAGCCAGCGGCGGCGCTGCCCCGCCGAGAACGTCGTCCTCATCGATCCAGGGGAAAATCTGCCGATTTTCCATCATCGCGTTAAAGAAGCTCCACAGTACGCGAATCGGGGTCGAATAGAGGCAGACAATGTCCTTCGAGGTGCGATGCGCGAAAGCATTGAAGGCACGATGTTCAGCGAAGCCGAACGCGACCGGCTCAGCGTGGTTCCCGGAGACGGCGGAGAGCCTTGTGCGCGCCACCTCCGCGAAGATCTCGAACAGATGCCGGCTGCCTGATTTCGGCCCCGGTATTTCGAATTTCCTGAGGCCGAGACTTGTTAAAGCTGCCTCAAAGGCGTCTTCGCTCATAAGCTGTTGTCCGACCTTCCAAAGACCGCCGTCGCATGAC
>SCSF01000149.1 GCA_004298435.1 Beijerinckiaceae bacterium
ATCCAGGCCAGAACGAGCGGCAGAAGCGCGCCGAGGCCGGGCACCTGATGGGCTGCCTCGCCGGCATTCATGCGATCGACGATACGGCCAAACAGCACCGGCTCGGCAAACTGCGCAGAGGCCACAACAAGGTTGCCGAGAACGAGCAGGGTAGCGAGCCGTCCTTCATGGCCGAGCAGGCGCAGCGCGCGAATGTAAAGCCTGGGGAGCGACATGGGCCGAACGGGTTTCGCCTCGAATGCAAATGCTTATATCGATGAGACGTAAGGCTAAAAATTGAAAACTGCTTCGTTCGAAAACGCTTAAAAAATCCGCTCGAATTATGGACCAGGCATGACTGCGACGAAACCCAAACGCATCGAGACGATTTCGGCGCCCGCAGATGCGGTGGAGCCGGAGGACATCGATCTTCCCGCCGCCGCGGAGACACTCGGATACAGCCTCAGCTTTGTAGTCGGATCCGATGAAGCGGGTGAGCGTCTCGACCGCTTTCTGGCGGGCCGCGCGGCGGTGAAGGACGCGGCGCTCTCGCGTACCCGGCTCAAAAATCTCATCGAAGCCGGTGCGGTGACGATTGACGGCGCAGAATTTACGGATGCCGGCGCGAAGATTCGGCCCGGGCAAAATATCGAAGTGACCGTGCCTCCGGCCGCAGATCCGCTGCCGCGCGGCGAAAATCTGCCGCTCGATATTGTTTATGAGGACGCGCATCTGATTGTGGTCGACAAGCCGGCGGGGCTCGTCGTTCACCCAGCGCCCGGACATGAGACGGGTACGCTCGTAAACGCTCTGATCCACCATTGCGGCGAACGCCTCTCAGGCATCGGCGGGGTGCGCCGTCCGGGCATCGTGCATCGGCTCGACAAGGATACGTCCGGCCTGCTCGTCGTCGCCAAGACCGATGCCGCGCATCATGGGCTGGCGGCACTGTTTGCCGATCATGGGCGCAACGAGCCCTTCACGCGCGAATATCTGGCCTTCATCTGGGGTGTGCCCAACAGGGCATCAGGAACGATCGACGCGCCGCTTGCCCGCCACAAGACGGACCGGGAGAAGATGGCGGTTTCAGCGCGCGGGCGCGAGGCCATCACGCATTGGGAGCTTTGCGAGAGCTTCGCTGGCGCGAACGGCAAGCCTGTGGCCAGTCTCTTGCGGTGCGCGCTCGAAACCGGACGCACGCATCAAATCCGCGTGCATCTGGCGCAGATCGGCCATCCGCTTCTGGGCGATGCTGTCTATGGCAGCGGGTTCAAGACGAAAGCGGCTTTGCTTGCGCCCGAGGCCAGATCGGCGCTGGAGGCGCTCGGCCGGCAGGCGCTGCATGCGGCGACCCTCGGCTTTCCGCATCCGGTGACAAAGGAAGCCTTGCTGTTCGAAAGCGCGTTGCCGGACGATCTGCGCCGGCTTCATGGCTGCCTTGCCGAAAACGCCCCATCCTTGGGCTGAACCGCCTTATCCCAGAGAATTCAATCCATTAGATAAGCTCTGGCGCAAGCTTTATGACGTATTTGTAACGCAGCGGCGAGTTGCCGCCCTCTTTCAGCCTATCTCCCGGCACCCTATATACAAATATTGAGTGCAGGCTCAGAGGGAGTGGCACTCGTTCGGGCCTGCCATTTGGGGGTCCGTTTGGAGGGATGAAATGGCAACTGCTGCACTTCCAGTCCTTGCCGGGGACAATGGATTAGCCCGCTATCTGAATGAAATCAGACGGTTCCCCATGTTGGAGCCGCAGGAGGAGTACATGCTCGCCAAGCGTTGGCGTGAGCATGAGGATCCTGAGGCCGCGCACAAGCTCGTGACGTCGCATCTGCGGCTTGTCGCGAAAATTGCCATGGGTTACCGCGGTTATGGCCTGCCGATCGGCGAGGTCGTCTCGGAAGGCAACGTCGGCCTGATGCAGGCCGTCAAGCGTTTCGAGCCGGACCGCGGCTTCCGCCTGGCTACCTATGCTATGTGGTGGATCAGGGCGTCGATTCAAGAATATATTCTGCGCTCATGGTCGCTCGTGAAAATGGGCACGACCGCGAGCCAGAAGAAGCTCTTCTTCAATCTGCGCAAGGCCAAGAGCCAGATCTCGGCGCTTGAGGATGGCGACTTGCGCCCTGACCAGGTTGAGACAATCGCGGACCGGCTTGGCGTGCCGCAGCAGGACGTGATCGACATGAACCGCCGCATGTCCGGCGACGCCTCGCTCAACACGCCCTTGCGCGAAGAGGGTGAAGGCGAATGGCAGGATTGGCTTGCCGATGGCGGCCCAAGCCAGGAGAGCCTGCTCGCCGATCGCGAGGAATCCGACAACCGGCTCGGCGCGCTGCATCAGGCCCTGACGGTGCTGAACGATCGTGAGCGGCGCATCTTCGAGGCTCGGCGCCTCTCGGATGATCCGATCACGCTTGAACAACTGTCGGATGAGTTCGACATCTCGCGCGAGCGCGTGCGGCAGATCGAAGTCCGCGCCTTCGAGAAGGTGCAGAACGCGGTGCGAGCGGGTGTCGCGAAGATAGAGGCTGCGCCAGCCGGCGCAGCCTGATTTCTTTTTCGCAGAAGGAGGGTTCCGCCCGCGCGAACGCTTGCCCGTTGTGGCGCGCGCAGCTATAAGGCCTCAGCCTGTTCGAAATTTCAGGACGGCATGTCGGAGTGTAGCGCAGCCTGGTAGCGCACCTCGTTCGGGACGAGGGGGTCGGAGGTTCGAATCCTCTCACTCCGACCAATTTTCTATTTGTAGTGCGGACCAGAGGTCCGCGGTCCGGAACGCGGACCTCCGGTCCGCATCGAGCCCAAGCTTACCGGAACGCCACCTTCAAAATCTCATAGCTCTTGCCGCCGCCGGGCGTATTCACCTCGACAGTGTCGCCCACTTTCTTGCCGATCAGCGCGCGCGCCGTCGGCGAGGTGATCGAGACGCGGCCGGCCTTCACGTCGGCCTCCGATTCGCCGACGATCTGATAGATCTTCTGGTCTTCCGTATCCTCGTCGATGAGCGTAACCGTCGCGCCGAACATGATTGTCGAGCCGGAAAGTTTGCTGACATCGATGACCTCGGCGCGCGAGAGCTTGTCCTCCAGTTCCGCGACGCGCCCTTCGTTCAGCGATTGCGCTTCCTTGGCCGCGTGATATTCGGCATTCTCCGAAAGATCGCCGTGGCTCCGCGCTTCCGCAATCGCCTGAATGATGCGGGGTCTTTCGACTTGCTGGCGGTGCTTCAATTCCTGTTCGAGGACGGAATAACCGCTCACGGTCATCGGAATCTTTTCCATTCTTCAGTCTCTCTCGCCTGGATCACGATGCGTTCAGGGCGAATCGACCCCGGCGCATAGAGCGTGATCGATTCCAGTCAGTCAGAGTTTGCCGGCGGCATATGCCGGATCAACTCATATTTTCCGAAGACGCCGGATGTCCGACATCTGAAACAACTATTGGTGACATTGACGGAGGATCTGGCGGGCTCGTCCGGCCTCGATCCCGAAGGTCCGATCCGGAAAGTTCCGGGATCGGTAAACGGATTTTCCAAACTTCGGGCTCGGAGACCGGGCCTGCCGAACACTTACGCGTCTGGTTCCGCAGACCGTTTTTCAGAAGGGGCCGCGATCCCGATTTTCGCAGACCGGCTGTAGCCGGATCTCAGCCGAAATAGTCCTGAAGAGCATGAACCTCAAGATCACCCGCAACATAGGCCTTGATCCCCTGCGACGCCGCAACCGCTCCGGCTAGAGTGGTATAATAAGGGACTCTATGCAAGAGGGCCGCGCGCCGAAGCGAACGCGAATCAGCCAGGGCCTGTGCGCCTTCGGTCGTATTGAAGACGAGCTGAATGCTGCCGTTCTTTATGGCGTCCACGACATGCGGCCGGCCTTCGGAAACCTTGTTGACCTTCTGGGTCGGAATGCCCTGGGTCTCCAGATAGCGCGCCGTCCCTCCCGTCGCGCAGATACGAAAGCCAAGGCTCAGCAGCATTTTCATGCAGTCAAGCACGCGCGGCTTGTCGGCGTCGCGCACGGAGACGAAAACCGTGCCGCTCGTCGGCACCTTGGTGCCGCCGCCAAGCTGGCTCTTGGCAAAGGCGACCTCGAAGGAGCGGTCGAGCCCCATGACTTCGCCGGTCGACCGCATTTCCGGGCCGAGCACCGTATCGACGCCTGGAAAGCGGGCGAAGGGGAATACGGCTTCCTTGACGCCGACATGGCCGAGCCTGGGCGGCTTCAAGCCAAAGCTTGCGAGCGACTCGCCTGCCATGATCCGCGCGGCGATCTTGGCGATCGGCTGACCGATCACCTTGGCGACGAAGGGCACCGTGCGCGATGCGCGCGGATTGACTTCGAGCACATAGATCTCGTCGTCTTTCAACGCGAATTGCACATTCATCAACCCGCCGACGTTCAGCGCGAGGGCGAGCTTGCGCGTCTCCTCCTCCAGCTTCGCGATCATGTCCACCGAGAACGAACGCGGCGGCAGGGAACAGGCGCTGTCGCCGGAATGGATGCCGGCTTCCTCGATATGTTCCATGATGCCGCAGACGAAGACATCCTTGCCGTCGCAGAGCGCGTCGACGTCGACTTCGATGGCGTCGGACAGATAGCGATCGAAGAGCAGCGGATTCTTGCCAAGCACCGTATTGATCTGGCCGGTCTTGTCGTTGGGATAGCGCGCTTTCACATCGCTCGGGACAAGCCCTGGAAGCGTTCCGAGCAGATAATCGTCGAGAGCCGTCTCATCGCGCAGGATCGCCATTGCGCGGCCGCCGAGCACATAAGACGGGCGCACGACGAGCGGAAGGCCAAGCTCGGCAGCAATGAGCCGTGATTGCTCGACGGAAAAGGCGATGCCATTCTTCGGCTGCTTGAGCTGGAGCTTGTCGAGCAGCCGCTTGAAGCGGTCGCGGTCTTCAGCGAGATCGATCGAATCGACGCTCGTGCCGAGAATGTTGATTTTTGCGTTTTCGAGAGCGTTGGCGAGCTTCAGCGGCGTCTGGCCGCCGAATTGCACGATGGCGCCGACGAGCGTACCCGCCTTGCATTCCATCGCCAGAACTTCGAGCACGTCCTCTGCTGTGAGCGGTTCAAAGTAGAGCCGGTCAGACGTGTCGTAATCCGTCGACACCGTCTCGGGATTGCAGTTGATCATAATGGTTTCGAAGCCGGCGGCGCGCAGCGCGAAGCTCGCATGGCAGCAGCAATAGTCGAATTCTATGCCTTGCCCGATGCGGTTTGGGCCACCACCGAGAATGACGATTTTCTGCCGCGCCGAGGGCATGGCCTCGTTGGCCGGCAC
>SCSF01000150.1 GCA_004298435.1 Beijerinckiaceae bacterium
GAGATACATCACATCGCCAATGACAAGCGGGCTGCTCTCATGGCCGCGCAGGACGCCTGTCGAGAACGTCCACATCGGCTGCAAATTCTTGACATTCTTCGCATTGATCTGCTTGAGCGTTGAATAGTTCCAGTGTTCGTAATTGCCTCCCTGCATCACCCAGTTCTTGGGGTTCTTCGACATTTGTTCGAGATTATCGTTGGCCATTGCTGCATTTGCGGCAAAGATCGCCGCGACACTGACGCAGCTCAGGATCCATAATTTCTTTCGCATTTGAACCAACTCCAAAATAGGCCCCCTGGCCCACCTGCACGCGCATGAAAGCACGATTGAGAACGATGGTCGGTCGGTTGGTTGGTTGGATCGTGATTGGGCGATCGCACATAATCGACGGTGAAGATTTAGCTCATGCTCATGCGTAGCTTTTCAGTAAACGCTCGGCTTTCTTTCACGTTCCCAATGTATCAATGTATTTTTGATATATCTTTTTTGTCAACTTCCATGCGATGTTAGCCGGAGCGTTTTCAAGCGACGCAGCGAGCAAACTCAAGGCAGGGCGCGGTATTTTGAAAACGGTCGCAACCTTCTTCGCGAGGAATGCAACATGAAGTTCTCCTTCATCGCGAAGCATCGCCCGATCTGGCCGGTGCATGATTGTGCAAGGCTCTGTCGATCTCGCGGTCTGGCTTTGACATTAGACTCTGACTTCCTTCAGATTTGAGTAGAGTTCGTCTGATCGAGGAGACGGATGAATGAAGCGCTCACGATTCACGGAAGAACAGATCGTCCGTTACAAAAGTCGGCAACCAGATGATCGGGAGTTGTGGAAGGCAATGCGCTGTCAGACGCTTTAAAGTTCCATAATATTGATTATGCGAATCGCGGATATGGCGGAGGGCGCCATAACTTGAAACCCTAATCTGCGTGGATTTTGGAAAGCTATGCGAACCGGAGGTTCGCGGTCCGGGACAGCCCGCCTGATCGATGTGGCTATCTTGCCGATCTTCTCGGCGTGGCTAGCTTCGATCGTCGCAATCTTTACGAGTCGAATGACTGACGGTGCTGGAAGACCGGCCGCGACGTGATCTTTAATTTGAATGTCCCCATCCCATCGGTGATTTTCCGCAGATGTGATCATCACGACCCATAGCAGCGCTTTCTCTTCGCCGGTGCGACCGTCTCATACCACAAGAGCCGGCCGGCGTTGCCGGGTGTCGCGATCTGTGAATGGGAAAGGGACGCGGATTACGTCGCCCCCTCAAAGATTTGCATAGGCTTTGCGGTCTGCGTCGCTGTCCCATTCTGTGAAAGTGGCGAACGGCTCATCTACCGGCACGTCCGGGTGCCCGCGGGCGAGCACTGAGCGCGCGCCTGGTCGACCAGATTCAAATCCATGTTTCTGGCGTTCGCCACAAGATCGCTCGAAACCTCGCAAAATCGGTAGCCAAGAGGCCGGATCTTCTGCTATTGATATGCTAAGCGCGGGACTTTCGGCATTTTTATTAGATACGATCTCGACACGGCTCAGATCGATCATCCTCGGGAAATCCCCCTGGGGGTGGTCGATCGAAAGGCATGTCTGATGTAGCGTTGCGACTTGTCGTTGGGTCGAGGACAAACGGTGCCCGGGGAGATTTTGGGCGCGCGCTTCCGATGGAATACTGAGCAGGCAGAACATGAGCAAAGGTAAAGATTTCCGGGGACCGAAAAAGCGCGGTTTCGACGATGACGGTCCCTCTCCCTATGATGCACCACGTCCCAGCCGGCACAGCCGGCCGGCTTTCGGAGGCGGCTTTGGCGGTGGCCCCGAGATGGCGCCTCCGGTCACCGGTACGCCAGTCGACGCTATCGTGAAATGGTTCAAGGGCGACAAGGGCTTCGGCTTCGTCGAGTTGAGCAATGGCACGGGCGACGCGTTTCTCCACATCGGCGCATTGCAGGCCGCGGGGTTTGAAACCGTGCCGCCGGGCGCCAAGCTGAAGGTTTATGTCGGCAACGGCGCAAAGGGTGCCCAGGTTACCCGCGTGCTGGAAGTTGACACAGCAGGCGCGGCCGACCGTGCCCCGCCGCCCCGCTTCGGCGATCAGCCGCGGGCGCCGCGCCGGCATCCAGACCCTTCGACCGCGATCGAGGTCGATGGAACCGTCAAATGGTTCGATGACAACAAGGGCTTTGGCTTCGTCCAGTCGAATGACGGCGGCAAGGACGTTTTCGTCCATATTTCGATCCTTGGTCCGTCTGGCGTCCAGCATCTGGCGGAAGGCCAGCCTGTGACCATGCGGGTCGTCGATACGCCGAAGGGCCGTGAGGCCCTGTCGATCGCCCTCGCCTGATTGATCGCCGTTTTGGCAGCCTCGTGCTTGCTGGAGCAGTCTTTGAAAGCCCCGGTTCTGATTAAAACAGAACCGGGGCTTTCTTTTTCCAACTTGACGCGCTTTCCTCGCGCGAGACGGCATGAATAAATCCCCGGACATTGCGAAACTCCTCGAGATCATGGCGGCTTTACGCACACCGGGCACAGGATGCCCCTGGGACCTCGAGCAGGATTTTCAAACGATCGCGCCTTACACGATCGAGGAAGCCTATGAGGTCGCCGATGCGATTGCCCGAAATGACCTCGCCGATCTGAAAGATGAACTGGGTGATCTCCTGCTCCAGGTCGTGTTCCACGCCCGGATGGCGGAGGAACAGAACGCTTTCGATTTTGCAGCGGTGGTCGATGCGATCATCGCCAAAATGCTGCGCCGCCATCCGCATGTTTTCGGGGAAACCCGGGATTTGTCGGCCGAAGCCGTCAAAGGGCTGTGGTCCAAGATCAAGGCGGAAGAGAAGGCTGCGCGCCGGCACACACGCGCCGCTGCGCCAGACGAAGACGTTGGATTATTGGCGGATGTGCCGCTGGCCCTGCCCGGCCTTACACGCGCGGTCAAACTTCAGAGCAAAGCCTCGACCGTTGGGTTCGACTGGAACGACCCCCGCGCTGTGCTGGCCAAAATTCGCGAAGAGACAGACGAGATAGAGGACGCGCTGGCAAAGGGGGACAAGGCGGAAGTCTGCGCGGAAATCGGCGATCTTCTGTTCGCCGTCGCCAATCTCGCGCGTCATCTCAACGGCGATCCGGAAAGCGCGATCAGGCTGACCAATGCAAAGTTCGAGCGTCGCTTCGCTTTTATCGAGGCCGAACTCGGCCGTCGCGGTATTGCCTTGAAGGACGCCGGATTAGCCGAGATGGACGTGCTTTGGAACGAAGCCAAGCGCCGGGAAACGGATACCAAAAAACAGAGTTAGAGCTGTACACAAACCGGAGGCCACTTCACGCGGAATGCTCTAATGCTGCATCTGCCGGCGCGGCGTCAGGGGTTCGCCGAAGCGCCTTCGCAGCGTTTCCATGAGTGCGGGAGCTGCGCGGACGGTGAAGCGATCCGTGCCGTCTTCACCTCGCCGGCAGTTCAGCACTTCCGTATGTTCGTAGAGCCAATTGCGGCCCTGCCCGTCGGCGGCAGCGACATCGATGTCGACGATCTTCCGCTCATGGCCGAGCGCCGTCTCGATTTGCCCCAACAGTTCTTCGATGCCCTGCCCCGTCAAGGCGGAAATCAGCAGGGGCTTTTCCTTTTCCGAATATAGGTTTGCGGCATTTCGTAGAACGAGGCGTTGCCCCGCATCGAGAAGGTCGAGTTTGTTCCAGACTTCAATAATGGGCTTCTCGCGGTTCGCTTCGATACCAAGCTCCTTCAGCACGTTTTCGACATCGGCGCGCTGCGCCTCGCTGTCCGGATGCGCCATGTCACGCACATGCAGGACAATGTCTGCCTCGATCACCTCTTCGAGCGTCGCCTTGAAAGCCTCGACCAGCATGGTCGGTAAATCCGAAATGAATCCGACCGTATCCGACAGAATAATGTCGCTGCCACGCGGCAGGCGCACAGCTCGCAGCGTCGGATCGAGTGTCGCAAAAAGCATGTCTTCGGCGAGGACCTCTGCCTTGGTCACCCGGTTGAAGAGAGTTGATTTGCCGGCATTCGTGTAGCCGACAAGCGCGACGACCGGATACGGCACGGCGCGCCGGCTCTTGCGATGCAGGCCACGGGTTTTCTTGACATTGGCGAGATCGCGCTCGATCCGGGTCATGCGCTCCTGGATAAGCCGGCGGTCCGCCTCTATCTGCGTCTCGCCGGGACCGCCAAGAAAGCCAAAGCCGCCGCGCTGGCGTTCGAGATGGGTCCAGGAACGCACCAGCCGCGATTTCTGATAGGCGAGATGGGCAAGTTCGACCTGTAACGCGCCTTCTCTGGTGCGCGCCCGCTGCCCGAAAATCTCCAGGATCAGCCCCGTCCGGTCGATGACCTTGCAGGCGAACGCCTTTTCGAGATTTCGCTGTTGCCCGGGCGTGAGCGCACAATCCATGATCACAAGCGCAATGTCGTCGGCTTTTACCGCATCGGCGATTTCGCTGACCTTGCCGCTGCCAAGATAGGTTGCCGGACGAATCTGCTGCAAAACGACGATCTTCGTTTCGCGAATATCAAGACCGACCGCCTCGGCAAGCCCCCTGGCTTCCGCAATGCGCGCCTCGTAAGAGCGCACGGGATTAGCCCGCTCCAGCCCCAATCCCGATGTGGCAGTGGAGGTGCGGGCCTGCCGCCGCTCATCGAGATAAGGCCCTATGACCCATGCCCGCGTCGCCGCAGCGCGACTCTCCTTCATGCCTTTATTGTCCTGGCCCTTCGTTCCCGTCGCCCTCGCGTCCGTAGCAATTTTTCAAAATCCGGTTTCAGGATCCCGAAGGCCCCTCTTCGCCGGGTTCGAACATCTGGATCGGATTGCCGGGCATGATCGTCGAAATCGCGTGCTTATAGACAAGCTGCGAATGGCCATCGCGCCGCAGGAGAACGCAGAAATTATCGAACCATGTGACGACGCCCTGCAACTTCACGCCGTTGACCAGAAAAATAGTAAGCGGGACTTTGTTCTTTCTTACAAAATTCAGAAATGTGTCCTGCAAATTTTGAGTTCGTTCTGCTGCCATTTTGAAATCCTGTTCTTTTCTTGAAGCCGCCCTGCGGCGGCTGGGCTGCAACCCAGCCCGTGTTGTTGTCCAAGATGGCGTATTCCGCGCGGCGCCCGCGCCTCACGGATCAGTCAAATGCTATCTAACCACGGCAAGATCGATCCAAAAGCGTCAGCATCCCCCGCAGAAATCGAGATTCACAAATATAGCCTGTAATCCGTCCGGGAACATATGGCGCTTGCAAAAGATGAAGTCCACTCTCGGCGAAAGATCCGATGCGTTTCCCTCTGAGCTTAAGCCTGACTAGACACTTCGCTCGGCGATCTTGTGAAACAGGGCACGCAGTCTTGTGGCTAATGGTCCGGGGCGGCCATCACCGACAGGCTCGCCGTCGAGACTGACGACAGGCATTACAAGCGTGGTCGCGCCAGTGATGAAGGCTTCGCGGGCTTCCTTTGCTTCAGCGAGACTGAAGCGGCGTTCTTGCACCTGGAGCCCTTCCTTGCGGATAAGATCCAGCAAAGTCCCCCGCGTCACTCCGCTCAATATGCCGTTATCGACGTGCCGTGTCACAATGACATTGTTGTGATCGACGATCCATGCATTTGTCGCTGCGCCTTCCGTCACCATGCCGTCGGCATCGATCAGCCAGGCCTCATAGGCCCCTTTCTCCTTCGCTGCCTGACGCGCGAGCACATTCGGCAAAAGGTCCGTCGTCTTGATATCTGGCCGCCCCCAGCGAATGTCCGGCTGGCTGATGGCGGCAATGCCCTTCTCCGCTGCTGCGGCGCCTTTTGAAGGATCTATGGATCGCGCCGTAACGACGAGGCTTGGCCGCACCGCGGGAGTTGGAAAACTATGCTCTCGTGGCGCTACGCCACGCGTCACCTGAAGATAGACATAGCCGTCTTTGACTCGATTGCGTCGCATCACCTGACGCAGGACGAAGGGCAGCGCAGCCTCGCTGAGCGGCATGGCGATCCGCAATTCGCCAAGCGAGCGTTTCAACCGTGCAAGGTGACGCGCCTCATCGATCAGCGCGCCGGCGTTGATCTCGCAAACCTCGTAAACGCTGTCGCCAAACTGATAACCGCGGTCCTCGACGTGTACCATGGCCTGTTCGTGCGGGAGATAAAGGCCATTGACATAAGCGATGCGGCCCAAGGATTTGCCTCCTCTTTTTGTTTCCGGCTTGTTCAGGCAGCTTCGTCTGCTGGAAGTATTTGTCTGGCGGCGGATTCAAACGCGCGACAGGCGCGACGACTCAAAAAAAAGCAAACCCCGCTCGTCCGGCGATCACAGCCGCACCCGCCGCTGCAACAATACCAAACAGCGGATTGACCCGTGTTTGCAAGACAAGAAGAGCCATGCCGAGCGTAATAGCCAGCGTCAAGATGCTGCGGTCGGCGGCGCGCGTCATAACCGCGCCGCTTGCCAGAATGAGGCCGAAGGCGATGGGCGCCAGCACGCGCCTGATGAGGCGCCAGATGTCATTGTCGGCATAGCGACGCACGACCCGGCTCATAATGAAGGCCAGACATACGGATGGGATGAGCATGGCGAGCGTGGCGACCGCCAGCCCCGCCGCGCCGGCCATATGCCAGCCAATGATGCTCACCACAATCACATTAGGACCGGGTGCAGCCTGAGCGACGCCGATGAGCCCGGCGAAGGTCCTGTCATCCATCCAGTGCAGATGGTTGACGATCTGGCGGTGCATTTCCGGTATGGTCGCGTTGGCGCCGCCTATCGCGACCAGGGAAAGGCTGGCGAAAAACCGCGCGATGTCGGAGAGAGACGCGTTCATTGCCGGCGCTCGAGCGCCACGCGCAGCACCAGGGTCGCCGCGGCCGCGATCAACAGGCTGCTCGTCATTGGCGTCTGCAACAGACCCACCGTCACGAAAATGGCGCCGCCCGAGGCAAGAGCCAGCAAATCCGGCTTCAGGTTGCGCATCATCTTGAGGCCGGTTCCGATCACGAGGCCAGCGGTCGCGGCAGCAGCCCCCGCGACGGCGTGTTTCACATCGGCCTCAAACGAAAAGCGTTCATAGAGAGAGGCAATTGCGAACAGGATCGCAATCGGCATCAGCAGAAGCCCCGAGAGCGCGCTGATGCTGCCAAGAAAACCACAATAACGATCGCCTAGAAGAACTGCGATGTTGACTGTATTCGCACCGGGAAGAATGCTCGCGACGCCGAGCATTTCCGCGTATTCCGCCTCGGTCAGCCAGGCACGTTCTTCGACGATCACGCGATATGCCCAGCTCGCGACGCCGCCGGACCCGCAAACCCCGATTTTGAGAAATGCGAGGAAAAGCCCGCTGTGGCTTTTCTTGTAATCAGGCGACGGCACAGCCAAAGATTTCATCGGAACGGTTCGCTCCTGTCAGCGAAATTGCGATGCGAGGCCGGTTTGGAAACAGTGGCCGCGACCGGCCTGCGGCAGAGGCCCGGGCGATGAATTCGAGGAAAACGGGACCGGGGTCAAGGCCGCCAAAATGCAGACAGATGCAGCGCGCGCCCTCTCCTGCCCACCCGTCGTGGTCAGGGTTGCAGGCCGGCCAGCACCGCCTATTCGTCGAAAAGCTTGATGGAGGCTGAAAACTGGGTCTCGGGAATCGGCGGACGGAAGTCCACAGCGAAGCCGATTTCAAATGTGCGTGTAATCTCGCCCGTATAGGGCTCTATGCCGCCGAAAACGATTTGGCTGGCGACCGGTGGAATGACCGGCGCCTTGATCAGGGCATCGAAGCGCGAAATGTTGATGATCTTGCCTTTCCGGATAAGGCCGGAGTCGTCGCGGTAACTGCACCCCCTGACGATCGGCTCGATTCGCACAATGACTGATTTTTCGATGATCGCCGGTTCTTCCCGATTTCTCGCAATGGCGGCGGCCAGCCGGGCCAGCTTGGGAATCAGCATGCCCTTGCAGTCGACATCGACGGCGAGCTGGAAGCCATCCGCATTCTGCGCCGTCACAGAACCATGGAAATTGCCCACCTGATCAAGGTCGAGATAAACCGTTGAGCCAGTTGGTAATTCAACGCGACCGCGCATCGGATAGCTGGCAGTCTTGAGATCGTAAACGAGATCAACCGACTCTGAACTGATTCTTGTGGTCTTGCAGGTTGTCGAACGGCCATTCGGCAAAGTGCAGCGGCCAGCCAGTTCGATGTCGATCGGCAGCCTGTGGTCATGCGATGCTGTCAGCATCGCATCTTCGAAGGCTGGGAAGGTCAGTGGCGATGCCGAGAAATTGGGACGAAGCAGATTGTTTCGCACCGGGCGCTCCGCCCATGACAAAAACGGCCTTCCTTCGCCGCGCAATACGCCTGTCGCGCTGTCGGCCGGCAGTTTTTGACCAGCAAGCGCGGCCGGTTCTTTCTCAGCCACTTCTCTGTGCCGGTCCCAGATGCGACGCCGGGGTGGTTGCTTGTCCATTCAGCGGTCTCGGAGACATAACGAAGGGGAATGCTGATCAGGCAACATGAAGCGCCGGCCCTTCCCGTCCCTCTGTCGGGCCTATCACCACGACTTCAGGTGCGCCTGCGGCGAGCAAGGCCGCTTGCCCCTCGTCGCGTTGTTGGCCCTCTCCGGCGTCCAGGAGAACGCCCAGATCAACATGAGAAGCGAGAGATGTCGCCATTGCGCTGGCGGACAAGGCCGGAGCCGCAAGGACGATGAAATCATATGTTTGCGCCAGGGCATCGAGTGCGAGATCAAGCTCGGCCGGGTCGAATTCGGCTGCTGAACCGAAGGTGACGTAATGCAGCCGGGATTTGCCGTCGCGATGGATCACTTCGGCAAAGGATGCGGTGCCCGTCAGAAGATCCGTCAGCCCGGCAATCCCTGCGGTGTTTCTGGATGCGCTGCCTTCCTCTTGAAGCAGTCGCGTAACTTCACTTCCGCTGGCATCCAGGTCGAGAAGAACGGGGCGGCCGTCGCCAGCAAGGCCTCGCGCAAAACCAAGCAGAGCCGCGGCGGCCTCAGGGCGCGCCTGCGTGGAGGTTGCAACAATGCGCGCACCGCGCGCCTGCGCCCTGCTCTTTTCCAAAACTCCAGAGTCAAGCTTTGTGGCGGCCATTGCGACGGCAGCACTGGAAACCTGTTTTTCCCCAGTTTCCGTTGCATTGCGCGATGATGAATGGCCGAGATCCTGTAGCTGCTTGACAGGCGCCTGACGCTCCCGATCCAACGCCACATTGCCGATGCTTCCCGGTTGCCGGATAGGCGAACCCGGCACCGAGCCACCGGAGCCGGCAAGCAATTCACTGCTGATCACAGTAGCCGACGAAAGAACGAAAGCTGCAATCGTGCCAAAGATCAGCATGGGTGCTTTTTTCGGGAAAGAAGGCTGATCAGGCGCCACCGCACGCGTAATGATCCGCGCATCGGCCGGCGTGGCCGGCGATGACTCCCGCGCCACGGCTTCCTGATATTTCGCCATGCTCGCATCGAGCTGGTCGCGGTATGCCTGCGCTACATGCTCGAGTTCGCGGAGATGGACTTCATTGGCGTTGGACCGATCGACACTTCCTTTTTGCTGATTGATCGCCGTTTGGAGATTGGCGACGCGCGCCGCCGCAATCCGCGCATTGTTCTCGAGCGTCCGCGCTGTATTTGCCGCGGCCTTTTTCAGTTGCGATTCGAGATCTGCAACTTGGGCGTTCAACTCCTTTATGCGCGGATGCTCCGGCAGCAGGGTGCGTGATTCGAGCGCGAGCTGCGCCTTTGCCTGAACGACTTGTTCGGCGATCCTCCGCACCAGATCGTTGTTCGCGACCTCGGCCACGTCGGAGATACGGCCCGCGTGGATCATCTCGCGCACAAGCGTCGTCTTCGCCTGCACATCGGCCTCGGCCGTTCGGGCCTTCGACAGTTCGCCATTGAGATCGGCAAGCTGCTGGCCGCTGATCGTCATATTGTTGGAGCCAGCGAGTAACCCCGAAGTGCTGCGATAGCGCTCAACCGCATCGGCCGCATGCGTCAGCCGTTTCTGCAAATCGTCAATCTGTATCTGGAGAGAAGCCGCTGCCAGTTTGGCGCGCTGCCTCTTCGCATCGGATTGCGTCTGGATATAAAGGTTGACGATGGTGTTGGCGGCGCGCGCCGCCAGATCCGCGTCATGGGAGCGGAACTCGACGGTCAAAACCCGCGTCTTTGTCGGAGAAAAGACGGTTAGTCTCTTCGCGAAGGCGTCGATGACCCTGTCCTGCGGCGGAATGTTCGTCGGATTCCGCTTGAGATGGAAAAGAATCAACGCCCGGGAGATCGGACCAATGCCCTTGGCCAGTGGATCGAATTCCGGGTTTCCGACAAGGTGGAGCTTTTCTATCGCGCGGCGCGCGATGTCGCGAGACGTTACGAGCTGAACCTGGCTTCCGACCGATTCGGCATCGAACGTTGTATTCTCCGATGAGGGGCCATCGTTGCGCAGCGGCCTTGGAAGAAAGCTTTCCTGATTTTCAAGAAGAACCTGGGCTGTGGCCGTGTAGGTCGGTTTGGTCAGCGTCACATAGAGGCCGACCAGCACGAATGTCACGAGCGTCGGCCATATGATCCAATGCTTCTTGCGGCGGATCGCGCGTCCAAGTGCGCGCAAATCCAGTTCGCTCGAATTTTCGTTGAATGAAACGTCCGGTTCGAACGGGTGATTCATCGCTCTTTCCACAGCGGGGGCGCTCGCCATTACACGCAAACATATCTGCGGCGTCGTCCGGACACGCAAAGCGCCGGCCGCAGCCCATCGCCATCAAGCATTGTTAATATTGAAGTGAGGTTAATAGGACGCTGGAATTGCGTGCGACGACTTAAGAATTGTTAACCATAGCTGCCTAGGATCACCTCGCCCGGATGCAACATCTTGGCTTGATTTCTTATCGAGATTTCAACCACTCGGCGGTGACAATGCGGCGGTTTCTGGTTTCGCTCGTTTTTCTTGCGTTGGCAGTCGGTCTCACGGGCTGCGCCGCGAACCGTTATTCGGCGGAGTTCGCGAGCAGTCCGAATGCACCTTACACGCTTGGAAGCGGCGACCGGGTTCGAGTCATCGTCTTCGGGCAGGATTCGCTGAGCAACTCTTATGCGGTCGACGGATCGGGCAATATATTCATGCCGCTTATCGGAATCGTTCCGGCGGAGGGAAAGACAATCGAAGGGCTCTCCCGTGCGATCGCGGCCAAATTGCGCAACGGTTATCTACGCGATCCGCAAGTCTCGGTCGAGGTTGAAGCCTACAGGCCGTTCTTCATACTCGGCGAGGTTACGACGCCCGGCCAATATCCGTATATCAACGGCATGACGGCGGAGAAGGCCGTTGCGGTTGCCGGTGGTTTCACGCCGCGCGGCTATAAGGGCAGCGTTGATCTTACAAGAGTGATCAATGGACACCCCATAACCGGGCAGGTTCCGCTTACGCAGATTGTCCGGCCCGGCGATACGATCGTCGTGCAAGAGCGTTATTTCTGACGGAAAAATCATGGTCGCAGGCCCGCAAGAAAGACTTCCTGATTCGAAACTGCGCATTCTGCATGTCTTTCGCGCGCCGGTCGGAGGTCTGTTCAGGCATGTGATTGATCTTGCGCACGAGCAGATCGCGCGTGGCCATGCCGTTGGATTGGTGACGGATTCCACAACGGGAGGCGATCGCGCCGCCGAGGCCCTGGGCCAGCTTGAGCCGCTGCTTGAACTGGGTTTGCTGCGCATGCCTATGCACCGGCAGCCGCATCTGAGCGATTTCACAAATGCGGTGCGGATCGCGAATTATTCGCGGGGTCTTAAAGCCGATGTCGTACACGGGCATGGATCGAAAGGCGGACTCTATGCCCGCCTCCCGGGGCTAATTCCGGGATACAAAGGAGTTGTGCGCGCCTACACGCCGCACGGCGGCAGTTTTCATTATCGGACGCGTGCCATTACCAACGCGGTCTTCATGGGCGTCGAACGTCTGCTTTCGTGTGTGACAGACATTTTCCTGTTTGAAAGCAACTATATAGGCGACTGTTTTCGCGAAAAAGTAGGCGAACCACGGCGGCTCGTCCGTTTTGTGGTCAATGGCCTGAAGCCCTCCGAATTCGCGCCAATTGAACACGATAGCGATGCGGCGGAATTTCTCTATGTCGGCGAACTTCGCGCCATCAAGGGCATAGACACGCTGATCGACGCGTTGGCGCTTCTCGTTGACCGCCGCGCCGCAATTCAGGCTGCATTGCCGCGTCTCGTCCTCGTTGGGAGTGGGCCGGAGGCGCAAAAGCTCGCTGACTATGCGGCGAGCAACAACCTCGGGCATCTTATATGCTTTGCCGGCGCCCTGCCCGCCCGCAAGGCCTTTGAACGCGGCCGCATTCTGGTGGTGCCGAGCCGTGCAGAATCGCTACCCTACATCGTGCTTGAGGCATCAGCCGCCAGGATGCCGATAATTGCGACTGATGTCGGCGGCATCAATGAAATATTCGGCCCCTATCGCAAAAGGCTGATCACCTGCGGCGATCCGGCGGTTCTCGCTGCAACTCTCGAAAGAGCGTTGCAACGTCCGGAAGGTGAACTCGATAGCGAAGCTGAACTTCTCTCCGAATTCGTCGCGACGAAATTCACCATCGACGCGATGGCCGAGGCTGTTCTCGCTGGATACGCAGAGGCGCTGGCGCGCAAATATCCACATCGCGGCACGGCGTCGGCTTCAATCGTTCTGCCGTCGCAATAGATGATCTGAAATGGCCAGATTCACCGCCGATGATTTGGACAAACTCGCCGTCGCTGACGATGCTGCGATCGACCGACTCGTGAGCGGCGATACGGGTGGTGAAGCGCAGAGCCGCATCGCCGCGCTTGCCGAAGCTATGTATTGTGCCCCGGCCGAGGCCGCATTCTCTCCAATGGTGATCGAGGGGCTGGCGCGCCTGGCTGAATTTGCCGCGATTACCGCCGCAGGTTTCATTCTCTATTTCTTCAGCGTCATACCCGTACGCGGCTTCGAGTGGCCTTCGCTCATTCTGATTCCGGCTTTGGCGGCCGGTGTCGTTCTCATGCTGCAAGCTCTTGGCCTGTATCGCCTTAGGGCCTTCCGCGCGCTTCGCTCCCAGATCTTGCGACTTTCGGGCGGCATTGCAATCGTCTGCCTTGCTGCTCTTGGCACGAGCTTTGTCTTGAGGTTCGACGCGGAAACGGCGCGGCCATTCCTCATTGGCTGGTTCGCCGCGTCGATTGTCGCTGTGCTCGCCACGCGGGTTCTTTTGAGCATCTTCGTTGCGCGCCTGAGCCGGAATGGACGCCTCAAGAGGCGCACGGTGCTTGTCGGCGGAGGAAGCAGCGCGGACAGCCTGCTGCGCGACCTCTCCGAACCGCCACGCGCGGATCTCGAAATTCTCGGAATTTTCGACGATCGAGCCGATGACCGCTCGCCAGCGAAGGTCGGGGCGTTCAGGAAGCTTGGGACTGTCGAAGATCTGATCGAATTTGCGCGCCGCACGCGTGTCGATCTGGTCATTTTCACACTGCCGATCACTGCGGAAGACCGGATTTTGCAGATGCTCCGGCGTCTCTGGATATTGCCAATCGATATTCGGCTTGCCGCGCATATGAGCAAGCTGCGTTTTCATCAACGGTCCTATTCCTATATTGGCTCCGTCCCGCTCATCGATATTTTCGAGAAGCCTCTTACCGATTGGGATCTCGTTCTGAAGCTCTGCTTCGACAAGATCGTGGGGAGTCTTTGCCTTCTGTTGTTGTCGCCGATCATGCTTCTCGTTGCCCTGGCGATCAAATTCGACTCCAAAGGCCCTGTATTTTTCAAGCAAAAGCGCTATGGCTTCAACAACGAGCTGATCGAGGTCTACAAGTTCCGTTCGATGTATGTCGATACGCTGGATCAGACAGCCGCAAAGCTCGTCACACGCGGCGATCCGCGCGTGACTCGCGTTGGGCGGTTTATCCGCAAGACATCGCTCGATGAACTTCCGCAACTCATCAATGTCGTCTTCAAGGGCAATCTTTCGCTCGTCGGGCCGCGTCCGCATGCCGTTCATGCAAAGGCTGCCGAGCAGCTTTATGATGCAGTCGTTGATGGCTACTTCGCGCGCCATCGCGTCCTCCCCGGCCTGACCGGCTGGGCACAGATCAATGGCTGGCGTGGCGAAACCGACACGCAAGAGAAAATCCAGCATCGTGTCGAGCATGATCTCCACTACATAGAAAACTGGTCGATCCTGTTCGACATCTGCATCTTGTTGAAGACACCCTACGCTTTGCTGACAAGCGATAACGCTTATTAGCCGGTCCTGTAGAAGAACGTCGAATGGAGAAGTCCGGCATGTTGCGATATTCGGCGGCGCTTCGGCTTCTCGTCGGCGGGATTTGCCTTTGGTCCGCCCTCTTTGCGCTATGCGCGACGGCAAGCGCCTCTGGGCAGATCGAAATGAAGTTCGCTCCCGGCAGCATTCCGGAAGCTGTTTACGATACGGCGCATGACCCGTGCGGACAGGATGATATGCCGGACATCAATGCGCGCGCCTTTCGCGCCGCGGACGGTTCTGTCGTCTTGTTCGCTCTCTACGATATGAACCGCGCCTTCCGCGGCAAGGATTTCGCGCATCTTGCACTCGACTGTCATGTCGTGCTTGCCAGCGGATCCGATCCGGATGCCGCGCACTACGACGATCGCCGTTTTTTGACGGCGACATGGACGGCAGACGGCCGTCACGTCGCGGCGCTCATCCATCACGAATATCATGCCGAGCTGCATGGGCGATGCAGTGTCAAGTCTGGTCTCGGCTGCTGGTACAATACGATCCTCGCCTACCAATCGAAAAACGGCGGTGCGGATTTCACCGTGTCGCGACCTCTCGTCGTTGCCGCAGCGCCTTTCCGGCAGCATGTCGAGCAAGGCCGCCATCGTGGTTTCTTTAACCCGTCGAATATTTTTTCGGATGGAAAATATGAGTACTTCTTTGCTGCGACCACGGGCTGGACTGGTCAGCCTTACGGGGCTTGCCTGTTTCGTTCAGCGACACCGCTGGACTCAGCGTCCTGGCGCGCATTCGACGGACATGGCTTCACCGTTCATTATGATGACCCTTACGCGCCTGGATTCGTCGCGCCGAAAGCCTGCGCGCCGATCAGTCCCTTCGTGTTTCCCGTCGGCGCCGTGGTGCGCGATCACAAAAGCGGGGTATGGATCGCGGTGTTTCAATCGACGAGCGACGCTGGCGCGTTTCCTGTCGAGGGCTTCTATTATGCCGAATCGAAGGATCTGATCCACTGGGGTGAGCCGCACCTCCTGCTTGCAGGCAAGACGCTTTATTCCAATTTATGCAAGGTCGGCCCCAGCATAATCTCCTATCCCTCATTGCTCGATCCAGAAGCCACAGACCGCAATTTCGATGATGTCGGTTCCTCGCCGTTTCTCTATTACGTCAGGATGAACGTGTCCGACTGCGCGACCGGGGAACGGTGGATCATGCGGCAACGCCTGTCGATCACTCCGGCTGGGGATCAGCTCCCTTGACCGCACAAACACCCTCAGACGCTTTGGAGAAGCGCCGCACAAGGACGCTGAACTATCAGCGTCTGCTCAATTGGTTTTTTTCATTATTCATCCTCACCGGCATCATCAATGCTCTGAAGCCATCACCTTATGACTTCATTTTCCTGATCGTCGCGCCGCTTTGGTTTTTGAGCGGCATAAAAATCCATCGCGGCGTCGTGTTCATTCTGATTCTCTGGTGCGTGTTCGAACTCAGCGGATTCCTCGCGCTGATGCCTTATTGGGGCGAACCAAATCCGACCCTCTACCAGTTTCAGTCGCTCGATGTCATTTGTACCGGCTTCTTTTTCACCTTGTTCTTCTCTGAACGCTCACTTTCTCGGGGTCGACTGGCGTTGAATGTCTACACGGTCAGCGCCGTGATCTGTGCGCTCGTCGGCATCGCAAGCTATCTCAATATCGGCGGAATCGGCCTGTTGTGGAGCGGTGATCCAGGGCGTGCTGCTGGCACCTTCGACGATCCGAATCTTTACGGCTCTTACCTGACGCTTGCGGCCGTTTATCTGCTTCAAGGTCTCTTGCTGGGCACGACCAGGCGGACGTTTCTCTCAGCCATTTCATTTCTGGTTCTCATCATCGGTATCTTCGTCTCGTTTTCGCGCGGCTCCTGGGGCGCGGTGATCAACGCATCCACGCTTATGGCCGTGACAGGCTTTCTGACGGTCCGCTCGAAGCGCACCCGCCGCCGCATCGTGATCATGGGTGGCGTCACGCTCGGGCTCGGCGTGGCGACGCTTTTCGTGCTGCTCTCCCAGCCTGAGATGCGCCAGACATTCTTTCAGCGTGCAACGATCGCGGAATCCTACGATCAGGGCATCACCGGCCGTTTCGGCAATCAGATACGCTCGATCCCCATGCTGCTCGAACGTCCGGAAGGATTCGGGCCGCTGCGGTTCCGTAATTTCTTCCATCTGGAACCGCATAATTCTTATGTCGGCGCCTTCGCCAATGATGGCTGGCTCGGAGGATTTCTCTGGATCATTATTGTTGTCTCGACCGGATTCGTCGGCTTCCGTCTGATGTTCGTCAGATCACCCTATCAGGAAATGGCGCAGGTATTCTGGCCTGTGCTTTTTTCCTGGCTCTTGCAGGGATTCCAGATCGACATCGACCATTGGCGGCAGATGTTTCTGTGTTTCGGGGCGGTCTGGGGATTTGAGGCCGCGCGCCTGCGATGGTGTGGCCAACAAAAGCAGGCAGCAACTGCACCAGAACCTGGAGGTAATTTATGTCCCGCTGGTCCTACGCAGTGATTGCCGCCGCCGGGATCGCAGGCGCCATCGGTGTGATGGAGGCCGCGGCCGCAGCGCATAAAGTCGGCGATACACGCCTGGCGACAGCCTCCAACTTCTTGCTGCTGAACGCGGTGGCCTGCATCGCTCTCGTGGCTGTCGCTGATGGCTCGGTGCGCGGTGGCGCATGGTTTTTGATCGCTGCGAGCGTTTTGCTGGCCGGCACGTTCCTGTTCTGCGGCGATCTCAGCATGCTGGTA
>SCSF01000151.1 GCA_004298435.1 Beijerinckiaceae bacterium
CTGGTCGAAAAGCTCGACAAGCTTGGCAAAATCGGCCAGCGAGCGAGTCAGCCTGTCGACCTTGTAGACGACGACCACATCAATCTTGCGCTCGCGGATTGCCATCAACAGAGCCTGAAGGGCCGGACGCTCCATTGAACCGCCGGAGAAGCCGCCGTCATCGTAGTGTGTCCGAACAAGTTTCCAGCCTTCATGGGCTTGGCTCTTGATATAGGCTTCGGCGGCTTCGCGCTGGGCGTCGAGAGAGTTAAAATCCTGCTCGAGTCCCTGATCGCTGGAGACACGCGTATAGATTGCGCAGCGGAGCGTTTCCTTGCTCATGCCCCTCGCGCCTTAGCAGGTTGAAAGGCGGGGCGCCCTTTCGCGGATCGTGATTCGCTTCGTCGCTGCCCTGTCCCTTTCTTGATGCGAAGACCGAAGAACCGGGGCCCGTTCCAGCGGGTCCCGGTGATCGCAAAGGCAACCTTCGACAGGCTGTCATAGGTCTGCCCGTTCCATTCGAATCCTGAGGGCTGCACGTTCACCCGATGCATGATGCCGCCATGCTCTCGGATGAGCAGCGTGCCAGGACGCAGACCCGTTCCATCACTGATTCCTGTCCCGGTGGTTGCCGCGGCTTCGGTCTCTGTCGCCGCCATAAGCGCCTTCAGGGTCGCGCGATCGAAGTCGCCGACAATTCGAAGCTGTTGGCGATAGACGATCACGCGGATCAGGAATGACCGCGGGAGATGCGGCGGCGCGGCGCGCCCGATAACGGAGCGCCACCGCCGCCTTAGCATGCCCAAGTCCAAAGCCTCGAGGCTTTGAATCGAGGCTTCATCCGGATCGAAGGAGACCGGCTGGGTGCCCGCCCCCTCCTTCCGTTTCATGGCCCTCTCCATCTCAGGCTGCTTCCGAAGATGCAGGCAGGATGATCCGATAGATTGATCCCAGGCCCTTTTCCTGCCGGCGTTCGATCTCATAGCCGCTCTTGCGCAACCCCGTCAGCGCAGCGCGCGTCGTATGCGATAGCCAGCCGGTCGCCGCGATCAAGGCTTCGAGCGAGGCGCCTTCCGGCCGCTGTAGGAGAGCGATGATCTCGGATTTCTTCGTGACCCGGGCGGAGCAAGTTTTTGTGGATGTGTTGGCGCTTGGATGCGATGTAGCTTCCTTGGAACCTTCGGGATCGGATGGAGCCGGTGTTTCGACGACGCTCTCCGCTTTCCGCTCCTTCTGGCGCGGGGCCTTTTGCTCCAAGGCGGATGCGGTCTGCATCTCCAACGCTTTGCGCCCCGCGCTCATGATCACCAGACTGAAGCATCGCGCCTCGTCATCGCGGCGCCAGACGGGCATGCCCGGCTTGGCGCGGATTTCCCGCATGAGTTTGCGCTCAATCAGGGCTTGCGCAACCTTGTTGGCTGCCGCGGCTTTCATTTTCTCGGGCACGCTCACGGCGCCATCTTCGCGCTCCGCGGCGGCGGTAAGCACCTTCGACTGGTTGTCGGACAATTTGATGATGTCGGTCATGTTGATCCTCCTTCGGTCAGGGCAGCTGATGCTGCCACTGCCTCAACCCCGCGATCGGCGTAAAGCCAGCGGGGAGGAGGTCAGGCGGGGTCAATCTATCGGCTAGGCGCTGCCTGCCTGACATGAGCACCAATGCTTCGTTGGCGTGGGAAGTCCAGTCGCATCTGCCTGATCACCGAGCAAAATTATATAGCCTCTTTCTCCTGCCGGTGCTGCAGAATTGCGGCGCTCAACAACGTGCGCGCATCAAGAAGCAGCGGCTCAATGTCGAAGATCTTTTGGATCGCGCGGTCCATCGCGCCGGCATTTCCGAGCTCAGCACCCACTGACGCAAGGCCGTAGGCTTCGGTAAGCAAGAGTTTGAGGTCATGCAGGAATAAGGTGACGATCTTGGCGCGTTCGTCCGTTGCCATAAATAGCTCTCCTTTAATGCTGCGATCGTTTAATGCCCGCTCATTTCTCAAGCTCGGGACGGGCACGCTTAAAACGGCAGCTGATCAGCGTGTCCAACGATCACGACACATGCTCGTCGGAGCAGGCATCCACATGCATGCTTCCTTTGCGGGCAAAGTCGAGGGAAGAAGAAACGTATATGACGGAATAGGCTTTGGTACGATTTCCGTATCGCGAAATTCTGGAATTGTGGAAATGGCGCGTCGAGGAGCTGTCCTGCTACGTGCCACCTTGATAACTGGAACGGCCAGAAGGGAACCGTGTGCTTCAAAGAAGGAAATCGAGAAGCGAACCGTGACCTCAAGCTGCACTTCGAGTTAACCGTTTTCCGTTGTGTGCATCCTCGCTAATTCTCGTTCACAACTATCCCTATCGGTAGCCGTCTTCACACTCGATCACGGACCGTCAGTCCTACTCAGTGATCGAGCGTGAATTTGATGCTTTCGGGTCATCGTTCAATGCCAATGCCCACGCGGCCTCTGCCCGTTGGAGGTCGGCAGTTTCCGCTGAGAGTGGGTCGCGCGGGGCAATCTTCAGTCTGGTTGCCCTGAGAAATCACTGGAGGTGTCGCATTCATTGGCGCGTTGCCAGACTGGCCGCGTCCTCATAGCCTCGAACGATGGTGGATGTCTCTATTCGCGACAGCGGTTTTCGGCGCGCCGTCCGCTTTGTGACGCTCGCAAATCTTGCCTATTTCGGCATCGAATTCGCCGTCGCACTCGCGATCGGCTCGGTTTCACTATTCGCGGACAGCATCGATTTTCTCGAAGATGCCTCGATGAACCTTTTGATGCTGGTCGCGCTCGACTGGACGGCGCGGTCACGCGCGCGTGTCGGAATGGGCCTGGCCGGTATCCTGCTGGTGCCCGGGCTCGCGACACTGTGGATGGCTTGGCAGAAGGAAAGCGACGCTGAGATAAGCGCAAACGCCTGCGACTGCGCCAGAAGCCCATATCAAGGGACTAAGTCCGAGCGCCGAATGATGCAGCATTTTTGGTATTTCCAAAACGCCGGCTGCATAAATGATCGGGGTTGCAATCAGGAACGAAAACCGCGCCGGCGCCTTGTGGTGCAAACCCGCAAGAAGACCACACAAAATGGTCGCACCGGAGCGCGAGATACCAGGGATAAGCGCCGTGCACTGCCAAAGCCCAACGGCCAATGCGCCCCTCCACGTCAGAACCCCAAGCTCGCCGTTGTTCGTGCGCTGACGCAGGCGCTCTCCCCCGAAAAGCACGACGCCGTTGACAACCAGAAACAGCGCCGCAATCTCCGGCGCGCCGAACAAATGGCGCAGGAATTTTTCGAGCACGAAGCTGACAATCACGGCAGGGATCGTGGCAACGATCATCAACCAGATCGACCGCCGATCTTCCGCCCCCTGCTTTTCTTCGCCCGCGCCGACGAGTCCGCGGATAAGGCCGCTCCAGTCGCGCCAAAAGTAAATGAGAAGTGCTGTCGCGGTGCCGAGATGGAGCACGACCAGGAAGGGTAGAGCTCGTCGCCTGCTGGTCTATATGCCAGCCAATCAAAGCCGGAAGAACAACGGAGTGACCAAGGCTGCTGACAGGAAAGAGCTCCGTGACGCCTTGAAGTGCCGCGAGAACGAGAGCTTGTAAGGGTGTCATGATATTCGCATTACTAGGACACTAATTCCGATCATCGCCGCGATCTAAGCCTCTTCAATCCGCCCAACGTTTGACGAGTATCGAGGTGCGGCGCGAGGCAGTTGGTTTGATACGCATTGAGGAAGGTCAGCCACCTACACCGTCCTGACTACGTTTGTGAGGATTCCACGAACGACAGCCACCGTATTGCTAAAGTCGGAAGCACAAGCAGATTCAGTGCCGTAGATGTGACCAACCCACCGAGGATGACCGCTGCCATCGGCCCTTCGATCTCATTACCAGGGGCCCCGGCCGTCAATGCTAGCGGCGCAAGCCCCAGTGCCGTAACCAGTGCCGTCATCAGGATCGGAATCAAACGTTCCGATGCGCCGCGCAGGGCCGTGGCCGCCGTCCAGGGCTGGCCCTCCCGCTCGACCAGATGATGGTAGTGCGAGATCAGCATGATCGAATTCCGCACGCTGATTCCAAAAAGGGTGACAAAGCCGACCAGTCCGCCAAGCGTCAGTGTGCCACCCGAGAGCGCGGCGATTGCAACGCCGCCGACAAGCGCAAATGGTAAATTGGCGAGGATTAGTCCTACGGCGCGCAAGCTGCGCAGTGCCAAATAAAGCAGCACCACGATTCCAACAGCCGCGAGGGCTGCATAGGCCAGAAGTTCACGTGTTGCCGCGGCCTGTGCGGCTGCGTTGCCGGCAAACACCGCAAAGACGCCGGCAGGCCAAGCTATTCGCCGCGACAAAGCTTGTTTTGCGCGCGCGACAAAGGCGCCGGGCGTCACGCCGCGCAGACTGACCGTGACAGGCGCAACCCGCTCGCCCCCCTCGTGCAGGACCAGGAAGCGGCCATCAGTCATCGTTAGGTCGGCCAGTTCAGAGAGAGGGACCTGGCGTCCGTCCGGGGCCGTAATCGGTAAAGCGCCGAGTTGCAGCGGCGCGCGCCGCAGCGAAGGTGGCAAGGTCACATCGACATCGAAAAGTCGACTGCCTTCTACGACCTGACCGACTTGGGCGCCGGAATAGGCAGCCTGGATCGCATCCAGCACATCGGCCGGCGCGATTCCATAACGGTTCAGGGCTGTATCCCGTAACCGGATCGACAATTGTGGCTCGCCTTGTGGCGCCTGGATCTGAACGTTGGAAGCGCCGTGCAATTTCGACAGAATGTTTGCCACCTGCTGGGCCTTGGCGTCCAGGGCATCGAGATCATTGCCGTAGATGTCGACGACAACGGGCGCTGTGTAGCCCGACAATGTCTCCTCGATGCGCTCGGTAAGAAAGGTGTTGACCGAAAAGCTGGCGCCCGTGAAGGCACTCAGCGCCTGCTGGATCTGCTGAAGGGTTCGCTGCTGACCTGTGCCGGAAAGCGGCTTTAGATCGACTTCGAATTCGTTATCGAAAATAGGCGCCGGGTCTTCGATGCGGCTGGCCCGTCCCGTGCGCTGGGCCACTGAGCGCACGCCTGGCAGTTTGAGCAGCGCCTCTGTGACCCTGCGGCCCAGATCCTGCGAGGCTTCGAGCGAGGCGCCGGGCGCTAGACGCATGTGGACGATGTAATGTCCCTCGCGCAACCGGGGCAGAAACGTGCTCTGCAGAAAGGGAAGTCCGCCCACAGCCACCAGGCAGAGAATAACGACGCCTGTTATGACGGTGCGCGGTCGCTGTTCGATACGACCAAGGAGGCGACCGTAGCGCGTCTTTAGCCAAGTCTGCAGAGTCGGTTGTGTAGTTTCCGCGTCGTGGTGCAGAAGGGCCAGTGCAAGGGCCGGTGTCACCGTCAGGGCCACGGCCAGCGAAGCCAGGATCGACGCAATGTAGGCAAGCCCCAGCGGCGAGAACAGCCGACCGGCGACACCCGAAAGCGTGAGCACCGGCACGAATACCAGCGCCACGATGAAGGTGGCGTAGATGACAGCACTGCGCACTTCCAAGGAGGCGGCAACAACGACCTGCCAGACCGGCTCGGGCGCGTCCGCGACCCGGTTGAGGCGTAGCCTCCGCAAGATATTCTCGACATCGATGATGGCATCGTCGACGACTTCGCCGATGGCAATGGTGAGCCCGCCCAAGGTCATGGTGTTGAGACCGAAGCCAAGCCGTTCCAGGACGATGACCGCGATGAGCAGCGAGAGCGGAATTGCCACAGCCGAGATCAGGGCGGCACGCGTATGGCGCAGAAACAAAAACAATACCGCAATGACCAGCGCCGCGCCGATCAGGAGCGCCTCACCCAGATGATCGACGGCGGTGTCGATGAAATTCGCCGGCCGAAAGAGCGCCGGATAGAGCTGGACATCGAGCCTGGTCAGCGCCGGGACCAGAGCGTGCAAGCGATTTTCGAGCGCTTGGGTGACCTTGAGCGTGTCGGCGCCATATTGCTCGGAGACCACCAGCATGACACCGGGCTTACCCATGATCGATGCGGCGCCGACTTGTGGTGCCGCGCCGTCGGTGACCGTGGCAACGTCGCCCAGGCGCAGCGTTTGTCCGTCATGGGATTTGAGTGCGACTGAAGCAATGGCATTTGCCGTCTCCGGCACGCCTTTTGGAATGAGGACGATACGTTGGTTCTCGTTCTCGACGAAGCCGAGGCCGGTATTGGCCGTGGCGCGCCGCGCCGCTGTGATGATGTCGTTAAAAGAAAGTTCAAAACGCGCGAGCGCTGCGGGATGGACCTGGATCTGAACCTGCTTGACAGCACCGCCATAGACGCTGACATCCGAGACGCCGGGAATGGCAAGGATTTGCGGCTTCAGCGTCCAATCGGTAAGCGTGCGCAACGCTATTGGCGATTGCGCCTTGGACGTCAGGCCGATGGTAAGGACAATTCCCGCCGATGACGACAGAGGCAAAAGGACCGGAGTGTGCGCGGTGGCCGGCAAATCGGAAGACGCGCGAGCCAGTCGCTCGGAAATGCTTTGGCGCAGGCCTGTCAGATCGCTGCCAGGTCGAAAGGTGAGCGTGATCATCGAAAGGCCTTGAATGGATCGCGACCGCATAGTCGCGAGGCCACCCGCGCCGGCCAGCGCGTCTTCCAAAGGATGTGTAATAAGGGTCTCAACCTGTTCGGGCGCGAAGCCCGGCGCTTCGGTCTGAACAATTGCCTGCGGCGGCGCGAACTCCGGAAACACACTCCAGCGTACCTGGCCAAGAGCCAGGACGCCGTACGCCACAACTAAAACGGCCAATGCAGTGACGACGCCGCGGAAACGTGTCGTAAAAGAAACAATCGCACTCAGCATTGTACAATCGACCGCGGGCTTGCGGTAGAAGCGTGGCGCTCATTCTTTTTCTTTAGCGTGTGATTGTCATCGTCCTGCGCCGTCTGTGGCGCCGCGGCGTCAATCATCGTCGTCGCCGGCAGGCGTAGCGCTCGGTGGCGGTTTGAGCTCCTGCGAAAGCAGCAATTCGCTGCCGCGGATGACAACGCGCTCGCCGCCACGAAAGCCCGTAGCCTGAAACCATCCCTTCACATCACGCGCGCCTGTTGAGATCAGACGGCGCGTGAAATGGCCGGGGGTGGCTTCGACATAGACCCAAGGCTCGCCCGCATACCACAGCATAGCCGGATCGGGTATAACGACGCCGGTCGCGTTTGCCGCGCCAATCGGCACTATTGCCGCGAAACGCTGGCCGCTGCGCAAGCTGTCGCCCGCCGCCGAATAGAAATAGGCGGGACCCTGGACAACGGCGTCCGCATGTGGCGACGGACCGATCAGAGAAGCTGCCAGGGTTTGCCCGTCGGGCAGAAGAACCTCGATATCATGTGCCGGCGTGGCCGCCGTGCCGATGGGCAGAGCGACGGCCAGTAGCGCGCGACGCCCGTCGGCGTAATCGGCAAAGGCATCGGGACCATGTTCGGCGAGCGCCGCGAGCGCCGCACCCCAGCTTGCGCGCGCGCTGGCGCGTGCGCTTGATTCGGTGGCAATCGCCGTAACGCTTTGTGCCTTCGCTGCAGCCGCAGCAGCGACAGCCGCCTGTTCGTCACGCTCGGAGACGAATTTGCCGTTGCGATAGAGTGTTTGCTGACGCTTGGCCTGCGCCGCCGTCGCCATGACTTCTTCGTTGGAGGCATCGACAGTCGCGCGCGCGGTCGCGAGTTGGGCGGCCAAGGCCGTGAGCGCCTGTGGATCGACGACCATGGCAATGCCTTCCACATGAGCTCGGTAGGTTACGGCCTGAAGCGGCGCCATGGCGATGCCGTTGGTCTTCGCCTGTTGCGGAGATAGAACGACGGAGGCTCCGCGCGCCTGTTGTGCGGCTAAGCCCCCTATCAGCATCGCCACGACAAGCCTGGAAAGAGACTTGCCGGACAGCGACCTCCTGATGACGGCTATGAGCTTAGGTGTCCTGTTTGCTAACAATCTGGCCGGCCCGTGTATGGCGGGGATTCTTCCACCACCCAAGTCTAGCGGAGCGCCGGTGGCAAAGGCCGCTCAATCAGATGACAATCTTGTCATGTGTTGTTCTGCATCCCGTCAGTGGGGAAAAAGAGGGTCACGGTCGTGCCAGTACCTCCGGCGCTCTCGATAGTCACCGAGCCACCATGCAGAACCATGATCGATTGAACGATCGAAAGCCCAAGACCGGTCCCTTGACCGGCGCCATGGCTCCGCGCCGGATCGATTCGATAGAAGCGATCAAACAGGTGCGGGAGGTGTTCGGGGGCAATCGGCGCGCCGCCATTATGGACCGCAATCGAGGCTGCGCCATCTTCCGCCTTATGCACGCGAATGCGCACGGCTGTGCCATCTGGAGAATGACGTATGGCGTTGCTGAGCAAATTTGTGACGGCTTGGCTCAACAAGACGGAGTCGGCCTTGACGTCGGCATCGCCTTCTGGGCAGACACGAACATCGCGAACGTTTGCAGTCGCGGTCAATCGGGCTATCGCCTGATCGCAGATGGTCCGCACGTCGACACGCTCGCGGTGCAAGGTAACCTCCGCATGCTCCGCGCGCGCCAAAAACAATAAATTCTCGATCAGCGCGCTGATACGATGGCATTCCTCCAGGCCCGATTCCAGCGTGGCCCGATACTCGTCTGCCGTTCGCGGCCGACGGAGGCTGACCTCGATCTCGCCGATCAGATTGCCCAAGGGTGTACGCAGCTCATGGGCCAGATCGGCCGAGAACCGCGACAATCGTCCAAAGGCCTCCTCAAGGCGGGCCAGCATTGCATTAAAGACCGTGACCAGGTCCGCCAGTTCCCTCGGCCAGGGCGGCGCCATTGATATCCGCTCGGCGAGCCGTAACGGCGTGACGGCCTTGGCCGCATCGGCAATCCGGCGCAAGGGCGCCAACCCGCGCGCCGAAATCCACAGTCCGGCAAGGACTAGAACTGGGGCCAACACCAAAAAGGTCAGAATCATCACTCGCCGAAACGCCTCGAGAAGCGCTGCGTCGCGCGTGACATCAAACGCGATTTGCAGATCCAGTTCCTTGGCATCGGACGTCCCCGTGAGCGCCACCGATGCGAGAAGATAGTGATGATGCCGAATGCTGACAGACTTAATGTGGCTCACTGCTTCCTGAGGCGAACCCCTTGCCGGAAAGGCCGATGACGACAGTTCAGCGCCCATGCCAGGTGTCTCACCCAAAACCCCCGCACCGGACAGCACACGCGCTTCGTACTGGCGCAACCGCGTCCCGGCCGTCTCTTTGGCAATTTCGGACAAGAGGGCATGCGGATTTCCGTGCCCGTCCGCCAAGTCTTCCTTCAGTTCCGCAACTTTCGCTTCCAGGAACCGCGCATGCTCTGCCGCAAAATTTTCCTGAAGACGCCAATAGGCAACACTCGCGAACACCCCTGTCGCGAGCAAGATGGCAAGACAATAAAATAGCGTCAGGCGCGCGCCTATCGACAGCGTGGACGCCTTCGTCTCAGGGCGCATGGCCGTCCAGCAGATAACCTGTGCCGCGTATCGTGTGCAGAAGTGGCTTGTCGAAGGGCGCATCCAGTTTTCCGCGCAACCGTCTGACAAGCACGTCAACGACGTTCGTTTGCACATCCGAACACAAGCCCCAAACACTCTCCGCAATCAGCGTGCGCGAGAGCACGCGTCCACGGTTACGCGCCAGCAGAACAAGCAAGGCATATTCCTTGGCGGTCAGTTGGAGCGCCCGGCCAGCCCGGTCGACATGATGGCGCAGCGGATCGACAGTCAGATCTTCTATCCGCAGAAGAGCGTCGCTTTGCGCGGTCGCAGAACGTCGGCCAAGATTGCGCAATCTTGCAAGCAATTCGGCAAACGCGAATGGCTTGACGAGGTAATCGTCGCCGCCAAGTTCAAAACCGCGCACGCGGTCCTCGACTTGATCGCGCGCGGTTAAAAAAAGCACGGGTGTCTTGATACCTTCCGAGCGCATGGCCTTAACGATCGTCCAACCGTCTGCGCCGGGCAACATCACATCAAGAATCACGGCATCGAACTTGTGCTCCCGCAATAACAAAAGCGCATCCGAACCATCGTCGATCAACTCGACCAAGATGCCTTCTTCGCGCAAGCCCTGCGCGAGATATCGACGAGTCTTGGGTTCATCTTCCGCAATGAGAACACGCATGGCTTATGTTGTTCCATTTCTGAGAAGCATGAGGACGTCTGTTACATAAGGCTGATCGACCCCTGGTCTTCTGAATAGGTTATGTTAATCTAAAGCGACGCAGACCTTCTAGATAGCGATATTCGTGCCAGGTGAGCGCGATGACAACCACATCGACCGCGGTCACCACCACCAGCCAGAATGAGTGCGTAAAATAGAATCGGTACAGCTGATAGGCGATGAAGAGACCGAACACGATCATCGCCGTTGGATAGTACCAGAGCCGCCGTCGCAGCAACCCGGCAATGAGCCACAGTTTGATGAGCCCGTGGCCAAACAGATAAGCAGCGGCGAAATGTTGCGCGCTGACCGAAAGACTCTGCGCCGAATGCAGCAGATAATTTGCAACCAAGTCGTGGGGGTCTTCTGTGAGTTCGCCTTGGGTGACGGCGCTGGCCACGCCAACCAGGAATTTCTGCGTGACAAAGTAGGCAGCGATGCCGCCCAAAATTTCCGTCAATGCAAACGCGCCCTTGAGCCATAGGCTTGCGACAAAAACCAGACGGATCGTCTTTTCATCGAGAAGCGAGTCAATGCGAAACGTACCGCGAGCGTTCATTCCATCTTCCTAACTGGTCGCAGTCTCACCACGATCTGAGCAAGGTTTGCTTCAATCCGTTCTGCTTACATAGGGTATCATGGGCCTCGATCCCGAGGCACGTATGCAACAGGGCTGTTGCATAAATCCCCACTGCGCCGCCTGATCGAAGGCCTCGCTTAGGGCAGCGGATATTTCAAGATCGAACGGGGCGGATGGTTTGCAGCCAACACGGTAATCTCCCAGCTGCTGGTAAAGGCAGCCGGGCCAGGAAGGCACCCTTCGACAATAGCACCTGTCTTTACGTCAACGAAGCACGGGAAATAGTGCTGGGGTGAATGACCTCCGTTGGTGCAGACGTAAACGTTCTCATCCGCAATGGCGAGGCAAACAGGTGTGCGGCTCGGCCCTACGGGCGACCACGCAGCAGGATCTAGATGTTTGATCCCGGGCTTTGATGGTGCCTTCTTATCTCAGGAATGGAAGGATGCGCTATGGGACAGGTTCTTCACGGCTGCGCCACAACGACGGAGGCTGTCCGTCGAGCAATACAAAATAGTCAAGCGAGCTTGAGAACGCTCGCCA
>SCSF01000152.1 GCA_004298435.1 Beijerinckiaceae bacterium
TTCATGGCGGAATTCATGGCGGCCGGCATTGGGCTGGCGGGGGAGGCCATTGGCATGGTGGGCACAGGCATTGGGCCGGTGGCGGCGGGCGTTACGGGCACGGCGGCTACTGGCGTAACGGACATTGGTACGGCGGTGGCTGGGGCTTGGGCGCCGCTGCGGCTGGCGCAGCGGCAGTCGGTACCGCAGCAGCCTATGGCGGTTCTTGCTACCAACGGCAGAGCGTCTGGAACGGCTATCAATACGTCACGCAGACGGTAAGGGTTTGCTGAACCGCCGTTTCTTATGAGAAACACGACAAAGCGTTAGAGGAGACGCAGATCTGTGTCTCCTCCAACGAAGGACGTGTGTCTTTATGTATTGAAGACCTCCGATAATAGAATCTCGCAAATGTCCGTTGAACGTTACGACACGTCGACGAGCCATGTCTGATTTCGCTGTGTGCCAAGGAAACTCGCTACGCAATGACCTTCAACTTCCTTTGTGAAGAACGGAGAGAGTGCAATGACGAGCAGCGCGGACGACCAAAATAAACTCGAGGCTCCATCGAACGAAGCCTGCAACCTCGCTCTCAGCCGCCGGAATATTCTACTAGGCTCATCGGCGCTGGCGGCAATGGCGGCAATGACGTCAACCGCAACAGCTCAAACGCAGAAAGCCGCGCCGGCCACGACAACAACTGCCGCGTCCGGACGCAAGCCGAACATCCTCGTCATCTTCGGTGACGATATCGGCCAATCCGACATCAGCGCTTACACTTTTGGCCTGATGGGCTATCGGACGCCACACATCGACCGCATCGCCAAAGAAGGATTGATGTTCACGGATTACTACGCCGAGCAGAGCTGCACGGCGGGGCGGTCGTCGTTCATTACCGGGCAGTCGGTCATCCGCACCGGTCTGTCGAAAGTGGGCATTCCCGCCGCCACGGTGGGGCTACAGCCGGAAGATATTACGATTGCGGAGGCGCTCAAGCCGCTTGGATACGCGACGGGACAGTTCGGCAAGAACCATCTCGGCGACCGCAACGAATATCTGCCGACGGTGCACGGCTTCGATGAGTTCTTCGGCAACCTCTATCACCTCAATGCCGAAGAGGAACCGGAGGATCCCGATTATCCGAAGGACCCGGCTTTCAAGGCCAAGTTCGGTCCGCGCGGCGTGCTCCGTTGCAAGGCGAGCGACAAAGATGATCCGACAGTCGATCCACGCTTCGGCAAGGTCGGCGAGCAGACCATCAAAGACACCGGGCCGCTAACGAAGAAACGGATGGAGACGATCGACGACGAGACGACCGCCGCCGCGATCGATTTTATGAAGCGGCAAGTCGCGGCCAACAAACCGTTCTTCTGTTGGATGAACACCACGCGCATGCACATGTACACGCATGTGCGCGTCTCAATGCGCGGCCAGAGCGGCATGCCCGACCACGAATATGCCGATGGGATGATCGAGCACGACGGCGATGTCGGCAAGCTGCTGAAGACGCTGGATGACCTCAACATCGCCAATGACACCATCGTGCTCTACACCACCGACAACGGTCCGCACATGAACTCATGGCCGGATGCGGCGATGACTCCGTTCCGCAGTGAGAAGGACACCAACTGGGAAGGCGCCTTCCGCGTACCGGCGATGATCCGCTGGCCCGCCCACATCAAGTCTGGGACCGTCGTCAATGGCATCTTCGGCAGCCATGACTGGTTCCCGACCTTGCTGGCGGCTGCCGGCGATACCGGCATCAAGGATCGCCTGTTGCAAGGCTGGACAAGCGGCAATCGCACCTATCGGGTCCATCTCGACGGTTACAACCAGCTCGGCTACCTGACCGGACAGCAGGATCACTCCGAGCGTAAGGCTTTCATTTACTTCGACGACGACGCTCAACTCGTTGCTATCCGCTTCAACAACTGGAAGCTCGTCTTCTATGAGCAGAAGACGCCCGGCACGCTCGACATCTGGGGCGAGCCATTCACGCCACGGCGGCTGCCGCTGTTCTTCAATCTGCGCATGGATCCTTACGAACGCGCCCAGATCACATCCAACGAATATTACGCCTGGACCCTTCACAAAGCTTATCTGCTTTACGGCGCCCAGGCGATCGCAGCCGCATTTGTCGAGTCGCTGAAGCAGTATCCGCCGCATCAAAAACCGCAGAGCTTCAATCTCGACCAGATCATGGAGAGGCTTAAGGAACCGACGAACGACTAGATGTTTAGTCCTGCGATTTGCGGGAGCGTATCGCGTTTGAAGCGTTCTGGTTGCGATGCCCCTGTTTTGCAGATGGATTCGCAAGACGTGAGACCATTGAGAGTCTTGAGCCTGCGGGCGAAGTTGTAGGCCGCCACGAAATCGGCGAGATGGCGGCGGAGCTGATCGTAGCTGTCATAGTAGAAGCGCCTGACGATGACCTCCAAGATGGTGCGTTCATGCGCTCGACATGACTGTTGGTCCAGGGATGCTTGACCCTGATGGTTCGATGCTGGCAATGGAACGGAAAACAACATCATTCGGGATGGATCGCCGCACGCTGGTTGCGGGCATGGCGGCAGTACCGGCTCTCGCGGTTACCCAAGGAGCCTTCGCGCGACAAAATCCGGTGATGGCGATCGACATCGCACTCGAACCCGACGCGACGATGGTTCGACACGCTAAAGACGCCAACGCCCGCCTGCTCAAGTCTTTTCCCAAAGGCTTTGCGCTGGATGAGACGCACCACCCGCACGTCAGCGTCCTGCAACAGTTTGTCCGCACGGACGCCCTCGACAAGATATTTGCGGCGACGAACGCAATCATGGTCAAGGGAAAGCCCACGGCATGGATGCTCAAGGCGTTTAAGTATTACTATATCCCCGATCCGCCACTGGGCCTCGCGGGAATTGTGGTCGAACCGACCGGCGACCTGCATCGACTGCAAGATGAGCTCATTACAGCCGTCAGGCCCTACACTGTGAAGACCGGGACCCCGGCCGCCTTTTTCAGCGAGGCAGGCGGACACGACATTCAAAAATCGCTGATTGAGTACGTCGCGCACTTCATTGAGATCGCCGCAGGCAAACGGTTCAATCCGCATGTGACGATCGGTGTCGGAACGGAAAAATATTTGAATAAAATGCTGGTGGAGCCATTCCCGTCGTTCACGTTCTCGCCGGCCGGCGCGTCGGTCTACCAGCTCGGCACCTTCGGTACGGCACGGAAAGAACTCAAGGTCCTGATGCTGACGCCCTGAAGCAGGATGAGAAACCATGCCGCTGGAGAATGGCTATGAAGTCCGACGACCTTTTGCCAAAAATAGACCGTCGCACTCTTGTTTCCGGTCTGGCCTTACTGCCCGCCGCAGGATCTCTCCTTTCAACGCCGGTGCGAGCGCAAAACGCATCGAGTGCGCCGCTGGCGTCGTGGACTGACGGTCCGGCGAAGCAGGCGATCATCGATTTCGTGCGTACAACGACGGATCGGTTGAGTCCTGAATTTGTTGCGCCGGAAGATCGCATTGCTTGCTTCGACCAGGACGGCACGCTCTGGGTCGAGAAGCCGATATACACTCAGCTTGTCTACTGCCTGGATCGGGTGCCGGCTGCGGTAGCACAGAAGCCAGAACTCAAGAATCAGGAACCGTTCAAAACCGTGATGTCCGGCGATAAAGCGGCGATTGCGGCGCTGCCGCTTCCCGCCCTTGAAAAAATTCTCACCGCGACGCTAACCGGGATGTCGGTGAACACATTCGAGGCTGACGTCGCAAAATGGCTTCACACCGCAAAACACCCACGCTGGGATCGTCTCTATACCGATCTCACCTATCAGCCGATGCAGGAAGCCCTGCAATTTATGCGCGACGGTGGGTACAAGACTTATATCGTCACCGGCGGGGGGCAGGATTTCGTGCGCGTCTATGCGCAACGGGTCTACGGCATCCCGCCCGAGCAGGTCGTCGGAACAATGGGAGGGATAAAGTTTGGCTACACTAAAGACGGCAAGCCGTTCCTGACCAAAGAGCCCAAGTTGCTCCTGAACGACGACAACGCCGGCAAGCCCCAGGGCATTCATCTGATGATCGGCCGTCAACCGCGCGCCGCGTTTGGCAACTCGGTCGGCGACCGGCAAATGCTGGAATATACTGGCGCCGGCGGCGGCGCGCGGCTGATGATGCTCGTGCTGCACGATGACGCGCAGCGCGAATATGCCTATGGTCCTGCAAACGGACTCCCCGACAGCAAGGTCGGCGCCTTCACGCAGGCGCTATACGACGAAGCCAGGAAGGATGGCTGGACGGTCATTAGCATGAAGAACGACTGGAAGCGTATTTTTGCGTTTGATTAGCGTTTGATTAGACTGCCACGATGACCGCCCGTGCTGATATGATCGGCATGGTCGATCCAGGACAATCAACGGATCTGCGGGACTTCATTAGTGTCATTCAGCCTGGTCACCAATTTATCTTCGCTTCAGGTGTGAGGCTGGATGTTGTGGAGCTAATCCCACTGCGATAGTTCAATCGTCACACCTGCCGGACCGACCAGGAAGACAAGTTTGCGCGAGTGAAACTGCATAATGTCGTTCCTGGTTTGATAGCCATTGCCCCTCATCGTTGCGACGACCGAGTTAATATCGTCGACAGCGAAGCAAACATGGTTCAAGCCGATTTTGTGCAGATCGCGCACATGAGGATCCTCTATTGCGGCTGGCTGCCTGTAATGAAGGAGCTGGATTTCGGTTCGAGGTGTAACCCCGTCCGCCACGAGCGTCACATGATCTGCCACGATGTCGGCCACACCCATATAGGCAGCCATCGTTGGACCGGAGATGATCACACTCATTGCTTCGCTGAAGCCCAGCAGGCCAAAAAACCGCTTCGCGTCGGCGAGGTCGTCGACAACGATGGTCAGGTGATCGAAACGTTTGATCATGCGCATGCTCATTCTTGCGGTGGCACGCCCTTCACCAACACTTTCTGCTTCTCCGTTGGCCCGCCGGGCGAGCGCAAAGTCGTATTTGCCTCGGATGGCTTGCTGGCCGCTTTACTCTACGGCCGGTCTCGCCTGGATTACCGGAGCACCCGCCGCAAAAATCGCCTCGCGGCTGGCGTTGCGTGGCGGGTAGATTCGGGCGCCATTGATTATCTGCTTGGTCGCTTTGGCCTTTGCACCGGTCGCAACCACCGTGCCACGCTCCCAGCCGGCCGTATAGAGCGCACCGAAGGGGCCAAGGTCGAGGATCGTCACATAATCAGGGGCGGTGAAAGGTATACGCTCCCCCGGACGGCCCGCGATATCGCAAACCGCGTTATGCCCGGCGACCCGGCCCATAGGCCGCGCGTGCTGACAGGACATGACGGTCATGTGTCCGATGTCATCGGCCCGGGCGGCGGCGCAGTCCCCAGCCGCATAGATTGCATCCGCGCCTGTGACCTCGAGAAACCGGTTTACAGGAACGCGTCCGAGCCTGTCGCAGGCAACACCAAGATCACGGGTGAGCGAGCTCGCCCTCATGCCCGTGGCGAATACAACTGTGGCTGCCGGGATATGCTTGCCAGTGCTTAGGATGACGCCGGCCGCATCCACTGCGGTGACCGTCGTAAACGGCCGAGCCTCGACGCCGAGCGCTTGAAGCGCGTTGCAGACAACGCTCCTTCCTTCCCCCATTCCAGCGCCAATGCCGTCGTGATCGACGAGCACCACGCGCACCGTTGCGTCGGCCCCAAGCGCTGCACGCAGGCGGCCGGGAAGCTCGCACGCAATCTCTACACCGACGAGCCCTCCACCGATCACTACGGCTGTGCCAGAGCCGTCGCTTCCGGGAGCGCGCGCGAGAGCAGCGAGGTGCGCGGCGAGCCGCTGACCACCCTCGTATGTATCGACATCGAAGGTCTCTTTCGCTTGAGGGATCGGTGGGCGCGCCAAGCTGCTTCCTGCGGCAAGTATCAGGCGGTCATAGCCAATGTCCGGAATTTCACGGCTTGTTCCCGCCACCGCGAGCGTGCGGGAAGTGAGATCAATGCGGGTCGCCTGCCCCTCGATCCGTCGCACGTTGATCGGGGTCAGAACGTCGTCAAGTGGCACGCGGACCGGCGCAAGATCAGTTTCGTAGCAGCGCACGCGGATCGTGTGGAACGGGTTTGGCGTGATGAGGACGATCTCCAATTCATCCTCAGGGATGTTGAAGAGCGCTCGCGCGCGTGCCGCGCTGACGGCGCTCCAAAGTCCTGCGAAGCCCCCGCCAATAACTGCGATCCTGGTGGACATGGCCTTCTCCCCTGGAGAGCATACGATATTGCGGACTCGTGATCGTGGCCATAATCGCGCGCCGGCACACCGCTTCCGCATCAGCTCCTGTCTGACACGGGTTCGAAACAGTGCCCGTTTCGGTGCATTGCTTACCGTCGTACTCGGACAAGAGCGCCACCCGCCAATGTCCGTTTCTGGTCAGACGGTTCCGAACGCGGGCCGCCGATCGATCACCCATCGGCTTGCCGCAGAGGCTTCGCGCCTCGGGCGCCCATGAGTCGTCTATAGCGTTTTCAAGCGAAGTGGCTTCCGGTTCGCGTGAAGAAAACGCGCCGAAACAAGTAAGTAGAGCCGCGGTTCTGATTCTATCAGAACCGAGACGGCCGCTAAGGTGTTGATTTTACTGGAGCGGGTGAAGGGAATCGAACCCTCGTATTCAGCTTGGAAGGCTGCTGCTCTACCATTGAGCTACACCCGCGACGCATCGCGTCCTGTGCAGGCAGTATGCAGTCAAAACGACTGCGCCTGCTCCTCCGGCAAGCATATATTGAGGATCGCCGGGGGTGTCAAAGTCCGCATTTCTCATGCAGGAGAGGACCGGGATCCGCGCTTCGGATTGTCTTTACGGGTGCCGCTTTTTGATGTCGGCGAGATAGAGATTCGCGACCTGCTTGTCTGCATCGCTCGCCGCCCCAACCGCCTTGGCGTAGAGATCGTTGATCCACTTATCCTTGGTCGAGTGTCCGGCAGATTGATGCGCGAGCGTCAGCCACATCAGGCCGAGGCCGCGCTGGCGCGGCAGGCCGCCGAGGCCTGTGAACAGGATCTGCCCGAGAAGCGCCTGCGATTCAGCGTGCCCCTTCTCGGCGGCAAGATGCAGCCAGCGCGCTGCCTGGCGTACGTCCTTGTTGATGAAGCCCGGCACGCCATCGAGATACATGCGGGCGAGATTGTACTGCGCGTTCGGATCGCCGAAATTCGTCGCCGCATATTGAAACATCTCGAGCGCACGCCTCGGCTCGGGAACAACTTTCGTATTGGCAATTCCGGTAAGGCTGTAAACGCCAACGGCGACGAAAGCGCTCGACACCACCGAGGCCTCACGCGGATCAGGATTGTCTTCGTCGTAATTGGCGACGATCTGGGAAAAATAATCGTAAGCCTTGATGTCGTTTTGCGGAACGCCGTCGCCGTCCGCATACATCTTCCCGAGCTTCCACCGGGCGAGAGACTCGCCGCCCGCGGCTGCGTATTTCAGGGCCTCAAGGCCCGAACGGGAATCTCCGGCCTTGAAGTCGTTCAACCCGGCCCGAAGCGCCGCTTGCGGGTTTTTGAAGATCGGCAGAGGCGCCTTGTTTGTCGCGGCGACATCACTGCTGCCGTCGAAGGCGATCGCCTCGGTGCCGGCGCTCATGGCCGTCACAACAAGCCCGGCAAAGAGAATGATAAAGGTTCGCTTAACCAATGCCATGGTACTTGCTTTCGCGTCCCAAGGCGCACGCATCGGAAAATCCGCCCGTGCCGCCCCACGCTGGCCATTTCCGGCAACACCAAGCTGTGACGTCGCGAACGAATCCGCTACGACTTGGCCTGCCGGAAAAACTGTGCTGATGGTCGACGAGCGCATACACGTTCAACCCCGCTGGATGCTGCAATATCCCGTATGGGACATGCTTTGCCGCGCGGGAATGCGGGCGTGTAACTCCACTCTACTCATAACTTTTCTCGATCGCGACGTACGCTGTCCCGGAGAATTAGCCTTCAGCCGCGTTTAATTAGCGGACGGTTTATGGCTGAAAAGCGGCCTTCGCCTTCACTATGGAAGTACTGCCGCATATGCTGAAAAGCTGTGGCGTAATTGCCACAAAACCGTTTGCGCTTAAATAACTTCGGCCAAGCATCAAGCAAACGTTTGCTAGTGCCCTTCGGTTCCGGCCAGGAAAACGCGATGGTTAACGGTGAATGCTTCCGCACATCCGCGAAAGCTGTCTTCGGCCCGATGGAAGATTCACAACCTCTTAGCCGTCGCCCGCTCTTTTGCTGCGGCCGAGAAAATCCGCGAAGGCCGCAAGAGCAGCATCCGACACATGGTGTTCGATGCCCTCTGCATCGAGCTCGGCGCAATCCTTCGGCACACCCACAGCCGTGAGCAGATCGACCACCAGCCGGTGACGGGCGCGCACGCGCGCAGCCATATCGAGCCCGCGCTGCGTAAGAAAAACTCCGCGATACAATTTCGAAGTTGCGAGCCCCTCCCGTTTCAACCGCGCGATACTCTTGATCGCAGTTGCATGCGAGACGCCGAGCCGCCGGGCTATATCCGTCGGCCGCGCCTCACCTTGCGTTGTCAGCAGATCGTCGATCAGTTCGACATAGTCTTCGAGCAGGGCCAGCGCCTGCGCCGAACGCGCCTTGCCAAACCTCTCGGCCTGCGCAGCCTCTGTCGGAAGGCCGTCCGGAACCCGTGTCTCAGCCGCCTCGGTCTTCGTGTTCATCCAATGCCGTTCCCGCGTCACGAGCCCCAAACAAACCGTTTCTCGGAAATTGATCCCGCAAGTCAACGCCAAAATCCTTGCAATATGTAGCCAAGGCTACATATTGGAGCAACAGGAACAAGACTTGGCAAGCGGCGCTTGCCCTGCGGAGCTTTGATGGCGGATCTCGGCGGCACCGGTTCGATGCGTGGGAGCAGCTACCGCACCCGGATTGCAATCCGTGACGTGATCGAGGGCCGGCGGCATGGCCTTGGCGCGCTGCTGCCGATGGCTGGGCCGGCAGTGGTCGCCTCCGTCGCCTATATCGACCCGGGCAATTACGCGACGAACATCCAGGCCGGCGCAAAATACGGCTACGGCCTTTTGTGGGTCGTCCTGCTGGCGAATCTGATCGCCATGCTGTTCCAGGCCCTTTCAGCGAAGCTCGGGATCGTCACAGGCCGCAATCTGGCGGAGCTGTGCCAGGAGCATTTCCCGCGGCCTGTCGTTATCGCCATGTGGCTTGTCAGCGAGATCGCTGCCATGGCGACGGATCTTGCCGAGTTTCTTGGCGCCGCGATCGGCCTCTCGCTCCTGTTTCACCTTCCCCTCATCTGGGGAATGTTCGTCACCGCCATTATTACTTACGGCATTCTGTCACTCGACAGGCGCGGCTTCCGCCCGCTGGAGCTTGTCATCGGCGCGATGATCGCGATCATCAGCCTTTGCTACCTCGTAGAAATGTTCATTGTTCCGCCGGATTGGGCTTCGGCGGCCTATCACAGCGTCGTACCGCATCTGAAAGACTCGGCGGCGCTCACCATCGCCGTCGGTATCGTCGGCGCGACGGTGATGCCGCATGCCATCTATCTGCACTCGGGTCTTACACAGGCGCGGATGAAATCCCGCAACGATAACGACCGGCGCCGTCTCATCAAATTTTCCAATCGGGAGGTCATCGTCGCCCTGACGCTCGCCGGCGCCGTCAACATGGCCATGGTGATGATGGCGTCCGCCGCCTTTCACCACGGTCACAGCGATGTCGCGGAGATCGAGACCGCCTATCACATTCTGGGACCGCTCCTCGGCTCCGGCGCGGCGAGCATCTTCCTCGTCTCGCTTCTCGCATCAGGCATATCGAGTTCGGCAGTCGGAACCATGGCCGGCCAGATGATCATGCAAGGTTTTGTCGGCTTCCGGATTCCGGTCGCCCTGCGCCGTCTGATAACGATGGTTCCGGCCTTTGTCGTCGTCGGCATCGGCGTCGATGCAACGAGAGCCCTCATCCTCAGCCAGGTCGTGCTGAGCATCGCCCTGCCCATCCCGATGATCGCGCTGCTGATCTTCACGCAGCGCCGTCAGATCATGGGAACCTTCGCCAATACGCCTCTCGTGCGCGCCGCCACATGGACCGGCGCCGCACTGGTGTTGAGCCTCAATACTATTCTGCTGCTACAGGCAGCGGGATTGCGCATTCCGTTTCTGGGATAGCCAGAGCGTTTTCAAGCGAAGTGGATTCCAGTTCGCGTGAAGGAAACGCATCAAAACAATCAGATAGAGCCACGATTTCTGATTCCGTTAGAACCGGAACGGCTCTATGAACGCAATAAAGCCCCGGCTCTGATGATCAGAACCGGGGCTTTGTTTTTTCGCATGAATGGAGAAGTCGCTTCGCCCGGAAATCAGGATGCGTGGGCGTGTACAGGCGCCGCGACAGGCGCCGGCGCTTCTGTCTCCGGATAGGTCGGATAAACGCCCTGGCTGCGGCCCAACTGCTGGACGAGACCCAGCACGACATCGAGATAAGGCGTCGGAACCTCAGCGATCCGGCCCATCTCCTGCACCGCCGACACCAGCGCATCGACTTCGAGACCGCGGCCCTTCAGAAGATCCTGAAGCATGGAAGTCTTGTGCGGGCCGACTTTCGCGGCGCCATTGATCCGACGGTCCACATCGACACGGAAACTGGCGCCGAACTTGTCGCCGATGGCCTTCGCTTCCAGCATCATGTTGCGCGACAGGGCGCGCGTCGCCGGATCGGTCGCGACGATATCGAGCGTCGCCTGCGTCAAAGCCGAGATCGGGTTGAAGCAGAGATTGCCCCAGAGCTTCACCCAGATGTCGTCACGGATGTCGTCATAGATCCGGGCTTTCAGCTCGGACGCTATCAAAGCATCGGCAAGGCGCTGCACCCGCTCGCTCGGCTTGCGGTTGGGTTCTCCGAGACCAAACTGATTGCCGTAAATGTGCTGGATCACGCCGGGCTCAAGGGTCTCCGTCGCCGGATAGACCGTGCAACCGATGACCCGCTCCGGCCCGATCGCGTCCCATTGCCGGTTGCCGGGGTCTACGCTCGCCAGACGCCGGTTGGCGTAAGGGCCTTCAAGACCATAGAAATACCACCACGGAACGCCGTTCTGCGCCGTCACGACCGCCGTGTTCGGTCCCAGCAAAGGCCGCAACTTCTCGGCGGTTTCCCAGGCCTGATGCGCCTTCAGTCCGATGATGACGTAGTCCTGAACACCCAGATCCGCCGGATTCTGACTTGCGGGCATGGATTCGACATAGACCTCGTCCCCAATCCGCAATTCGCAGCCTCTGGACTTGATCGCTTCGAGTTGTGCTCCGCGAGCGATGACCGAGACGTCGCAGCCTCCGCGTTTGAGCATGACTCCCAAATAGCCGCCGATCGCGCCGGCACCGTAGATACAGATCTTCATCTTCCGGTTCGAACTTTCTCTCGAAATGTCAGCTAAAACGCACTGGCGTTCCGCTAATAAGGTGAAAGCTTACCATGCCCTGGCCGGCAACTGTGCAAATCCAGCCACAGCCGCGCAGCACAAGACATGAGATTTGGCGAAGAACCGTAGAAGCGCCGCAGACTGGCGAACTGGCTCTCCAAGGTTCGTGTTCAAGTCCAATAGAATCGGGTGTCCTGAGGCCCCTGCCATTAAATATCGGGTAGACAAAACTCTTACATACATCAACGCCAATAGCAAAGCATGACAATGCTATGAAATAGCCATGTAAGCTCATTGGCTGGCGCAATTTTTTTAAGTTCAGAATCAATAAAATTTATCCCGGGCAAATTGAATGCAATTCTGCACGTTTTGTCCGGACCGTGCTTTTCTTCATGCGAAGGGGAAACCGCATCGCATGAAAACGCCCTAGCTCGGAGTCGGACCCGCGTGGCAGGTCTTCGGCATCCCCGGAACATTGAATTTTTCAAAATTGCCGCATTTGTCGCACCCGCCAAGCGCAATCGCCACGACGGCCAATGCCGCAAGGCACAGAATTTTACGTTTCACAAGCAGTTCCCCCGTCCGTGAAATGGATAACATATCCGCCGCGCCAGCGCACCCACCATTCCCGGACGCCTCGATGTTCGTGTAGAACCCTAATATTTCAGCGTAACCTATTGAACAAATACAGCCTGAAATCTGCCTGGCGCAGTGCCGTCCGTCTCTTCACGGATAAAGCTGCATGCAATCGCCAACCATTTGCGGCGGCTGCAATAAAGCCGTGTGCGCGTAGCGATTGAACAAGTCTTAACTTCGCACAGTTAACCTCTCCTCCGAAGAGGTGCGCCTGCCGACCGAATGCAGGCGCGACGGGCGCCTGCAATCGGGATGGAGTTGGTAATGGTCGCGGATGTGGATGTGCCCAAAGGAGAAATCGAAAAACGAGCTAACGATCGAATCAGAAGCTTTCTGCGTGCCCAGATCATCTTCAACAATCGCATGACGACGATCGAATGCATCATCAAGAATATATCCGCGACAGGCGCGCGTGTGGCGCTGGACGAAACCCTCGCGGTGCCGACCGAGTTCGACATTTACATTCCGACGCGCAACCGAAGTCACCGCGCCAGGCTCGTCTGGCGCGATAAGGAATCGATCGGCGTCGATTTCCTCGAAGAAACGCAGGAAACGGCGTCAGGCTTGCCGCCCGCGCAACCGGAAAGCTCCGGGCCTGTCGATGCCACCCGCCTCCGTGAACTGGAAGATCAGAACGCGCAGTTGAAAGCGCGCATCCGGCGGCTGAACCAAAAGCTCGAGGACATGGGCTTCGACCCGAGCACCATTATTTGAGCGTTGGCTGTATCAGGTCAGTTCCACCACCCGGCCATTCTGCAAGGTGACCCGCCGCATCATGCGCGCGGCCAAGTCCATATTATGCGTTGCAAGCAGCACCGCGAGGCCGGTCTCCTGCACCAGCGTTTCCAGCGCCGCGATGACATTATCCGCCGTGGCCGGATCGAGATTGCCGGTCGGCTCGTCAGCCAGCAAAACCGCCGGCGCATTGGCGACGGCTCTCGCGATCGCGACTCGCTGCTGCTCGCCTCCCGATAATTGCCCTGGCCGGTGGGTCGCGCGCGCGGCAAGGCCCATGTAGCGCAGAAGCTCCTGCGCGCGAGTCCGCGCCTGCGCGCGCGACAGGCCATGAATCATCTGCGGCAGCATGACGTTTTCGAGCGCCGAGAATTCCGGCAGCAGATGATGAAACTGATAGACGAAGCCGATCGTGTCGCGCCGCATTGCGGTGCGGCCGTCGTCCGGCATGGAGGTGGTCGGCTGACCGCCGACGAAGACTTCGCCTTCGTCAGGCCGTTCCAGCAGGCCGGCGATATGCAGGAGCGTCGATTTCCCGGTGCCCGATTGCGCGACCAGCGCGACGGACTGGCTGGGAAACAGCGCAAAATCGACGCCATGCAGCACCTCGAGCGCCGTCGCGCCCTGCTTGTAGCTGCGCCCGACTTTTTCGAGCTGAAGAACAGGTAGGGTCATATCACTCGTAGCGAAGCGCATCGACGGGATCGAGCCGCGCCGCGCGCCATGACGGATAGATGGTGGCAAGGATCGAGAGAACCAGAGTCATGCCGACGACGACAATGACTTCGCGCGGATCGACGATGGATGGAAGCTGCGACAGAAAATAAAGTTCGGCGGGGAAGAAGTTTGCATGCAGCAGATGATTCAGCATCTGCCGGATCGACTCGACATTGTCCGCCACAAGCAGGCCCAGTAGAAACCCCGCGAAAGTCCCCGCGGTGCCGATCGAGGCTCCGGTTATCAGGAAAATCCGCATGATCGCACCGCGCGTCGCGCCCATGGTGCGCAGGATCGCGATATCGTGGCTCTTGTCCTTCACCAGCATGATGAGCCCGGAGATGATGTTGAGCGCCGCGACCAGCACGATCAATGTGAGAATGACGAACATCACATTGCGTTCGACGTTCAGCGCATCGAAGAAGGTGCGGTTGCGTTGCCGCCAGTCGGTCATAATGACCGGCTCTTTCACCGCCGTTTCAATCTTCGAGCGCATGGCGTCGATCCGCTCGGGATTGCGCAGGAAGATCTCGATGGTGCTGACCTGCTTGTCCTTGTTGAAGAAGGCCTGCGCCTCAGGCAGCGGCATATAGACGAAGATGCTGTCGAATTCCGCCATGCCGATCTGGAAGATCGCGACAATGGGATAGGCCTTGACGCGCGGAACGACACCAAACGGCGTCTGCGCGCCGGACGCGGTGATGATCTTGATCTTGTCGCCGATGCGCAGGTTGAGATTGTCGGCGAGCCTCTGGCCGATCGCGACACCGCCTGAGGCGTCGAAGCCCTTCAGCGATCCGCTTTTGACATGGCCTTCAATGCCGGGCAAATGCCTGATGTCATTGCCGGAGACGCCGCGAACCAGAACGCCTGCGCCGCCCTGCGAAAACGGCGACGAAGCGAAAGCCGAGCCTTCGACCATCGGGATGGCGAGCTCGACGCCGGGAACCTTCAAAACCCGCTTGGTGACGGCGTCATAATCGGTCAGCGGCTTGTCCGCTGCTTGCAGGAAGATGTGGCCGTTGATGCCGACGATCTTGTCGAGCAATTCCTTGTGGAAGCCGTTCATCACCGACATCACGACAATCAGCGTAGCGACGCCGAGCATGATGCCGAGAAATGAAAAGCCTGCAATGACGGACACATAGCCCTCGCGCCGCGCCCTGAGATAGCGCGCCGCGATCGTCCATTCGAACAAGGAAAAGGGGCGCGTGGCCGTCGTCACTTCATGTCCTTATCTCATCGATCCTACACAGGCGCCACCTCTCCCCGCTCGCGGGGAGAGGTCGAGCGAAGCGAGGGTGAGGGGCCGGGCGACTGGCCGCCTCAATATCTCAACCGGCAAGCGAGTAAAACGAAGCTCATAGCGTTGCAGCTAGTCCCTTTGCCCCTCACCCAGACCCTCTCCCCGCTGGCGGGGAGAGGGAACGCGCTCGATCGATTCCCGCCTGTCAAGCCGTCAGCTTCGCGATCGCAGCCTCGACCGAGAGATTTTCGCGCGCGCCCGTCGCCCGCGTTTTCACTTCGACCGTGCCGCCCGCAAGCCCTTTCGGGCCGACAATGACCTGATACGGCAGGCCGATCATGTCGAGGGTCGCGAATTTGCCGCCCGGCCGCTCGTCCCTGTCATCGTAAAGCACGTCGATCTTCGCCTTTTCCAGCGCGTGGTAGATCTGCATGGAGGCCGCATCGCTCGCCGCATCGCCAACCTTCAGATTGGCGATGCCGACGCGGAACGGCGCCACCTCTTCCGGCCATATGATTCCGGCATCATCATGGTTGGCCTCAATCAAGGCGCCCACGAGGCGGGATACGCCGACGCCGTAAGAGCCGCACTGGGCCGGGCGCTCGCTGCCGTCTGGCCCGGTGATGGGCGCCTTCATGGGCCGCGTGTATTTGTCGCCGAAGTAGAAGACCTGCCCCACCTCGATTCCACGGGTCTGGAGACGCTTTTCCGCAGGCGTCTCCGCATGGAACCGCGCTTCGTCATGGACATCCTCGGTCGCCGCATAGAGCGTCGTCCATTCGCGGATGATTGGCGTCAGGTCGCTGTCGTAATCGACATCGATGCCCGGGATCGGCAGGTCCCTGACATCGGCGTTGCAATAGACGCCGGATTCGCCCGTCGCCGCGAGCACGATGAATTCATGGCTAAGATCGCCGCCGATCGGCCCCGTTTCAGCCCGCATCGGGATGGCCTTCAACCCCATGCGTCCGAATATCCGCAGATAGGCAACGAACATGCGATTATAGGACAGCCGGGCCGCCGCCTCATCAACATCGAAGGAATAGGCGTCCTTCATCAGAAATTCGCGCCCGCGCATGACGCCGAAACGCGGCCTCTGCTCGTCGCGGAACTTCCATTGAATATGGTAGAGGATCTTCGGCAGGTCGCGGTACGAACGCACCGACGCGCGGAAGATCTCCGTGATCATTTCCTCGTTTGTCGGCCCGTAGAGCAGTTCCCGCTCGTGCCGGTCCTTGATCCTGAGCATCTCGGGGCCGTAGGCGTCGTAACGGCCCGATTCGCGCCAGAGGTCGGCGAGTTGCAGCGTCGGCATCAAAAGCTCGACGGCGCCGGCCCGGTCCATCTCTTCGCGCACGATCCGCGTCACGTTTTGCAGCACTTTGAAGCCGAGCGGCAGCCAGGCGTAGATGCCGGCCGCCTCCTGCCGGATCATGCCGGCGCGCAGCATCAGCCGATGCGAGACGATCTCAGCCTCTTTCGGCGTTTCGCGCAGAATGGGTAGGAAATAGCGGGTCAGACGCATGATTATTGGCTCGGCGGAAAAGGGAGAACGGCCACGCGGCCGGTAGCCGCTTTTAATCGCCGCCGAAACAATCGCAAAGCAAAAGAAAAGACAAGCCGGCCTGTTATCCCGCAAGCAGAAAAGCGCCACCGCGTTTCAGCCGCAGCCCTGCTCTCTGACCGATCTCATAGCATCTGTCCTCAGGCGGCTCGGTTTCGACGATCCGCTCATTGGCGCCGATTGCGAGTTCCAGCCGCCGCACCGGCCCGGCGCGCCGCAGTCCCTTCACAATACCTGTGATAAGGCCCGGACGCGGTTCCTCCACGAGCGCATCGCCTGGCCGGAAATAGACCGCCTGCGGCCCATCGCGAAGATCATTGAAGGGCAGCCCAACGGGACGCTCCTCGAAATAAGGCTTGCCCGAGAAAACCTCGACCTCGAAACGGCTCGACTCGCCGATGAAATCATAGACGAAGGGCGAGGCTGGCGTGTCGTAAATCTCATCCGGCGAACCGACCTGCTCGATCCGGCCCTTGTTCATCACCACCACGCGGTCCGCGACCTCCAGCGCCTCGTCCTGATCATGCGTAACGAAGATCGTCGTATGGCCGGTGCGGCTGTGCAGATCGCGCAGCCAGCCTCTCAGCTCGCGCCTTACCTTTGCATCGAGCGCACCGAAAGGCTCGTCAAGCAACAGCATGCGTGGCTCGACCGCAAGCGCCCGCGCGAAGGCAACGCGCTGACGCTGGCCACCGGAGAGTTGCGCCGGATAGCGCTTGCCGAGATCGGGAAGCTGTACGAGATCGAGCAACGTGTTCACGCGGCGCGCGATTTCAGCCTCGGGCGGCCTGCCCCGACGGCGGCGCACGCGCAGACCAAAGGCGATGTTATCGAAAACCGTCATGTGCCTGAACAATGCGTAATGCTGGAAGACGAAGCCGATCCGGCGCTGCTGCACGCTTCTTTCAGAGGCATCCTCGCCGCCAAAGCGCACCTGCCCTCCTGTCGGAAAATCGAGCCCCGCTATGATCCGCAAC
>SCSF01000153.1 GCA_004298435.1 Beijerinckiaceae bacterium
CGCCCAAAGCCGCGCCCATGATTGCACGGCGCGCCGTCCCATCACGAACGTCGGCAAGCCGAGAATCATCAGCAAGACAAGAAGAACATAGAAGCAGATATTGAACAGGATGGATCGCAGCAGGATCATGCTTGTCTTGGCCCGTGACGTCCGCGAAGCAGTAAGTCATGCGGACAGAAAACGCTATAGCGTCACGCAGGCTGCGATGATCGTCGTTGAGACGCGCCTGCGGAATTTGTGCAACGTGGCCTGCGCCGCGACCTGCGCGCCCCTGTCAATGATGTAAACGGTTGCATCCGGCCCCCGCTGCGTTTTCACCTCGTTTGGCTCGCGCGCAAGCCCCGTTCGCAAAGCTTTGAAATAGGCTTCCTTCACGGTCCAGATTTCGAGAAAAGCCTCGTGGCGCCCTGCTTCATTCAAAGCCATGAGCCGCGCCGCTTCGTCTGCATGCAGCGCGTCTTGCGGCACGGGTTCTGGCTCTCCCAGAATCTCAATGTCAATGCCGATCGGGCGCTCCGCTATCGCGAAAGCTGCGAACGCCCCGCGCGCGGAGATCGACAGGAAATGCGGCACGCGTGTGAGAGGCGCGCTCAGACGAGGCGCGCCGAAATCGTCCGTACCAACGGCGACAGACTCAACGGGGCAACCAAGCCGCGCGGCAAGAAGCTGGCGCAACACGGCGCGGCGTGAAAGGAAGCGCTCGCGCGCCGCCTCGCCATAAGTCATTGCGCGGGCGCGATCTTCCATGTTCGGCGGCAATTGTATTGCCGCCCTCAAGGCTGGATCGTCCAGATCTGCCAGATAGGCGATGTTTTGAGGCGCGGCCGCGGCGTCGATGCCGCCGATCCACGAAATCGTCTCGTCCGGCGGCGGCATTGGCTAAAATCCGGAGCCGATCACCGGATGCCGCTTCTGAGGCGGGTCCGCAAGCGCGCCGCGCTCGCGGTCGCGGCTTCAAAAAGAAAATCCATGTCACTCAGGCGGGTGCGGTGGTTGAGAATGGCCGCGCGGATCACCGGTCTGCCATCGAGAAGCGTGAGCGAGGGCGCCGCCACTCCGCTTTCATGCAAATCCATCACGATTGCGCGGTTAAGCGCGCCGAGATCCTCGCCGGGCGTTTCCGCCTTCGCGCTGAAGCAGACGACGTTGAGCTTGACCGGCGCACAAAGCTTGAAACGTGGCGAGGTTTCTATCAGGCGAGCGAGGTGCTGCGCGATCCGGCAGGTCTGCGCAATCGTTTCGCCAAGACGCTCCGCGCCAAAAGCCTGAAAGGTGAACCAGGTTTTCAGTGCGCGAAACCCGCGCGACAGATCGGGGCCGAGATCGCAGGGCCATGCCTCTCCCGCCGCCAGGCCACGCGGCGCGCGCGACAGATAGGCCCCGGAGCTCATAAAGGCGCGCTGATGCGCCTCGGCATCCCGGCAAATAGCGAAGCCTGCGTCATACGGAACTTGCAGCCATTTATGGAAATCGAGCGCGATCGTATCGGCGCGCTCCATGCCCTTGATCAAAGGCCGCAGTTCCGGCGCCATAGCGCAGAGCGCGCCGAAAGCACCATCGACATGAAACCACAGATCCTCTTTGGCGCAGAGATCGGCCAGCGCGTCGAAAGGATCGAAAGCGCCTGTGTTCACGGTTCCTGCATTGCCGATGACAATGGCCGGCTGTAGCCCATCGGCGCGGTCGCGCGCGATCGCCTCCGTGAGCGCATCAAGGCGAATCGCGCCATTCGAATCGACGGGCAGCTTGCGCAGGAAGTCCGACCCGATGCCTGACATATCGAAAGCTTTTTCGATGCAGACATGTGCTTCCTGGGACACATAGCCGGTAAGCTGGCGCCCGCCGGAGGCGAGGCCGCCGCTGCGGGCATCGATCCCGAGCGCATCCGTGCGGGCGATCAGGACCGCAACCAGATTGGCCACAGATGTCCCGGTGACGAAAATGCCGGAGGATTCGCGCGGAAAATTGAAAATCTCGGTGAGCCAGAGCGTGATCTGCCGTTCGACATCGAGCGCGATGTGATTGCGGCCACCGCAATTGGCATTGAGCCCTGCGGCCAGCATATCCGCAACCATGCCGACAGGCGTGCCGCCTCCTTGCACCCAGCCCGCGAACAGCGGATGCAGATTGCCGCTGCCATAAGGCAGGATGGACTCTGCGAAGGTGTCGATCAGTTCCCCGATGTCATGCCCCTTCTGGGGCAGAGGCGCGCGAAAACGTGCGCGGACATCTTTGGGCGCGTCCTGCCAGACCTTTTGCGCGCGGATTGTGCGCAGATGATCGAGCATGAGATCGAGCGCGCGATGCGCCTCGGCGCCAAAGGCTTCCCAATCCTGCGGGTCGAGGTCGGCCTCAGGCTGGAACTCGACCTCGAATTTGGCTCGATGAAGTGGATCGCTCAACGGGCTACGGCTCTGCGTCATGGCAATAAGATGCTGCGGCGTCGGACGTTTTGCCATGGCTGTCAAGGAGATTCGCAAATTGGCATCCCAAGGACGGATGCGATGGATGATGAACTCAAGCGGGATAAGGCCAACCGCTTGAGTTTCGGCCAGCGGCCATGATATTCTGGTCAGGATGACCAGAACAGCAAAAACCCCTCCGGCCAAGCCGCCGCGCAATCCCGGCCATTGGCTGCTTCAGGATGCCAAGGCCCGCTTCAGCGAATTGGTCCGCCGGGTACATAGTGAAGGCCCGCAGCATGTCACGGTGCATGGCCGCAAAGAAGTCGTTGTCATCTCCGCCGAGGAGTTTCAGCGCCTCAAGGGCGAGCAAACCGGCGCGGCTCTCATCGCCGCCATGCAAGCCTCGCCAGACCGTGACATCGACATCGAAGCTGGCCGCGCACCCATGCCGGTGCGCGGGGTAGGCCTGTGACCGGCTGGCTGCTCGATACGAACGTTCTTTCCGAGTTGCGCCGGCAGAAACCGGCTCCCAAAGTGGTGGCGTTCATCGCCGCGCAACCTCTTGAGCGTCTTTACGTCAGTACCATCACGCTGGCGGAAATCCGCTTCGGTATCGAATGCGTCACCGATGCCGGCCGCCGGGCTGAACTCAACGACTGGCTGACGCATAAAGTGCGGCCGATGTTCGAAAGACGCATGCTGCCCGTCAGCGAGGACATCATGTTCAAATGGCGGCTTCTGGTCGAGGAAGGCCGCAAAATTCGGCATACGTTTTCCCAGCCAGATCTCATCATTGCAGCGACGGCGCTTCATCACGGCATGACTCTCGTCTCCCGCAACACGAGCGACTTTGAAAAAGCGCGGGTGCCTATCTTCAATCCGTGGGTCTGAAACGCGCCCTCGCGAAAAATTTATGCCCGGACGCATGATTTTGCGCCCATTTGATACGATCAGGCACAGCCGCTTTAGAGCCATCTTTGGTTTTGACGCGTTTTCTTAACGCGAACCGGAAGCCACTTCGCTCGAAAACGCTTTATCAGGAGAAAAATCGTGAACGTTGGATTTTTGGGGCTTGGTGCCATGGGATCTGGCATGGCGCTCAATCTGCTCAAGGCCGGGCATAAGGTTATCGCCTGGAATCGCTCGCCTGAAAAAGCACAGGCGCTCGTCGCCGAAGGCGCGACTGCTGCGCAGACTCCACAGGAAGCGTTTCAGGCGGACGCCATCATCACAATGCTGGCCGACGACGACACGATAGCCTCGGTTGTGCTCGCTGGCGACCTGCTCGAAACGGCCAAAGCGGATGCGGTTCATATCGTGATGGCGACGATCTCCGTCGGCTTCTCGAAAGAACTTGAAAGGCTGCACGCCGCGCGCGGGCTCGCCTATGTTGCGGCGCCCGTCATGGGCCGTCCGGACGTTGCGACGGGCGGCGACCTCAACATTCTCGTTGCCGGAAAGCCCGAACATATCCAGAAGGTGCAGCCGCTGCTCGACGCCATGGGCAAGGCGACATGGCCTGTCGGCGATGCGCCGCACAAGGCCAATGTCGTCAAGCTCGGCATGAATTTTCTGCTCGCGAGCGCAATCGAATCCATGTCGGAGGCGATCGCGCTTGCGCGTCGCAATGACGTTCCCGCCGAGACAGTTGTCGAAGTCCTGACCAATACCTTGTTTGCAGCGCCCGCCTACAAGGTCTATGGCTCGGTGATTCTCGATGGCACCTTCAAGCCGGGTTTCAAGCTTCCACTCGGCCTGAAGGACATCAGGCTCGTGCTCGCCGCAGGCGAGCAGTCCGGCGCGCCCATGCCATTTGCGAGCCTGCTGCGAGATAATTTCATCGACGCACTCGCGCATGGCGACGGCGACAAGGATTGGGCCGCCATTTCGAAAGTGGCGCTGCGCCGCGCCGGGCTTACATAGGGACAAGTTTACAACCGTTAGCCGTCATTGCGCGGAGCGTAGCGACAAAGCAATCCAGCGAGAGTTAAGATGGATTGCTTCGCTGCGCTCGCAATGACGGAGTGCACGTCATTGCGAGGAGCATGGCGACGAAGCAATCCAGTTCAGATCAGATCTGCATACAGGTCGCGCCAATCTGAGTTGAATGCCTCGATCAGCTCCAATTTCTTCCTGCGCGATCCCGCCTTGATCTGCTTTTCACGTCCAATCGCATCCGTCATGGTGTCATAATATTCATACCAGACCAGCAGTTTGCAGCCGTACCGCGCTGTAAAACCTCCGAGCAGAGATTCTCGATGCTGATAGGCACGCTGCGACAGATTGGATGTGACTCCTGTATAGAGCGTTCCATTCCGCTGGTTTGCCATGATGTAGACGCACGGGTTTTTCACGCGCGGTTGTCCTTGATGGATCGCTTTGCTCCGCTCGCACAGCAATGACAAGAATCAAAACGCCCTGACTCGTTCCGCTACAGCTCGAAGCCGCGCGACGTCCGCTTCCGCGACGCAGCCGGCGCGCAACCAATCCGGCCGCTCTGGAAAGCGGCGTAATAGCACGCCCTCGCGCCCGAAACGCTGAAAAAGCTCTTCAGCCCGCGGATGCACGAAGAGCTGAAACAGCGAAGTGCCGCCGATTTTCCGCGCGCCGCATCGCGCGAGGCATTTTTCGACGATCGCGGCTCTGTGCGCGAGGCGGTCTGACAATCCTGCGAGCCACGCGTCGTCCGCAAGGGCTGCCCGGCCGATTTCAATGGCCGGGCCAGCAACTGCCCAGGGGCCGAGCATCGCGCGCAGCTTCGCAGCCAGCGCCGCCCCAGCAACAGCGAAGCCGAGCCGCAGGCCGGGCAGACCATAGGTCTTGCCGAACGAGCGCAGGACCAGCGCGCCATCGGCCGGCATGATGGGAACGAGGCTCTGCTGTGGCGGTAGCGGATCCATGAAGGCTTCATCGACGATGAGCAGTCCGCCCCTTCGCGCAAGTTGCCGCGCCAGCACCGCCAAATCCGCTGCCGGCACAAGTTTTCCATCAGGATTGTTGGGGTTGACGACGATGGCGATCTCGCAGGCGCTCAGGCCATCGAGATCTTCTACGATGCGTGGGGGCGTGCCTGCCTCGCGCCAGATGCGCTCATATTCGCCATAGGTAAAGCCGAGAATGCCGATGTTCTTTGCAGGATGGAGCCGCGGCAGAAGCTGGATGAGCGCCTGCGTTCCCGGCGCTGCGACGGTTGCGGCCTCGGGTGCCGCGCGGTAGCGAAGGGCGGCGATGCGTTCGAGTTCGGCGAGTTGGCCGGCGTCTGGCAGACGCGTGAATATCTCAGGCGGCAGATGCGGGATCGGATAAGGTTCCGGATTGATTCCGGTCGAGAGATCGATAAACGGCTCCGGCGCATCGGGAAACAGGCATCGCGCTGAAGCGAGATCGCCGCCATGATAGAGGCTTGGGCCATCCCGCTCCTGCAAATCTGGAGAACGCAGCAATTCCTGGATCTTGCGCATGAGCGTGGCGGCAAACCTGTCTCTCGTCTGCGCGGCGCTCGTTATCGAGGCCGCCTGCGGCTATCCGTCCGCGCTCTATCGGCGGATCGGCCATCCGGTGACATGGATAGGTGCATTGATCGCAGCCACAGAGGCGCAAATCAATCGGCCTGACGACGCGCCCTGGCTGGCGCGTCTTAAAGGCACAGGCTGCCTCGTTCTCTGGCTCGCGATCACGGCTACCGTGGCGAGCTGCATTACCTGGGTTTGCGGCCTGTCATCCGGACTTCTTCTGGTGCTCGTGCTCTTCGCCGCGAGCCTACCGGCGCAAAGAAGCCTTTATGAGCATGTCGCCGCCGTGGCTGACACGCTCGAAAAAGACGACATCGAAGCCGCGCGCCGGGCTGTCTCGCAGATCGTCGGCAGAAGGACCGAGGCGCTGAATGCGGCGGGGATAGCCCGCGCGGCGATCGAAAGCCTCGCCGAGAATTTCTCCGATGGAGTCGTCGCCCCGGCCTTCTGGCTCGCGGCGGGAGGGTTGACCGGCGGGACTCTGTACAAGGCAGCCAATACCGCCGACAGCATGATTGGGCATCGCACGAAGCGCTATGCGTTTTTCGGCTGGGCCTCCGCGCGGTTCGACGATCTCGTCAACCTGCCTGCATCGCGCCTTTCAGCCCTGCTTCTGCTGCTGGCCGCACTCTGCGATGGCGTCGATCCGGCGCGCAGGGCGATCCGCGCTGTCAGGCGCGACGCGCGGCGGCACCGTTCTCCCAATGCCGGCTGGCCGGAAGCGGCAATGGCGGGCGCTCTGGGGCTGAAGCTTGCCGGCCCACGGCTTTATGCGGAAGGCATGGTCGAAGACGCTTTCATGGGCGACGGACGGCGC
>SCSF01000154.1 GCA_004298435.1 Beijerinckiaceae bacterium
TCTTTCCAGCGATCTGCGGCATCATCAGGTGAGTCAGGAAGAACTGAAGCTGCATCCTGCCATCAATGAATGGGCATGCGAAGTCTATGCCGCGATGATCGAATTCGCCGCCGATCCCGATTCGACGAGAGCCCGGGATACGCTGGATTCGATCCGCGGAGAATTCGAGAAGGCAGCCGACGCTCTCGGGGCTACTTTCTACGATCAGGATGAGCGAACCCGCCATGTCAGCGCGCAGGCAAGCTCTTTGGCTGAGGCAAACCGCAATCTTGTTGCAGAGCGCGACGATCTGCTGTCCCGGTTGACGATGGAGCGAGAGGCGTCGGCCGAACGTGAGGCGGCGGAGCAGGCCGCATTCGCTGCTGAAGTAGCGGCACGACAACAATCTTTTGCAGAACGCCTCGCGGCGCTGGAACATGAGCGCGAATGTCTGCAATTGTCGCTCGCAGCGCTTGAGGCGCGTTTGGCCGAAAGCTGCGCCGATTTTGACAGGCTTGCGGCGGAGAAAGATCGCGTAGGCGAGGAGGCTCTGGAAATCATCAATCAGATTGCAGAACGTTACACTGTCGAAACTTCCAGGAAGGTGCGGACAATCGTTTCAAGACTCTGGGCGTCACGGGAGATGCGATCCCGATTGGCCGCGCCGGAACATTATGATGCGATCCGCAACTCTGTCTTCTTCGATCCGAAGTTCTATCTTTCCGCCAATGCGGATGTTCGTGCATCAGGAGCCGATCCAGCGCTGCATTACCTTCTCAAAGGGGGATCGGAATATCGCGATCCGGGTCCCCTGTTTTCGACGCGCGGTTATCTCGCTCGAAATCCCGACGTTGCCGAGGCTGGGATGAATGCGCTTCTGCATTACGAGCTTTATGGCCGCCAGGAGAAACGGCGGCTCTTCGATTGACGCTGAACTCAGGAGGAACGCGATTTTTGCGACCTGTGCCACGGCTTTATCCGTCGTGGCGGAAATGCAAGATCGAAGGTCGGTGTTTGCAGCGAAAGGTTTGGACTGAAATAGGGATCATGATCGAGGAGATGCCCCCATTTGGACCGCAGGTAATCCGCTTCGCGTTGCACCCGCGCAACTTTCTCTGGAGTGGTGTCGCTGCCTCTCGATAGCGATTCATGATGATAAAGCAGGGCGAAAGGAGTCCAGACATTACGATAGCCTCTCGCCTGGATTTTGAGGCACAGGTCCACGTCATTGAATGCTACAGGCAGATCGACCGCATTGAGCCCTCCGGCTTCCTGAAAGACGGCTTTGCGGACGATCAGGCAGGCTCCTGTCACGGCAGACACGTTTGAGGTCAGAGCCAATCTGCCGAAATAGCCCACAGCTTCTCGCGCGGCGTTCACATGCAGATGGCCGGCGACGCTGCCCATTCCCAGAACGACTCCCGCATGCTGAATGCGGCCGTCCGGATAAAGCAGCTTGGCTCCGACCGCGCCGTTTTCAGGATGTATGGCGAAAGATACCATCTCCGTTAGCCAGCCCCTGTCTATCACATCCACGTCGTTGTTGATGAGGCCGACGATCTCGCCATGCGCCTGCGCAACCGCCTTATTATTCATATCTGAATAGTTAAATGCGCCTTCATAGCGGATGATGCGAACGCGCTTGTCGTCACGCAGATGTGCCAGTAATTCGAGCGTATGGGAATCGTCGCTTTGATGATCAATGACAAGAATTTCGATGTTACGATAATCCGTACGGTTCAAGAGACCGTCGAGACAAGGCGCCAGAAGATCGTGGCGGTTGCGCGTCGGGACGATGAGAGAAACGAGCGGCGCAGGAGAGGGCATGACCCGGCGGACACGCTCCCAAGTCGGAACGAGCGGATTTTGCAGGACTTCGGCAATCTCGCCGCGGCCTGCAAGATAATTCGCTTTTGCGGCGCGCGCCGCCGCAACGCAGCGCTGCATCTGGCTCTCCGAGAAGGAGGCGGCCTCAGACCCGCGGCGCCAATGATAGAGCACTGAGGGAATATGACGGATCTTCTCAGGCGTGGTCACGCTGACGACACGCAGAGCCAGATCGTAATCCTGGCTGCCTTCGAAGCCCTTACGAAAACGCCCGACCGTTTCGATGATGGAGCGCCGGTAGACGCCAAGATGCGATATCAGATTGTGGCCGAGAAAGAGTTCCGGATTCCAGTCCGTTTTGAAATAGGGTGTGTGTCTACGGCCTTCGTCATCGATGTGATCTTCATCCGAGTAGATGAGGTCGGCATCGGGATGCTCATTCAGTTCTGCTACGATCTCATAAAGCGCGTGCTCCGCCAAAAGATCGTCGTGATCCATAAGCGCGACGAACTCACCGCTTGCAAGGTCGAGTGCAGAATTGCTCGCTGCTGAAATATGTCCATTGGACTCGCGGCGCATCCATTTGATGCGCGGATCGCTGGCTGACATTTCTTTCAGAACATTTATTACATTGGGTGAGGGCGAGGCATCGTCAGCGATGCACAACTCCCAGTTTTGATAGAGCTGCGCTTGCACCGACGCTATGGCCTCGCGCAAAATCTTCTCAGGCGTTTCATAAGCTGGCATCACTACGGAAATCAAAGGGCGGCAGGCGAATCTTTCGATATGGCTCCCGATTTGATGGCGATCACGTTCGCTCAGCGTATCGTAGAGACGAATCCAGTTGCTGTAGGATGTATCGTTTGACTGCTTGCCGCCTTGAACACCCGGCAGGGGAAGGACGCGGTTCAGAGTCTCGCGAATCCTTCTCACCAATGAATTGCGGGGCTTCTTGCCAAAGTTTGCATCAAGCGCCCGTGCGGCGAGCGCGGGGTCGAGGCAGGGCGCGGGCCGGCCTTCCTCGCGGCCATGCAACTCGTAATGCAAAAGCGCGTTCATGCGCAGGGCAACGACGTCGGGATTACAGTCGAGATATTGCCGCGTCGAGAAAGCGGGACCGGGATTGCGGCGCTCGAAACCGCCATGAAGCAGATAATGCAAGGCCGGATCGACGCCCGCGGCGCGCACGTCCGGGTTCGCAGCAAGATAGAATTCCGCATCGAAAAAGACGGAATTCCGAACGGTCGCCAAGGCTTGCGGCGTGACACCCTGCGAAGATGCGATCTTCGCTCTCCATTTCTTGAGCCACGGCGGATTGGCTTTGGTCAAGCGACCGCTCATCGTCTGATAGCGCGCCGAGATATGAGCAATAACGGCCTCGCCCGTCGATAACAGAAACTCTGTAAATGCACTCGACACGACGTTTCTCTCGTTGGGGCTATTGCCCGCCTATGTCTTGTGGAAAAGCAAAAACCCTATTCGCGTGAAGCCGGATGTCGCTGCTGCCTCGATCCTGTTACACAAAGGCAGCAGATGCTCAAGACGCTGTGAACTTTGCCCAAGAAGCCGGAATCACGTTTTCTACAGTCCTGTTTTCAGCCTCTATCATCGAATACTGGCCAATTCTGCAATTGGCGGCTACAGACGCTCAGTCGAGAGAGAATCGGGCCTTCACCCCATGTCTTCAGCCAAGGTCGCACTTATTACAGGCATCACCGGCCAGGATGGCGCGCTTCTCGCGGGGCTTCTTCTGGACAAAGGCTATATCGTCCATGGGATCAAGCGTCGCTCCTCCCTGATAAATACGGATCGGGTTGATCATTTCTATCGCGATCCGCACGAGGCGGGCCTGCGCTTCTTCATGTCCTATGGCGATCTGACGGATGCGACCAATCTGATCCGCATTGTGCAGGAGGTTCAGCCGGATGAAATCTATAATCTGGCGGCCCAGAGCCATGTTCAGGTGAGCTTTGAAACGCCGGAATATACCGCCAATTCCGATGCGCTCGGCACCCTGCGCATTCTCGAGGCGATCCGCATCCTCGACCTTGGCGGCAAGACGAGATTCTACCAGGCCTCCACCTCGGAGCTTTACGGCAAGGCGCAGGCGATCCCGCAGAACGAATCCACGCCCTTCTACCCCCGCTCACCCTATGGCGTGGCCAAGCTCTATGCCTACTGGATCACCGTGAATTATCGCGAAGCCTATGGGATGCACGCATCCAACGGCATTCTTTTCAATCACGAAGGCCCGAGCCGTGCCGAAACCTTCGTGACCCGAAAGATCACGCGCGCCGTCGCCGCGATCCATTTGGGGCTTCAGGACAAGCTTTACCTCGGCAATCTCGATGCCAGGCGCGACTGGGGCCATGCGCGCGATTATGTCGAAGGCATGTGGCGGATTCTCCAGCAGGACGAGCCGGACGATTATGTTCTGGCGACCGGCGAGACGCATACGGTTCGCGAATTTGCCGAGCGGGCTTTCGCAGAAATCGGGATAGATATCGTGTGGAAAGGCGCGGGGGCCGACGAGTGCGGTCAGGACCGCAAGACAGGCCGGGTCCTCATTGAAGTGGACAGGGATTATTTCCGCCCAACGGAGGTCGATATCCTGATAGGCGATGCCACCAAGGCGCGGGAAAAGCTCGGTTGGGTCCACAAGACGACCTTTGCGGAACTCGTCGCGGAAATGGTGGCGAGCGATCTCGTCGTTATGAAACAGCGCGGTCACATCTGATGAAGGCGTTCGGAAGGGCATTAGCGCCATGACAAGACCGCGCCTCTTCCTTGCCGGTCATAAGGGCATGGTCGGCTCCGCGCTGCTGCGCCGCCTTTCGACCGAAAATTTCGAGATTATAACAGCCGATCACAAAGCGCTGGACCTGCGCGAGCAATCGGAGGTGCGGAGCTTTTTCCGGCGCGAGAAGCCGGATGTCATCATTCTCGCCGCCGCGCGGGTCGGCGGCATATTGGCGAATGATTCCTGGCCGGCAGATTTCCTGGGCGACAATCTTGCGATCGAGATGAATGTCATCGACGGCGCGCATCGCGCGGGCGTCGAGCGTCTGGTTTTTCTGGGCTCGTCCTGCATTTATCCGAAGTTCGCAGAACAGCCGATCCGCGAGGACGCCTTGCTAACCGGCGCGCTTGAGCCGACGAACGAATGGTATGCGATCGCCAAGATCGCCGGCATCAAATTATGCCAGGCCTACCGCCGGCAATATGGGCGGCGCTATATTTCGATCATGCCTTGCAATCTTTACGGACCGAACGACAATTTTGATCTTGAAACAGCTCATGTCCTGCCAGCTCTGATCCGCAAGTTTCACGAAGCGAAGCAGGCGGCCCGGAGCGAAGTCGTGGTGTGGGGCTCAGGCACGCCGCGGCGCGAGTTTCTGCATGTCGACGATCTTGCCGATGCGATTGCCTTTCTTCTGGGCCGTTACGATGCCGATGCGCCGCTCAACTGCGGAGCGGGCTTCGATGTCTCCATCCGCGAGCTTGCCGAAAAAATCGGAAGCATTGTCGGCTTTGAGGGCAGGCTGGTGTTCGATCCGGCAAAACCGGATGGAACGCCGCGCAAACTCATGGATTCGAGCCGGATAGCCACGCTTGGCTGGAAACCGCGGATCGGTCTTGATGAGGGGATTGCCGAAACCTACAAGTGGTTTCTGGAGCACTTCGGGTAACTCACGGGGCGTCATGCGCGGACTTGATCCGCGCATCCAGGCACAATCGTCAATCAAAGCGTTTGGATACGCGGATCAAGTCCGCGTATGACGGCAGTTGCTCTGCATGTGAAGTTCTCACGAAGAGGCCACCGCTGGCTCCGGACTGGCTGCGCGCGGCCGTTTTCTGGAGAGGCGGCGATGCAGGCGGTCGAGTAGCAGGTAAATGACCGGCGTGGTGTAGAAGGTCAGGATCTGCGAGACGATAAGACCGCCAGCGACCGTAATGCCCAGTGGCCGCCTGAGATCGGAGCCAGGCCCTGTGGCGACGATCAGCGGAATGGTGCCGAAGAGAGCAGCGAGCGTCGTCATCAGGATCGGGCGGAACCGCGCGAGGCAGGCTTCATAAATCGCCTGCGTTGCATCAAGCCCCCGCTCGCGTTCGCCTTCGAGAGCGAAATCGACGAGCATGATGCCGTTCTTCTTGACGATGCCGATCAACAGAACGATGCCGATGAAGGCTATGAGCGAGAGATCGGTATGCGTCACCTGTAGCGCCAGAAGCGCGCCGAGGCCTGCCGAGGGAAGCGTCGAAATGATCGTCAGCGGATGGGCGAGACTCTCGTAGAGCACGCCGAGGACGATATAGACCGAAATGAGCGCCGCGATAACGAGCAGGATCTGCGAGCCCGCACTCGCCATGAGGGCCTTGGCGTCGCCGGCAAAATCATAATGGATCGAATCCGGCAGGTGCATCGAAGCAACTGCCGCGAGGATTTTTTCGTTTACGGTGTCGAGCGTCACGTTCGGCTTCACGTCATAGCTGATCGTTATCGCAGGGAACTGACCCTGATGGTTGGTCACGAGAGGCGCGAAAGATTTCTCGATGTGACTTATCGCTGAAAGCGGGATCTGTGTTCCGTTGGCGCCGGGCACATAGATCGACTCTATGTCCTTTGTATCCTTCTGCTGCTCAGGATTAATTTCAAGAACGATCCGATACTGATTGCGCGATTTGTAGAGCGTTGAAATCTGACGTTGGGAGAAGGCATTGTTCAGCGCGTTATCGATGCTCTGCATGGTGACGCCGTAACTTGAAGCCTTCAACCGGTCAATGATGACATTGGCTTGCAGCCCGTTCGGCTCGCGGTCTGTCGTCACGCCGACGAGCCCCGGAATCGTCCGTAATTTATCCTCGACAAGCGAGGCGTAGTGGACGAGTTCATCGGCATTCGAATCCCACAGCGAAAGCTGGTATTGAGATTTGCTCGATCTTGCGCCAAAGCGAATGTCGGCGGATGGAAACATGTAGACGCTTATGCCAGCCACATGCGCAAGCGCCCGCCGGAGCTGCGCGATGACCTGGTCGGTCGGGATTTTCCGCACGCCCTGCGGTTTCAAACTGATATAGAGCCGGCCCTGATTCAAAGCGCCGCTGCTGTGGCCGCCTGTCGAACCGACTGAAGAGGCCACGCCCGAGACATTCGGGTTTGCGAGCACGATATCGCCAACGCGTCGCTGAAGTTGCGACATCGCCGTGAAGGAAACGTCGGTCGCGCCCTCGGTAATGGAGATGATGAGGCCCGTGTCGTCCTTGGGGATGAGTCCTTTGGGGGTCTTAACGTAAAGCATCCCTGTTGCGACAATGGTCAGCACCATCACCGCCATCGTAAGGCCCTGCCAGTTCAGCACGACCTTGAGGGTGCGGGCATAGGTTCCGCTCAGAATTGCGAGCGCGCCCTCAACCAGCCGGTCGAACCAGGACGGGGTTCTCTGCGTCCGTCTGCCGGTGAAATGGGCGCAGACCATCGGCGTCACCGAGAGTGAAACCACGGTCGATATGATGATGGTGAAAACCAGCGTCACCGAGAACTCGCGGAACAGCCGGCCGACCACGCCGCCCATAAGAAGAAGCGGAATGAAGGCGGCGATCAGTGAAATCGAAATCGAAATAACGGTGAAGCCGATCTGCTTTGCGCCAACGAGCGCCGCGCGCATCGGCGATATTCCCGCCTGAATCGAATTGTCGATGTTCTCGATCATAACGATCGCGTCATCGACGACGAATCCAACGGCGACAAGAAGCGCCATCAGCGAAATATTATCGAGAGAAAAACTCGCGCACCACATCAGGGCGCAGGTGCCGAGCAATGCGAGCGGTACGGTAATTCCCGCGGCGACGGTGTCCGTGATCCGTCTCAGAAAAACGAAGACGACGAGCATGACGAGCCCGACCGATATTGCGAGCGTTTCCTCCATATGGGCGATGCTCGCGCGGATCGTCGTCGTCCGGTCGCTCAGGATCGACACTTTGATGCCGGCGGGAATCAGGCGCTGGATCTGCGGCAGAAGCGCATGAATGCGATCGACGGTGTCGATGACATTGGCGTCCGCCTGCTTGGTGATCATCAGAATGACGGCTGGTTTTCCGTTATACCAGGCGGCGGAAAGCGTGTTGCGCGGGCCGTTCTCAACGGTCGCGACGGATGAGAGCAGGACGGCGTTGCCATCGGCATTCTTGACGACGAGATTGCGATAATCGTCGATATCGTGAAGCTGCGGATCCGTGCCGAGAGAAGCAGACTTCGTCGCGCCATCCATCGAACCGACAGGCCCAAGGGAATTGGCGTTCACGATTGTTGAACGCAGCGCGTCGAGGCTCAACCCCATCGAGGCGAGTTGGGCCTGGTTCGCATCGATCCGTATGGCAGGCTGATCAGCGCCGCTCACATTCACCTGTGCGACGCCGCTCACCTGAGACAGACGCTGAACGACGATGGTGTCGGCGGCATCATAGATCGCGCTGGCAGTCATTGTGTCGGAGGTGAGAGCCAGAATCAGAACCGGAGCGGCAGCCGGATTCACCTTGTGGAAGGTCGGAGAGTTCGGCAGATCGCTCGGCAGATCGGCAGCGGCTGCATTGATGGCGGCCTGCACATCTCTGGCTGCCCCATCGATGCTCCGGGAGAGATCGAATTGCACATAGATATTGGCCGCGCCGAGCGAACTGACCGAACTGAGTTCGGTGACGCCTGCAATCTCGCCGATGCGCCGTTCCAGAGGCGCGGTAACGGTAGAGGCCATGACGGACGGTTCGGCGCCCGGCAATTGCACCGAGACGCTGATTGTCGGCAGGTCGACTGTCGGCAGACTTGCGACCGGCAGGAAGAAGTAGGCGACCGCGCCGACGAGCGCGAGCCCGATCGAGAGGAGAATCGTTCCGATCGGCCTGCGTATGAAGGGCTCGGAAAAATTCATCGTTTCATTCCGCAGCCTTCGAATGTCCAGGCGGCACGGCGGTATCGTCCGCGAGCAATTCGTCGATCCGGCGTGGCGGCCCGAACAGGCGAGCGCGCAGCCCTTCCATTGTCAGATAAATAACGGGCGTCGTGTAAAGCGTGATCAACTGGCTCAGCAAAAGGCCCCCGACGATGGCGATGCCGAGTGGATTGCGCAATTCTGAACCCGTGCCCGTCTCCAGCGCCAGAGGCAGCGCGCCGAAAAGAGCTGCGAGCGTCGTCATCATAATCGGCCGGAAACGCAGCAAAGAGGCGCGGAAGATCGCGTCATAAGGCGACAGGCCATCCACACGCTCGGCTTCGAGCGCGAAGTCGATCATCATAATCGCGTTTTTCTTCACGATGCCCATCAGCAGAACGATGCCGATCAGGGCGATGAGCGACAGATCCATATGGAACAGGCTGAGCGCCAGCAGCGCGCCGACGCCCGCCGAAGGCAAAGTCGAAAGAATCGTGATCGGATGGATGGCGCTCTCGTAAAGTACGCCGAGAACGATATAGATGGCGATGACGGCTGCGAGGATGAGCCATGGTTCGCCGGCAAGCGAAAGCGCGAATTCCTCCGCATCGCCTGTGAAGGAGCCGCTGATGGACTCAGGCAGACCGATCGCCTTCTGCGCGCGCGCAATCGCCGCGACCGCGTCGCTCAGTGAGGCATCGCCTGCAAGATTGAAGCTGATTGTCGCCGCCGGGAACTGTTCCTGGTGTTCGATCGCCAGCGGCGCCGTGACATGCTTCAGCTTTGTGAAGACGTTCAGAGGAATCTGCGTGCTGATGCCGGTCTGCACCGCGCCCGATGTGGAAGTCGCCGTGCTGGCGGAGGCCGGCACATAGAGGAGCGCGAGGGATTTGGCGTCGGCCTGATAACGCGGCAGCGCCTCGAGAATCACCCGGTACTGATTGGATTGGCCGTAGATCGTCGAAATCTGCCGCTGCCCGAAGGCGTCGTTCAGCGTATCCATGACATTTTGCAGCGACACGCCATAGCGTCCTGCGGTTTCGCGATCGACATCGATGAAGAGGCGAAGCCCCTGATCCAGTCCCTCGGCGGCGACGTCGCGCAAAGCCGGCTCTTTGCTCAACTGCGCAACCAGCTTGCGCGCCGCATCGGAAACCTCAGCGGTGTCCGAGCCTGTCAGCGTATATTGATATTGGGCGCGGCTCGATTGCGAGGTGATCTGTATGTCCTGCACGGCCTGGAACGTCGCCTCTATCCGCCCGTCTTTGGCGGCAATCTGCTTCAGCGAGCGGATCACATTCGCGACGCCAGGCCGTTCGTCGCGCGGTTTCAGAACGATCGTCAGATGCCCGCTGTTCGGCGTGTCATTGATCGCGCCGACGCCGACAACAGAGGTTACCGCCGTAACATCCGGATCGGCACGAAGCCGATCGGCAAGATCCTCCTGAACCTTGCGCATTTGATCGAAGGAAATATCGGCGGCGGCGCGGGTGGTCGCGGTGATCACGCCCGTGTCCTGAAGCGGCAGGAAGCCCTTCGGGATCGCAATATAAAGCCAGATGGTCGTCGCCAGCGTAAGGCCCGTCAGCACCAGCATCAGAGGGCGGTGTCGCAAGCTCCATTCGAGGCTCGCGCCATAGCCCCGGATGACCCGTTCAAGGATCCACTCGAAGCCGAACCGGCGCGTCTTCGTCTCGTCTTGCGGCGCGGCGGCATGACGTGAGCCGCGCAGAATGTGGCCGCACATCATCGGCGTCAAAGTCAGGGAGACGATGGCGGAGGTGACGACTGCGATTGTCAGGGTCAACGCGAACTCGCGGAACATGCGCCCGACGAGTCCCGTCATAAAGATCAAAGGAATAAAGACGGCGATCAGCGAGAAGGTCAGCGAAATAACGGTGAAACCGATCTCGCGTGCGCCTTTCAGGGCTGCGGTGAGAGGCGCTTCGCCTTCCTCGATATGACGCACGATGTTTTCGATCATCACGATCGCGTCGTCGACGACGAAGCCTGTGCCGATCGTGAGCGCCATCAGCGAAAGATTGTCGATGCTGAAGCCGCAGAAATACATCACGCCGAAAGTCGCGACGATCGACAACGGCAGGGCGACGCCGGCGATGATCGTCGCCCGGATCGTGCGCAGGAACAAAAGCACAACCATCACCACGAGGGCGACGGACAGCATCAAGGTGAACTGCACATCGTTGATCGAGGCGCGGATCGTCCCGGTCTGGTCGTTGACGATGGAAATATCGATGCCGGCAGGCAGGACCTTCTGGAGCTTGGCAAGCTCCACTTTCGCGCGCTGCACCGTCTCGATGACATTGGCGCCGGGCTGGCGCTGAACATCGATGATGACGGCGGGCTTGCCCTTGTACCAGCCGGCGACCTTGGAATTCTCCAGCCCGGCGACGACATTCGCCACATCCTTGACGAGGACCGGCGCGCCGTTGCGATAAGCGACCACTATGGATTTATATTCGTTCGCGGCAGTGAGCTGATCGTTGGCGCCGATCGTGTAGGATTGTTGCGCCCCGTCGAGCGATCCCTTCGCGCCAGCGACATTCGCTGCTGCGATCGCGTTGCGAATGTCTTCGAGGCCGACGCCGTAACTGGCCATGCGAACGAAATCAGCCTGAATGCGGATCGCCGGACGCAAGCCGCCTTCTATGCCGACATGGCCCACGCCGGTCACTTCGCTGAGCCGTTGGGCCAGCAATGTGTCAGCGAAATCGGAAATCTGGCGCACCGAATAGGTGTCGGACGTCAGCGCCAGAGTGATGATCGGCGCGTCGGCCGGATTGACCTTCGCATAGACTGGCGGATAGGGCAGGTTCGACGGCAAGGTGGCGGCGGACGCATTGATTGCGGCCTGAACGTCCTGTGCCGCGCCGTCGATGTCCCGGTCGAGATCGAATTGCAGAGTGATCTGCGACAGGCCGAAGGAACTCGTCGACGTCATCAAGGTCAGTGAGGGAATCTGGCCGAGTTGGCGTTCGAGCGGCGCTGTGATGAGTTCGGCCATCGTGTCGGGGCTGGCGCCCGGCAGTTGCGTCGTGACCTGTATGGTTGGGAAGTCGACCTGTGGAAGCGATGAGACGGGCAGGTTAAAATAGCCGAGCAGGCCGGCAAGCAGCACGGCCACGGCGAGCAATGATGTCGCAATCGGGCGATTGATGAATGGGCCCGAAACGTTCATTGCGTTTGCCCTGCCGGCGCCGGAGCGGCGGGAGTGCGGCGGTGGCCGTGGTTGCCTTTCGACGCGGCCCCCTCGCGCGGCGGCGCGGCGCCAGTCGCCTGATGCAGCGCCGGCGCGCCGGAGGCCGCCGCGCCTTCATCCGTCGCCGGATTGACGCGTGACCCCTCGGTCAGCCTGACGAAACCTGTCGTGACGACCTGCTCGCCCGGCTTCAATCCGGCTGTAATCACCACTTCCTTATCATCCTGCTGCCCGGGCGTGACCTGCCGCACATGCACGATCTTGCCGTCGAGCACGAAGACGAAGGGTCCTTTCGGTCCGCGCTGCAAGGCGGCGACGGGCACCACGATTGCCTGCTTCAGGGTTTCGATCAGCAGCCGCACCGTCACGAAGCCGCCCGGCCAGAGTTGCAGATCCTTGTTCGGGAAAACCGCTTTCAGTTTCACTGTGCCGGTCGTCTGGTCGATCTGATTGTCGATAACGTCCAGCGTTCCGGTATCGATCGGCTTCTGCGCCGTGTTGTCGAGCGCATAGACGGTGAGCGCGCCGCTCGCTTTGGCTTTGATGATCCGCGCCAGTTGCTGCTGGGGAACCACGAAGATCACCGAGATCGGCTGGATCTGCGACACCGTCACGAGGCCGGTCGAATCGCTCGCATGCACGAGATTGCCGGGATCGACGACGCGAAGCCCGGTGCGCCCGTCGATGGGCGAGGTGATATGGGTATAGCCAAGGGTCGTGCGGGCGCTGTCCACGGCGGCGGCGTCGAGTTTCACCTGCGCCTCGTCTTGCGCCACGGTTGCGCGCTGCGTATCGAGCTGCTGCTTCGTCACCGCATTGGTTTTGACGAGATTGTTGTAGCGGGTGAGATCGAGCCGTGCGTTGGCGAGCGTCGCTTCGTCCTGCGCCTTCTTGGCTGTCGCCTGATCGAGTTGGGCCTGATAGAGGGACGGGTCGATCTGGACCAGAAGATCGCCGCGATGCACGTCCTGCCCTTCCTTGAAAGGCATGCTCTGGATCTTGCCGTCGACCTGCGAGCGGATGAGAACCGTTTGCAGAGGCTTAACGGTGCCGATTCCTTCGATATAGACCGGGACATCGGCGGCGCGCGCCGCGGCGACGAGCACGGGCGTTGGCTGCCCGGCTCCGGCGGCGGGGCCGTGCCGCCCATGACTGCGGGACGAAGGCTCCATCTTCGTGCTCGGGGTGAAGAGCGGCATCATCAGCGCCAGCGCAACGCCGAGAACGGCGAGCCAGACGATGCCACGCCAGAGCTTTTTCATAAACTTCGACTCCCGGATTAACCTTCGGTTGTGGCCTTCAATAACACACGCTCGATGAACGTAGCCGCACTGCCGCTTCTCACCTTTCGGTGACATTGCACGGATCGATATGCAGCCGGTAAGCTCTTAGGTCTTCTGCCTGACCGAGGTCCGGTCCAGCCAGGGTATGCCGCCGCCAAGCGCCTGATAAAGCGTGACAGCAGCCTGGAAATGCGCGAGCCGCGCCTGCGAAAGACTGTCGAGCGTCGTAAACAATGTCTGCTCGGTTTGCAGAAGCGTTACGAAATCGATTGTGCCGGCGCGCAACTGCTGCTCGGCAAGATCATAGGCTTTGCGCGAAGCCGTCAGCGACTGTTGCAGCAAGGCTTGCTGCCGCGCTGTCTGGCGGACCGCGGAGAGCGCTTTCACGACATCCGAAAAAGCCGAAACGACAGATTTGCGGTAATCCGCCAGCAGTTCTTTCTGCGCGCCCTTTTGCAGATCGAAATTTCCGAGCAGCGCGCCTCCGTCGAAGATCGGCTGCGTGAGGCCGGCGGCGAGCGAATAAAAACCCGCCTGCGGCGTGAACAAGCTTTGCAGCGCCAGGCTTTCGAATCCACCTTCGCCCGTCAGGGCGATCTGCGGGAAGAACGCGGCCCGTGCCGAAACGAGATTGGCATGCGCCGCCAGAAGCTGAGCCTCGGCGGATTGAATGTCGGGCCGTTGCAGGAGAAGCTGCGAAGGCAGTCCGGGTGCGATACGCGGCATCCGCAGATGCAGCAGATTCTTCCCGGAAATGCTGAGGCGTTGCGGCGGCTCGCCGATGAGAAGCGCCAGCGCCGCGGTGTTCTGTTCGGCGATTTGCTGCAACGGCGGAATCGATGCTCGCACATTATCGACAAGCGCCTGCTGCTGCGCGACGTTCAGCGCGTTGGCCGTGCCGAATTTTGCGCGATCCTGAATGAGCTTGAGGATGCGCGTCGCATCACGCAGGTCTTCCCTGGCGTAGGTGATCCGCTCGCGCGCGCTGAGAATGGCGAAATAGGTTTCCGCCGCAGAGGAGATCGATGTCAGTATGACCGTATCGCGGTCGTAGCGGCGAAACGCAGCCGTCTGGACAGCCGCTTCGAAATTCGCGCGGTTCTTGCCCCAAAGATCGACGACATAGCTTGCATTGAACACGGACGAAAAAACGGTGCGCGTCCCGGCCGAGGTGGAGAAGGAGGCGGGACTCAGGCTTCGCGTGACCGAATCGCCAGCGTCCAGGCTGGGCAGCAGGGCGGCGCCGACAACACGCGCGGCGGCATCTGCCTGAAGAATCCGGGCGACTGCGGCGGCGACATCGAAATTGCCGCTCACCGTCTCATTCATCAGCCGGTCGAGTTCGCTCGAACGGAATCCCTTCCACCAGTCGGCGGCCGGCGTCGGCGCTTCGTGTCCTTTTCCGTGCGCGCTATAAGAGGCTGGGACATCGAGCGCAGGATTGGGAACGTCGGCATTGGGAATGCAGCCGCAAAGCGTCAAGCTCAACACGGCGATTCCCGCACTGCGCCAGAATATCGCGCCTGGCGCGCGGGCGCTGGAGATTTTGAGCCGGCGCTCTGGACCTTTCATACGCGAGACCGAACTCCACTCCATGTCAGGGACGGATGGTTCGGCATGAACGCGTTCCGTCAGGGACCGGACCCGGCGCTGCGAAGCCTCGCGGCGGTCGAATGTGTCCATTGGGAGGCCTGCCATTCAGGAAGGCCGATCAGTCCGAATATCCGTTTTTTTACATTCTGGGCAATGCACTGATATGTGAATAACGGATGCAACTTCGCCGTCCTGGCGGCTTTTGCGGTGTCCGCGCCATCTCTGGCGAAGATAGTCACCTAAAAGTCACGCCATCCTTGACTTAACGATACAAAATAGAGAGGGTCCCGACCGTCTGGCCAGAGCCCTAAGCCCAACATGCGCAGCTATTTAGATTTTGAGAAGCCCGTCGCCGAACTCGAGTCGAAAATCGAGGAAATGCGAGCCCTCGCGAGCGAGAACGGTTCCGATGGACTCGGGGAGGAACTGATCCGACTCGAGCTTCGGGCGATGAAATCGCTTTCCGAGCTCTATGCCAACCTCACTCCCTGGCAAAAAACCAATGTCGCCCGCCATCCGCAGCGGCCGCATTGCTTCGATTACATCGCCGGTCTGTTCACCGAATTCACCCCCCTGTCAGGAGACAGGCTCTTTGGCGAGGACAAGGCGATCGTCGGCGGCTTCGCCCGCTTCCGCGGCGCGCCGGTCTGCGTGATCGGTCAAGAAAAAGGCTCGGATACGCAGTCGCGCCTGCGGCATAATTTCGGCATGGCGCGGCCGGAAGGCTATCGCAAAGCGGTCCGTTTGATGGATCTCGCCGACAAATTCAGTCTCCCGGTCATTTCGCTCGTCGATACAGCCGGCGCCTTTCCGGGCGTCGATGCCGAGGAGCGCGGCCAGGCCGAGGCAATCGCGCGCTCGACGGACAAGGCATTGTCGCTCGGCGTGCCCAATGTCGCCGTGATCCTCGGTGAAGGCGGCTCGGGCGGCGCGATCGCGATTGCAAGCTGCAATCGCGTGATGATGCTCGAACATGCGATCTATACGGTCGCTTCTCCCGAGGCTTCCGCGTCCATCCTCTGGCGCGATACGACCAAGGCGCAGGAAGCCGCGACGAACATGAAGGTGACGGCGCAGGACCTTTTGCGGTTCGGGATCATCGACACGATTATTCAGGAGCCCCTCGGGGGCGCGCATCGCGATCCCGGAGCGACGATCGCCTCGGTCGGCTTGGCGATTTCAACGGCTCTCGAAGGTCTTGGCAATCTCTCGCCCGAGGCGCTGCGCGACGTGCGCGCCGAGAAGTTCCTCGCCATGGGCCGGAAGGTCTGATCTGCGCTCGCCGCAGTCCTTCTCCCGCAGGCGCGAGAAGGGGTTCAATAACTGCCGAATCCGCGCCGCGGCTCAATATTTCGCGACGACCGGAGCCTGGCTTCCGAAGCTGAAGCGGTAAGTTGACGGCTCCCCGATAATTTAATCATTTCCGCGTAAACATTCACTCCAATACAAATCGCGAGGGGGCCGACTAATCATCGGTTATTATTGGAGGGGGCAAAGTGGATGAATATTAGGAAGGCACAATGGATTAGCATAGCAGTAACAATAGTCGTTGACCTTCCGTTTGGATTCTTGGCGGATCATTACCTAAGGAGCGGCCTTGGTATGGTTATTGTACTATACGTCGTTGGAGGGATTGTATATTTTTCTGTTTTCAATTTTCTCAAAAATAAGGCCGAACGATAGATTTGTGAGGGTGAATCTCTCAGAGAAGGAGTCTCGATTGCTCCGCGACTGATTCGATTTTCTGGAGCGATTCGCTTTCAGAGAACGTCAATGCGCCCGCATCACGCGGCCGGAGACGCCGTCGAAGCCACCGTCAACGAGTTCGCAATAAAGCAGCCGTTCCGGATCGACCGGCCCGATAAAGCTGAGGCGGCCCAAAGGCACCGGCCTGAAGCCCATGCGTCCGTAATAGGCCATGTCGCCGACAAGCAGCACGAGCCGATGCCCGGCGGCTTTCGCTGCTTCCAGCGATTTGAGAACCAGAGCCTCGCCGATACCGCCTGACCGGAATGCCGGTTCGACGCTGAGCGGCCCAAGCAGCAACGCGGGGCTGCTGCCGCAAAGGATCGGCGTCATTCGATTGGCCCCGACAAGCAAAGTGCCGACGTGAGCGACACAGGAGAGCCGGTAGTCTGCCGGAACCCCCTCGCGCAAACGATAGGCCGAGCGGGCGAAGCGCCCCGGCCCGAAAGTACGCTCATCGAGCCTGTCGATGGCGGCGTGATCTGCCGGACTCTGCGGCGCAAGAACAAGCGGCACGTCGGCCATGGCTGTTTCCCGGCGAGGGATGAGGAAAAGAACGGATGAATCGTCTAGCATCCCGCTCCAGGATCGTCCACGCGCGGCTTTGCTACAGCGTTTCACCTTCACCACAGTTCGGATATGGACGCGCCGCGCAAGGCCTCATCGATCCGGGCACGCGTTGCCCGTGTTGCTTCCGACGGCAGCGCATTGATCGGGAAAAACCGCGCTTCCGCGATTTCGAGATTGTGCTTGTGCGCTGGGCGGCAGCGAAAATGATCGATGAGGTAGCAGGCGACGTGATCGCGGCCGGATTCGCGCGGATTGAAGAAGAAGCCGTGCAGAAGCGGCAGCCCGAGCATTTCGACGCCCGTTTCTTCGAGCAACTCGCGGGCCAGGGCGGTCTGGGCTGATTCGCCCGCTTCGATTCCGCCGCCGGGCAGATACCAGCCATCGACATAGGTATGGCGGACGAGGAGCACATGGTCGGCGCCCCCGCCGCGGCGATCGACGACCAGCCCCCGCACACCGATATGCGAGCGCGGCAACAGGCGCTTCCCCCGGCCAGCGATCCGCGCCAGCAAGCGCATTCCCGATGCCATGCAGATTCCCCCGGACAAAGCAGCTCTAGCTGAGCCATTGCCCTGATTATGCCACATTTGGAATGAGTCAAAAGTAGTGGCGCGCATCAGCCGCTTTGGCTACAGCGAATAGCGATGCACCGGGTCTGCGGCGAAAACGGGAGTTTGTCTTGAAGAATTTTTCGCGACTCGACGAGCGTGAGATTCTGGCTGTCGCGATCGATTCAGAGGACGACGATCATCGCGTCTATATGGCTTTTGCCGAAGATCTGCGGGAGCGCTATCCGGCGACTGCCGGAATGTTCGATGACATGGCGAGGATCGAGGCGACGCATCGTGACGCGCTGCTGCACACCTATCAACAGAAATACGGCCCAAACGTCCTGCCGATACGCCGAACCGATGTGCGCGGCTTCGTGAAGCGGCGGCCCGTCTGGCTCATCCGCAATCTGAGCATCGATGCGATCCGCCGGGAAGTTCAGGTGCGCGAAGCCGAAGCCTATGGCTTTTATCGCAAGGCGGCGAGACAAACGAAGGATCCGGAAATCCGCGATCTTCTGAACAATCTTGCCGCTGTCGAACAGGGCCATGAAGCGCTGGCGTCCGACATCGAAGCGCATGAGGTGCCGCAAACGGAGCGCGATAAGGAGCGCGAGGTCAATCGCCGCCTCATCGTCCTGCAATATGTCCAGCCGGGCCTCGCCGGTCTGATGGATGGATCCGTTTCGACGCTCGCGCCGCTGTTCGCAGCGGCCTTTGCGACTCATAACAACTGGTCCACCTTTCTCGTCGGTCTCGCCGCCTCGATCGGCGCCGGCATCAGCATGGCGTTCGCGGAAGCTCTGTCTGATGATGGCTCTCTGACAGGCCGCGGATCGCCCGTGCTGCGTGGCCTCATCTGCGGCCTGATGACGGCGCTCGGGGGCCTCGGCCATACGTTGCCCTACCTCGTGCCGAACGCCTTGCCGCACGCTTTTTTGATCGCGACGGCTATTTCCGGCGCGGTCGTTTTCGTCGAACTCTGGGTCATCGCCTGGGTGCGGTCGCATTATATGGATACGCCATTTCTGCAAGCGGTGTTCCAGATTGTGCTCGGCGGCGTCATCGTTCTTGCAGCGGGCATTTTCATCGGGGCGGCTTGAGGGCCACAGCGTTTTCGAGCGAAGTGGTTTTCGGTTCGCGTGAAGAAAACGCGTCAAATAAAAATAGAGCCGCGGTTCCGACTCAACTCCCCTATGCCTGCATTGATGAACGAGTGAGAAATAGATGTCGCATCAGCAAGTCCGCCGGTTCCGCGCGCTCGTCGTCCTCGGCTTGCTGATCGTTATCGCGATTTTCATCGCCAATCATCCGCCGCGTTTTTTCGAGGGGCGAGACGCGCTGTGGAAGATCGCGCATGACAAATGCGTGCCCGATCAGCTTGCGCACCAGAGTCCTGCGCCCTGTGCTCTGGTCGATCTCAAAGGCGGCGCGGCGCAAGGCTATGTGATTCTGAAAGACCTCCGCGGGATCGCGCAATATCTGCTCATTCCGACACGCCGGATCAGCGGGATCGGGTCGCCCGATCTCATTGCTCCCGATGCCCCCAATTATTGGGCGGCGGCTTGGGAGAATCGGCACTTCGTATCAGAACGGCTGAAGCGCGATGTCGCGTGGGACAAGATCGGCCTCGCGATCAATTCATCTCTTTCGCGCAGCCAGGATCAACTGCATATCCATATCGATTGCGTGCGCCCGGATGTGCGTGTCGCATTGGCGGCGCGGATTGGCGAGATCAAAACAACGTGGTCGCCGCTGCCGTTTAAGCTCGCCGGCCAGCGCTATTTCGCCCGCCGCCTCAAGGCGGCGGACCTCGCGCAGCAGAATCCTTTCAAGTTGCTCGCCGAAGGGCTGCCGTCAGCCGGTGCGAACATGGGCGAGGAATCGCTCGCCGTCATCGGCGTTGCTTTCAATCCGGGAGAAAACGGCTTCGTTCTTCTGGCGACGCGCGGCGCGCATGATAATGGCGTCGGCGCGCATGCGGAGCAATTGCTCGACCCGCGCTGCGCGGTGGCGCAGGCGGATTAAGATATCCCTGCTGCCTGCGTCACAAGCTTGGTGTTGAGATAGGACTCGATCGCCTCAAGCCCGCCTTCGCTGCCATAGCCTGAATCCTTGATGCCGCCGAACGGCAGTTCCGGTCGCGCAAAGCCGATATGGTTGATCGTCAGCATGCCGGTTTCAATCGAATGCGAGAGCGTGGCGGCGGTTTTTAGCGAGCGCGTGAAGGCAAAGGAGGCAAGGCCGTAGACCAGCCGATTGGCTTCGGCGATGGCGTCATCGATCGTGTGAAAGCGATTAACCAGAGCGATCGGTCCGAATGGCTCCTCGTTCATCGCGCGCGCCGCGACTGGAACTTCGGCGAGGATCGTCGGCAAAAAGAAGTAGCCCTTGTTGCCGAACCGCTTGCCGCCGAGCATGAGCTTCGCGCCTTGCGCCGTCGCATCGCTGATGAGACTTTCGAGCATCGCGACGCGGCGCTCATTGGCGAGCGGGCCGATGCGCGTGCCTTCCATCATGCCGTTGCCGATCTTCAGCGTCTGGGCCATAGCCACGAACTTGTTGAGAAACGGCTCGTAGACGTCATCCTGCACCAGAAAGCGCGTCGGCGAAACGCAGCTCTGTCCGGCATTGCGGAATTTTGCGTTGCCGAGAAATTTCACGGCGGCGTCGATGTCGCCATCATTGCAGATGATGGCAGGCGCATGGCCGCCAAGCTCCATGGTGACGCGCTTCATGTGCTGCCCGGCAAGCGCAGCAAGCTGCTTGCCCACGGCTGTCGAGCCGGTAAAGGAGATTTTGCGGATGATGGGATGCGGAATGAGATAGGCCGAGATGTCCGCCGGAATCCCATAAATGAGACCGACTGCGCCATCCGGCACGCCGGCATCGACGACGGCCCGGATAAGTTCGGCTGGCGAGGCGGGCGTTTCCTCCGGAGCTTTCACGATGATCGAACAACCGGCAGCCAGCGCCGCAGCCATTTTGCGCGCGATCTGCGAAACCGGAAAATTCCACGGCGTGAAGGCGGCGACTGGGCCGACAGGCTCCTTGATCACGAGATTGAGCACACCTTCAGCGCGCGCCGGCACGACGCGGCCATAGGTGCGCCGCGCCTCGTCGGCGAACCAGTCGAAGGTGTCGGCGCTGGTGAGGATTTCGAGGCGCGACTCGATCAGAGGCTTGCCCTGTTCGAGTGTCATCAGGGGAGCGATCTCGTCGGCGCGCTGACGCAGGAGATCCGCCGCGCGGCGCAGAACCCTTGAACGCTCCAGCGCCGAGACGCGCCGCCAGCGATCAAAGCCCTTTTCGGCGGCGCTGAGCGCAAGATCGAGATCGGCCGGGCCAGCCTGCGCGACTGTGCCGATCTTTTCTTCGGTCGCAGGATCAATCACATCGATCGTCTTGCCAGACGTGGCGGAGCGCCATTGGCCGGAAATGAAAAGCAAGACGTCTGGATAGGAAACCACCGTAAAGTCCCCGTTTTACTGGAAACGTCAGCCGGTCCGGAAGCGGAGCTGAAGAGAGAGCGAGAACGGCCTCAAGCGGGCGTACTGTTCTGCCAATCTGATATATAGGATTAGTTCCGCCTGCGTCATCGGTTACAGCCGGGAATCGGGTGCGGCTATTGGGCTAAAGTTGGATAGTCAGGCGCTGGCGTTCATGGTCCAATAACGACCTCGGATGCTTCGGCGAGATGCCTGAGGCTCCCGAGGACAAGAATTCCCCCTCGCGACTTTGTCGCTTCTCAGGCCGGGCTCATGCCCGGCCTTTTTTCATAGAGCATTGCCCGGACAGATGCTCTCGTTGACGGCTTCGTTCCTTGAGATGGCGGCAGACGCCTTCTCCGCCTTGCTCCGCAGCCAGTTTTCCGCAGCGTCGCGACCGTGCTCGCGCAGATCGGAAAGAAAGTTCCAGTCGAGATTGCTCGCGTTCGCCTCCGCAAGATGCGCCACTTGTTCTTCCGCGATGATGCGGTGAAGTGTGAGCTGACGCCATTTACGCCCGTCACGGGCAAAATAGCCCGGAATGCCGCGATAAATGTCCGCATAGCGTGCAAGCCGCCCGGTCTCGGCGAGCAGGGATGCGTTGAAGGTGATCTGATCCAGCCGCCGCATGATCTCCTGCGAGCTTGTCGGCATGGCGATGCCTTGCGCGGGCGTGATCTGGACGATCAGGATTTCCGGCGTAGCGCTGGTGGTCACGAGTTCGTGAAGCGGCGGATTGGATGAATAGCCGCCATCCCAATAGGTCTCTTCGCCGATCATTATAGCGTGATGCAGCAAGGGCAGACAGGCAGAGGCCAGCACCGCGTCTGCGTCGATCTCCTCATTGCGGAAAATCCGGGCGCGGCCATCTGAAACGCGGGTTGCCGAGATCAGAAGACCGACAGGTTTCTTCCGGCGCAGCCTCTCGAAATCGATTTCCTCGTTCAGGATCGCCCGAAGCGGATTGAGATCGAACGGATTGTATTGATAGGGCGAAACCAGGCGCGTCCAGAAGGACAGCGTCCCCGCAGCACCGGGGATCATCGCGCCGGTGCTTCCAAAGGGGAGAAAGGGCGCTGCATGGCTCAGCCTTCGCCAGAAAGTTTCCAGCTTTTCACGCGCCGCCTCACGGCCGCCCTCGGCAAGCCCGGCTGCGAGCAAAACCGCATTGATGGCTCCGGCCGAGGCGCCGCTGAGTGTATCGAAGCGGATGTCAGGCTCTGTGAGCAGCCGGTCCAGCACGCCTGAGGTGAAAGCGCCGAAAGAGCCGCCGCCCTGCAACGCCAGTGAGAGAGCCTGCGGCGGCCACTTTGGGGTCGCACGGTCGAAAGCCTGCATGATCTGCCGGCCGAGTAATTCCAGCATGCGCATGGATCACCTCGTTCCGTTTTGACGGAAAACTCCGCAGCTTATATTGCGACGCAATATAATGCCTCAGCTTTCCGATGGAATGCAGGTCGTCCATATTTTTCAATAAATTGATCGTGCTTTGAGTTATGGCGAGAAGGTGGCGAAAGTTCGAAACGCGTTGCAAAGCAACAATCGTGCTACCGGGATTCTGTCCGGATTTGTCCGCGGGTTTGCGCTGGCGCAGGAACCGATTGCCGCCTACAAAAACCGCATGAGCCTCACCCATCGTCCTGTCCAAGCTGGCGACCAGGTCTTTCTGGTCGACGGGTCATCTTTTGTCTTTCGCGCCTATTTTCAATCGATCCATCAGGACGCGAAATATAACTACCGTGCCGACAAGCTGCCGACGGGCGCTGTACGGCTCTTCTGCACCAAGCTGTTTCAGTTCATCCGCGACGGCGCTGCGGGCATCAGCCCGACGCACCTCGCCATCATCTTCGACAAGTCGGAGAACTCGTTTCGCAAGGAGATCTATCCGCCTTACAAGGGCAATCGCTCCGAGCCGCCCGCGGATCTCATCCCACAATTTCCGCTGATGCGGGCCTCGGTCCGCGCTTTCGGCCTGAAGCCGATTGAGCAGGACCGCTATGAGGCGGACGATCTCATCGCGACCTATGCGCGCCAGTCGCGGGAACGCGGGGCTGATGTCCTCATCATTTCCGCCGACAAGGATCTGATGCAGCTCATCGGGCCGGGCGTCTCTATGTATGATCCGGCTTCCGGCGAGGCTGGCGCGAAAGGATCGCGTGAGGAGCGCAAGATCGCCGAGGCGGAAGTCCTCGCCTATTTCGGCGTTCCGCCTGAAAAGGTTGTCGATGTGCAAGCGCTTGCCGGCGATTCGACCGACAACGTGCCGGGCGCGCGCGGCATAGGCATCAAGACTGCTGCGCAGCTCATCGGCGAATATGGCGATCTCGAAACGCTTCTGGCGCGGGCAGGCGAGATCAAGCAGCCGAAAAAGCGCGAGACATTGACCGATCCGGAATCCGTCAAGCTCATCCGCATATCGAAGGAGCTGGTGACGCTCGTCACCGATGTTCCGGTTGAAACTCCGATCGACGAACTCGGCCTGCATCAGCCGGACCCTAAGGCGCTCGTCGGGTTTCTCAAAGCGATGGAATTCACGACAATCACCAAGCGCGCGGCTGAGGCTTATGGCCTCGAAGCCGGCGCGATAGAGCCTGACCCGGCTTTCGTGGGCGTGGCGGGCTGGCGCGATCGCAATGGCGATGTCAGGCCGGTGATCGTCGGCGACGAAGTGCTGGAAGCAGAAACTGCGCCCTCAGAGGTGTCCGCGCCCGGGATCGTTCCGCGCAAGAACGCGCGCTATGGCGAAATTGCGCCGAAGCGGCACGCCGCGACGGGACCCGGCGAACTCGCCGCCACGCGCGCCGCCGCAGTCCGCGCCATGGCGTTCGATCATTTGGCTTACAGAACCATCACGACGCTGGATGAACTTGCGGAGGAAATCGCCGCCGCGCATGAGTCCGGTTTGCTCGCCATAGACACGGAAACCACTTCGCTCGATCCGATGCAGGCGGAACTCGTCGGCATCTCGCTTTGCACAACGCCGGGGCGCGCCTCTTACATTCCTGTGGGCCACAGGAGCGAAGGTGCAGGCGATCTCTTCGGCTCCGCCGAGCTGCTGTCGGGACAATTGCCATTGCGCGCTGTTCTCGACGCGCTGAAGCCGCTGCTCGAAGCGGATGGCGTTCTCAAGATCGCACACAACATGAAATACGACTGGCTCGTATTGCGCCAGCACGGCATTGCAGTGAAGCCGGTCGATGATACGCTCCTCGTCTCCTATGTGCTCGATGCCGGCCTGACCGATCATGGCATGGACGTGCTGGCGCAAAAGCACCTGAACCACAAGCCGATTGCCTTTTCCGATGTGGCGGGTTCGGGCCGCAGCTTTATCGGTTTCGCCCGTGTTCCAATCGACAGAGCGACCGAATATTCCGCCGAGGATGCCGATGTCGCCCTGCGGCTTTGGCAGGTGTTGAAGCCGCGCCTGCCGGCCGAGCATATGACTACGACCTACGAGACGCTGGAGCGGCCGATGATCGAGGCTCTGGCGCGCATGGAGGCGCGCGGCATAGCGATCGACAGCGCGATGTTGTCACGGCTCTCCGGCGACTTTGCGCAGGAAATGGCGCGGCTCGAAGCCGAGATCTTCGAACTCGCCGGGGAGGCCTTCAATCTCGGCTCGCCAAAACAATTGGGCGATATTCTTTTTGGCCGAATGGGCCTGCCCGGCGCCAGGAAGACGGCGACGGGCGCATGGTCCACGGCTGCCGGCGTTCTCGAAAGTCTGGCTGAGGAAGGCAACGCATTCTGCGGCAAAATTCTTGAATGGCGTCAGCTCTCGAAGCTGAAGTCGACCTATACCGATGCCTTGCCCAACCATATCGACAGAGTGACGGGGCGCGTTCACACCTCTTTCGCACTTGCTGCTACAACGACCGGGCGGCTCGCATCGTCCGAACCCAATCTGCAAAATATTCCGGTGCGCAACGAGATCGGCCGGAAGATCCGCCGCGCCTTCATCGCGACGCCCGGCTATCAACTCGTGTCAGCGGATTATTCGCAGATCGAGCTTCGACTTCTGGCGCATATCGCCGATATTCCGCAACTGCGGCAGGCTTTCGCCGACGGGCTCGACATTCACGCGATGACGGCGTCGGAAATGTTCGGCGTTCCGGTCGAAGGCATGCCGTCCGACGTGCGCCGCAGAGCCAAGGCGATCAACTTCGGCATTATCTACGGGATCTCGGCCTTCGGGCTGGCCAATCAGCTCGGCATTCCGCGTGAGGAGGCCGGGGCTTATATCAAGAAATATTTCGAACGCTTTCCAGGCATACGCGCCTATATGGACGAGACGCGGAAATTCGCACGCGAGAACGGCTATGTGATGACGATCTTTGGCCGCAAGTGCCACTATCCGCGCATCACCGCGTCCAATCCCTCAGAGCGCGCCTTCAATGAGCGGGCGGCTATCAATGCGCCAATTCAGGGCTCAGCCGCCGATATTATCCGCCGCGCAATGGTGCGGATGGATGCGGCCTTGGGCAAGGCGAGGCTCAATGCGCAGATGCTTTTGCAAGTGCATGACGAACTCGTCTTCGAAGTGCCGGACGACGAGGTTGAGGCGACTATCAGGCTGGTGTGCAAGGTGATGGAAGAAGCGCCGCATCCGGCGATCGACCTCGCAGTGCCGCTGCATGTCGATGCCAAGGCCGCGCCGAACTGGGACGAGGCGCATTAACTCAACTCCGTGTTATCTCCGCAGTATTGAGATATTTCTCATAAAATTTCTTTCCAAGAGTGCCGAGCCGGATTGACAGGTTTTGTTGAAGCCGGAAGACGTGCTCGAGTTTTTCCGTTGCCCTCGATAACGTGAACAGAAACTCCCAAATATGACGATCCGAAGAGATCGCGCGCTTTTTCAGAGCGTAAGCCGTGTTTTCCGACGGACCTGTTTCATAAAGTGAGATCAATCTGGAGAGGAAGGGCGACTCTTCGGCCAACGCCCAGTACAGCCGATGAAATTCGGTCGGCTGATGAAACCGAATCCATGGTTTTGCCTTCCCCATAAAATGAATGATCCACGGATCATCTGCGCAGAAGATGATAAGTTTCTCCAGTTCCTCATCCTTTGACAGATCGTACCGAGAGGCCCGTACATTCCATTTCGAGTCCAGTTTCAGATGCTCATTTTTGAAAACGATGTTGAGAGCATCCTGATCCGGCATGAATAGTGGTGCTGGCGGCGCCGAAAGAACTTTGATGAGCGAGGCGAAATAGCCCGCGTCCCTCCACTTCTGGCAATCGATCAACATGACGCCGGAATTGAAATAGGAATCCGGATCTTGGCAAAGTATTTTGCCAGCATCCTGCGGTGGTCCTTCACCGTGATGCATAAAATAGGCGTACATAAGGTCGCGGCATGCGGCGAGCGCGAAGCCTTTCATATCGACGTCGAACAGCGCGTCGATTGGGCGATTAATGATGACATCGCAATCGAGATATAACACGCGTTCGGCTTCGCTGATTATGTCCGGTATCGCGAGGCGGGCGAAGGCCGCAAGAGAGGGTACGATCGCGATCGATAGATCGTAATCCTCAAAGGCATTGAGGCTCACAAGATGATGGCGGATTTCGAAGAATTCTGAATTCAGAAGGTAGTCGCCATAGGAAGGGAAGGCTCCCTTCTCGCATTCCAGAACATGGAAGATTGTTTTTCTGTGCGAATTGGCGAACTTCTTTGCAGAATAGGCGAGGATCATCGCCGGAATCGTCATGCCGCAGTCGAGGGCACATGCGACGTGGATGTTATCCATCTTATCCGCACCCAATCTGATCGACGTTTCGACGCATCTTCTTCACGCGAACCGGAAGCCACTTCGCCTGAGAATGCTATATGTTTGAAAGGTTGTTTCTTGCCAAGCGCCCTGGCAATCGAGCATGTCTGATCAAGCTTAGCGGCGGATGAACGCCGTTTGAACGGCAATATAAAGGCAGAGCTATAAATAGTTACAGAAGCGTTACGGGACGGAATTCCGGGTAACTGGCCTTCCTCTATTCGGGGGCGATGTCCTGCGTCAGGTCTGCTTCCTGATCCGCGGAGAGCGTCTCGCTTGCCTCGTCCTCGAAGCGCCGGAAGCTCCAGGCGATCTGCGCGTCTTTTTGTGTATCGCCGTAGATTACGATCTGCTCGCAGGCATGCGGCCCCTCGGCGGCGGCGAAATAGATGCTTTCCTCCACGGCGACTTGCGTCGCCTGGGTATCGAAGATCCAGCGGCTTGCATCGGGCAGCGTCAGAATCACTGCATGATCCCTGGCGGCGCTTTGAAGCTGTATCGACGGGTGAATATGAAAACGCACCGCATAGGGGTGCGCCTTGAGAGACTCGCCGCGCGCGGCCGGGCGCAGCCGCTCCTCGCCGTCGAGCCTCAGCCCATCGCTTGCGAGCGTCAGATGCCGCTCATGGACCAGCCCAAAGCGGCTTGCGTAGCCATCATGCGCGAGGCGCAGGCGAATGCGTTTGGGCAGTTGCTGTCGCTCGACGGCGATGCGCGCTGGCCCCGTGAGGATCTGTCCCTTGAACCAGCCTTCCAGCCCCTGTGATCCGGCGAACCGGCAGGCAGACGTATCTGCAATGACGAGGGTCGAATGGGCGGCCGTGGCGCGCGCCGGTTCGCGCGCGATTGCTCGATGCGGGTGCGGGGCGCCGCAATTGACGACGAGCTTCTGGTTGCCGGCTGATAATTCAAACGAGAGACATCCGGCGTGGGTGGATTGCGAGAAAACCGGAGGCGGCACGCGGCCCGTATCGACGATCATCACGCTGTCAGCGGCTTCGACGCGCTGGTAGCCGGAATAGGGTGCGTTCGTCAGTGGCTGCGCGCTTGCGTCGTCATAGGCGAGCACCGTGGCGATGAGATCGGGCGCGGTGACGCCCATGCCGTTGAAGAGCGCAAGCGTGCCGTCGCCATGCCGCAGCATGCGCAGCATGGGGAGCATGCGGTCGATCGCGTTCAACAATTGCTGTGGCGGCGACAGGGCCTGCGCGGCATAGGCCTGCCGCAATGGCAGCAGATCGAGCAGCAGGCGGGCCAGCGCCTTGGGGTTGCGGCTGATGTGGCCGCCATCGGGAAGGATTTGCCGGTCGAGTTCCTCGGCGAGCAGTTTCGTGCTCTTGCGCTGAAAACCGCTGGAGCCTTGTGCGCAGAGGCCCAGTTCCGCGAGCGCCATAGCGGCCAGAAGCCGGGGCTCGCCTGCCAGGCCGCTGGCAAGTTCGCGTTCGAGAAAGCGCTGCGAGCGCACCAGAGCGCGCATGAAGCGGCGATAGAACGCGTGGTCAGCGCCATCGAGAATCATCGGCGATTGCGCCAGAAAGGAAAGAATCCGCCGCGCGACGACGGCCGGTTCCCAAGCCGGGCTGGCTTTCGGCTTTCCGGCATGGGTCAGAAAATCATCGACGAGCGTGCGGGCGTTGGCGGTGGCGAGCGGACTGTTGGCGGCGCGCAGATGTCTGAGCCAGCCGAAGCCGTTCAGCGGCCGGACCCACTCGGGATCCTGATCTTCGATCTCGAACGGCAGCCGCCCATGTGTGTTGACGATCTTGCCGCCGAACGCGAAATAGCCCGCATAGATTTCCGCAGCGATAGTTGGATCGGCCGTGCGAATGTCCTGTGGCGCGATGAGGAGTCGATCAGGGGCGCGGGCATTGATGCGTGTTGCAGCATAAATGGGCGCGCTCGCCCGGCGGCGCACCCCGATGCCGGCCTGGCCCGCCAAACGGCCGAGAAGACGAAGCTTCCCCATGACATGGGCGCGGTTCAGCTCACGCTCCTTGCGATTACAATGCTTTGGTCACAAATTGTCATAGAGCGGGATGCAAAAAAAGTGGACCCTGGTTTTTCGCAAAGTCCCGCTCTCATTGTTGAACCGATCACGTTCCATCGTGATCTACGGCCATTTCAGTTCTGAAGGAAACAGGCCTGATACTCTATTTTTTCGTTTTGAACGTTTTCTTTACGCGAGCCGGAATCCGCGTCGCTTGAAAACGTTCTAGCGGCCGCGCTCTTCGCGCCGGACAAGTCTGGCGATGAAAAATCCATCAAGACCGGCAAACCGCGGATCTTCAGCAGGGCAATGCGATGGAAGCGTTCTCACCTCGCCGTTCGCATTGATGAGTTCGCCGAAACCTCCGACTTCTTCCTTCGTAACGGGCACGCGCACAATATCGGGGTTGCGGCGCAGCAGCGCCGTGATCTGCTGTTCGCCTTCCTCCGGCTCGATGGAGCATGTGCAATAGACGATGGTGCCACCGGGCCTGACAAGCTCGAATGCCTTGTCGAGCATGCGCGCCTGCATCGCAGCAAGCTTCACGAGGTCGTTGGGTTTTTTCGTCCAGGCGACATCCGGATGACGGCGGATGGTGCCGGTGGCCGAGCAGGGCGCATCGAGAAGCACGGCATCGAAAGGCTGCGCGTTCAGGGCGACGACATCCGCAACGACGATTTCGGCTTCGAGCTTCAGACGCGCGAAATTGCCGGCGAGAAGCTTCAATCGTTCCGCCGAGCGATCGATTGCGGTAACGCGCGCGCTGCGCGCCGCAAGTTGTGCGGCCTTGCCGCCCGGCGCCGAACAGAGATCGGCAATCCGCATGCCTGGCTCGATCGTGAACAAACGTGCAGGAAGAGCCGCCGCGGCGTCTTGCGCCCACCATTCGCCATCCTCAAAGCCGGGAAGCTCGGGGATCGGCGTATGTGCCGCGAGCCGCAGCGAGCCGGTCGGCAGAATTTTTGCGCCAAGCTTCTCAGCCCAGCCCTCGGGATCGGATTTGACGCTGATGTCGAGCGTCGGTTCGCGGCTGTTTGCTGCGGCGATGGCGCGCGCGGTCTCTTCGCCATAGGTCTTGCGCCAGCGTGCGGCGAGCCAGGGCGGCGTATCCTGATCGAGCGGCGATATATTTGCTACGAACGCCTCGCGCCGCCGCGCGAGATTGCGCAACACGCCGTTGACCAGAGCGGCATAAGGCGCCGTCTTCGTGTCGAGGCGTGTCATGCGGACGGCGAGATCGACGGCGGCGTGATCGGGCACATCGAGGAAAAGGATCTGCGCCGCCGCTGCCGTAAGGCACCATTCGATTTGTGCCGCGCCACGCGGAAGTCCGCGTTCCAGCAATTCCGCCAACGCGTGCCGGATCGTTCCAAGACGGCGCAGGGCCGCGGTCACGATCGAACGCGTGAGTGCGAGATCGCGCGGGTTCAGGCCGCCAATCCGCGATAAGCCGGTGCCGCCGGCAAACAGTTTGTCGAGCGTGTGGCCATTGGTGATGACATCACGCAATATGGCGGCGGCGGCGACCCTGGCGGCAAGGCCGGGAACCGTCATGGTTTCCTGTCGGGCGACATCGGCAGCGGCAGCGCGCGGCGGCTTCATCATTCAAAAGCTCCGCTTCCTGCGGCGTTCCGTCAGCGGGATGATGGTGAAAAACGGAGTCCGCTTTCCCGCATCCGCTCCAGTGTCCGGCAAGACAGATAATTCCCTTTGATTCGGATTGAGTTTACCATCAAATGGCGTTGCGGCAGAATTGCGCCACTGGCCGTTTTGCGAAACGTAACCAGCAACTTTCACCCAAACCAGAGCCATATGATCGACAGTGCAGATGATGATGGCCGTCCTCAGACGGACCAGGAGCCTCAAGCTTCAGCCTCACCTGACCGGGCGCTGACGCCGGCAGCGGCACGCGCGCTTGCCGAGGCGGAAGAACGTCGTCGCGAGGCGGCAGAGGCGAAGGCGCGGCTGGCGAAGGAAATCGGTGGCCGCGATGGCCCTGATCCCGTCCGCTATGGAGATTGGGAAGTGAAGGGCATCGCCAGCGATTTCTGAAGCGTTTTCGAGCGATTTGCGGACCGGAGGCCCGCGGTCCGGCGCGTTATGCGCTCAAGCCGCTAAAGAGCGTCGGCATGTCCAGCGGGCGGAAACCATAATGCGACAGCCACCGGACATCGGCTTCGAAAAAGGCGCGCAGGTCTGGCATTCCATATTTCAGCATGGCGATGCGATCGATGCCGATGCCCCAGGCAAAGCCCTGATAAACATCGGGATCGAGCCCGCAATTGCGCAGGACGTTCGGATGCACCATGCCGCAGCCGAGAATTTCCAGCCAGTCGTCGCCTTCGCCAAAGCGGATCTCGCCGCCCTTGCGTGAGCATTGAATGTCGACTTCCATCGATGGCTCGGTAAATGGAAAATAGCTGGGACGGAAACGCATTTTCACGTCCGCCACCTCGAAGAAGGCTTTGCAGAATTCCTGCAAAATCCATTTCAGGTGGCCGAGATGCGCCTGCTTGTCGATCACCAGTCCTTCGACCTGGTGGAACATCGGCGTATGCGTCTGGTCCGAATCGCAGCGATAGGTGCGGCCGGGGCAGATAATCCTGATCGGCGGCTTCTGCGTCAGCATCGTGCGCACCTGCACGGGGCTCGTATGGGTGCGCAGCACTTTCCTTTCGCCACGCGCATCGGGCTTCAGGAAAAACGTATCGTGCATATCGCGGGCAGGATGGTCCGCCGGAAAGTTCAGCTTGGTGAAATTATAGTCGTCCGTCTCGATGTCCGGGCCTTCGGCGATCGAAAATCCTATGTCGGCGAAGATCGCCGCGAGTTCATCCGTGACCTGGCTGATCGGATGCAGCCGGCCGAGATCGAGCGGGCTGACGCGCGCCGGCAAGGTTACATCGAGCGTTTCGGCGGCGAGCCGCGCCTCAAGGGCTGCCGCCTTCAACGCGGCGCGCCGGTCGCTCAGCGCCTCCATCACACGATCCTTGATGAGATTGATCGCGGCGCCCTGTTCCTTGCGGCTTTCGGGCGGCAGCTTGCCGAGGCCAGCAAGCAAGAGCGAGAC
>SCSF01000155.1 GCA_004298435.1 Beijerinckiaceae bacterium
TCACGCGAGTCGTGGCCGACACTTATACGAACAATAGGAATACACTCTTCCGTCTCCCGCTGCTCACGCGCATCGCTGCGGCGAAGGCAGCAGCTTTCTGATCGTCTCGGCGAGTTGCGTGCGGCCGAACGGTTTAGCGATCAGCAGGGCGCCTTGCAGCGACTGCGACAGTCTTTCCGCCATTTCCGCCGCATATCCCGTCGCCAGAAGGATTTTGAGATCCGGCCGCAACTGTCGGGCGGCGCGCACCAGTTCAGGGCCATTCATGCCGGGCAGGCCAATATCGCTGAACAGCAGATCGATCTCCGAATCGCTCCGCAGAATGTCGAGGGCAGCGCGCGCGTTCGGCGCTTCGCGAACGAAAAATCCGAGTTCGCGCAGGATTTCACCGGAATAAGCGCGGACGCTCGGATCATCTTCGACAATCAGTATTGTTGCTCCCATTCCCGGTTCGCGCGCGATTTCATCGAAGGATTCAGGAGCCGCTTGCGCGAGATCGTCCTGGGCGGCGCGCGGAAGATAAAGTTCGACCGTCGTGCCGAGCCCTGGCTCGCTGAGAATGTGGACATGCCCGCCTGTCTGCTTGACGAACCCATACACTTGGCTGAGGCCGAGGCCCGTGCCTTGCCCGGCCGGTTTCGTCGAAAAAAACGGTTCGAAGACACGCTCGAGGACATCCTGCTCAATGCCTTTGCCGGTGTCGGTGATCGCCAGCCGGACGTAATCGCCGGGATTGATCTTCGGCGTCTCTGCATCGTCCCGCTCTTCGACGTTGCAATTGCGCGCCGAAATAATGAGATGGCCGCGCCCTTCCATCGCGTCGCGTGCATTGATCGCGATGTTGAGAATTGCATTGTCCAACTGGTTCAGGTCTACGAAGGCAGGCCATAATTCCGGCACAACATCCGTGACGATTTCGATATTCTCTCCCAACGTGCGGCGCAGAAGATCCGACATGGATGCAAGGAGTGTCGTGATGTTTGTTGCGCGCGGGTCGAGCGGCTGGCGCCTTGAGAAAACGAGAAGCCTCTGGGTGAGGGCGGCGCCGCGAGTGGCAGCGTCATAGGCATTGCTGGCCCATCTGTGCAGCCGCCGGTTTTCGGCGGAGGAATCCGTCTGTTTCTTCAAAAGCTCAAGGTTGCCGAGGACAGCGGTGAGAAGATTATTGAAATCATGGGCGATGCCGCCGGTAAGCTGGCCTATGGCCTCAAGCTTCTGCGCCTGACGCAATTGCGCTTCCGCGTTTTCGCGCTCCGCGATCGCCTTCCTGCGCTCCTCGTAAGCGGCGACAAGCGCATTATGAGCATGAAATTGACGTATCAGAAGCCACAGCACGAAGCAGAGCGCGACGATGCAAAGGAAGGTGGCTGCCGCCATGATCAGCGCGACCTCGTTCCAATCTGCAAGGATAGCGCCTGTGGACCGAGACACATCGACGACGATCGGGAAGCGCTTGGCGGCCATGGTGGCGATGAGGCGTTGCGGCCCTTCGGCGGTTAACGTTGTAGGACGACCAGACTGCGCGATCTTCGCAATATGCTCCTTCGCAAAGGTGTGTCCGGTATCGCTCGCGCCGCCCGGGTAGCGCGCGAGCAAGGTTCCGTCCAGCCGCCACAGGCTGACAGCGCCGCCCCGGCCGATTTGCAGATCTTTGTAGAGACTTTCGAAATATCTGAGATCGATGGCGCCGATCACCAGTCCGACGAATGCGCCGGAGCTCGTGCTCACGCGCCGCGCGAGATAGATAGTCCAGGTTCCAGTGTCACGGTTGTGGACAGGAGCGCTGATGAACGCCGTTTTGCTCGGCATGTTTTTCAATGCGCGAAAATAGTCGCGATCTGTGACGTTGATATCCGGCGTTGGAAAGCTGCGCGAGAAATTGATGACTTTTCCGGTCGCGCTGACAAGGCTGATCGCATCGAGTTGCGGAATGCCGATGAGACGGGACTTCAGCATTTCGTAAGTGGCGGAGCCTTTTTGCGTCGCGTCGAACGAAGCCGCCGTCACAGCACCATCTGCGCTGAGCTTTTCGCTGATATTGACGAGAACGAGATCGACGCTTTGCAGCGTATGTTCGGTCTCCTGAACGAGAAGAAGATCGATGGCTGAGAGTGCGCGCCGCTGTTCGTTGAGATCGCGACGGCGGAATTCATGGATCGCGATCCCCACGCCGATACCGATCAAAGCTATGATCAACAGGCCGAAGGCAAGAATGATCGGCCTTACATCCAGTCCCGAGTTCGATCCGCCATCACCTGGAACGGCGCGATCGACTCCCCCCGTATCGGTTCTCGATCCCATAGCCCCTCATTCGTAATCCGCAGCCTGCCAAAACAAGATGTCATGGCAAGTGCAGATCTCGCTTTTTGCCCGCTCCGTGCCACACCGAAATGTCGGCGACACGCGAACAGCCCAGCGGGGGGACGATTTGCTGCCTGATTTTTATCAGCAAAGATTGCGCTGTGAGAAGCTGCAAATGCAGTTCGAATCCAATTAAATGGTATCGATGAGATAATAGCGCGATCAGGAAGCTGAAAATTCTGTGGAATTACATTTGAGCGTCAAACCGAAGACAGAATGTTCGGATTTTTGCTTAAAATTCGCCTCAATGTGATGGAATTGCGCATGAAGATATCGCGTCGAAATGAAAATAGATTCGACAGATTTACCAGCGCATAAGCGCGCTGCCCCACGCCATGCCAGCGCCGATCGCCATCATTGCAATCAGGTCGCCAGGTTTGAGGCGTCCGGCGCGATTGGCTTCGTCGAGAGACAGGGGCAGCGAAGCGCTCGAGGTGTTGCCGTATCGGTCGATATTGAGCCAGCATTTCTCGCGGGGAACCCCTAATCGGTCTACGACGGATTCGATGATGCGCACATTTGCCTGATGCGAAACGATATGATCGATCGCGCCGGGTTTCAGTTGTTGCGCGGCAAGCGCCTCGAGGATCGCTTCCGGCAAAACCCGAACCACAAACTTGTAAACGTCGCGGCCGTTCATGGCCACTTTGTGCATTTTGCGATTTAGAACGTCTTCGGATTGCGGATGCCTGCTGCCGCCACCGGGAATCGACAGCATGCCGGCCGCCGTGCCGTCAGAATGAAGATGCGTGGATATCAGGCCGCGGTTGGGATCCGGGCTTGGCCCGACGACAAAGGCGCCCGCCGCATCTCCGAAAAGAACGCAGGTATTGCGATCGGTCCAATCGACGATGCGGCTGAGAAGTTCTGCGCCGATCACGAGAACGCGTTGCGCCGCGCCTGTACGAATGAATTTGTCCGCGATGGCTAAACCGTAGAGCGAGCCGGCGCAAGCGGCGGAAACGTCGAAGGCGAAAGCGCGTTTGGCGCCGAGCTTGGCCTGCACGAGAACCGCGCAGGAGGGCATCTGCATGTCGGGTGAAATCGTGCCGACAATGATCATATCGAGATCGGCGGCGTCCACACCGGCCATTTCGAGAGCCTTTTTGGCGGCCTCGACGGCCATATCGGATGTCGCCTCGTCATCGGCAGCGATACGGCGCTCTCTTATGCCGGTCCGCTCGACGATCCAGGCATCCGAGGTGTCAATGATCTTTTCCAGGTCGAAATTCGAAAGAATGCGCGACGGAGCATAAGATCCCGTCCCCATTATGTGGGACTGCGTCAACGTCATCACCTTTTCTGACGCGCTTGCTCGCCGCGCTCGCTTTCAAGCCGCCGTTATGCGATGCAAAGGTCGTTCCGGAGTTATTTTTACCGCATGCGCGATGGCGCGGATGAAAGACCGTTTGTCGATAACGGTCAAGATGGCGGCAGGATATAAAGCTCGGCAGTCTGTACAAGTCACGAATTGTAAATGCCGCCCGGCCCAGTGTGATCGCGGCCCATGCCATATCTGCATGAAACTGAAAGGGAACGCGCCGCGCCCGACCGGACCCGGCGCCCACTCATTTGCCCGTTATAGTGACCGGCGGCTGCGGGTTTCCGCGGCCGCCGCATCCTTTGCATCGAGCTCGTAGAACTGCTGCAACTCGGAGATCGTGTCGCGCGCCGCGCGCAGAGCCGTGTTGGCCACACGAGGGCGAAATCCCACCAGACTCCAGTTTGCGCCGCCCGCATGCGCGTCGCGTGCTTGTATCAAGATCTCATCCACCTGCTCGAACCCGTCGCACTCTTTCAAGGTCCGCAAACAAATATCGCGTAATTGAGCTTGCGATCGAATTTCGCGTCGCATAATGCCTCCTCTTGTTAAATATGCCGACGGCCAAACGATTCCTCTGGTGAAACCAAAGGCTCACCGGTTTCCAACCTGCGAATTTCTGGTCAGCCGTCTATTGGCGAACGCCAAAGATGAAGCGAAATGAAACAAAGGCGCCCTTCGGCCCCATGACAATCACGCGAACGTCCCGCTTCAGAACAAATCGCATCAGGACAACCAAGGCCCATAATATAACTCCCGGAGGAAGAATACGTTCCAGGCCTTTGACACGGCAATTTGTTGCCGCTGGATGAAAAGCCGAGGCAGAGACTCGATATGACCCCCGAAGAAATGCAAGCGCGCGTGCTTTATCGCGACGGGCTGATCCTCGTCATCAACAAGCCCGCCGGCATTGCAGTGCATAGAGGACCCAAGGGCGGCGATAATCTCGAAGCGCATTTCGACGCCTTGCGCTTTGGCCTGCCCCGCAGCCCCGCACTTGCGCATCGGCTCGATCGCGAGACCTCCGGCTGTCTCGTCCTCGGCCGTCATCACAAGGCGCTGACGCAACTCGGTCTCATGTTCAAGCAGGGCAGGATCGGCAAGACTTATTGGGCTATTGTCATTGGAAGCCCCGCAGAGGACGAGGGGCTTATCGATCTGCCGCTTGCGCGCCGCGATGCGAGCCGCGGCTGGTGGATGAGGGTAGACCCTCTGGGCCAGAAGTCGCAGACGCGGTGGATGGTTCTCGGGCGGGATGGGCCTCACGCTTTGCTCGCGCTGACGCCGCTGACCGGCCGCACCCATCAGTTACGGGTACATTGCTCGGCCATGGGCTTTCCGATCCTCGGCGACGCCATCTACGGCGATGCGCCTGTCGGGGGCGAACGCCTGCATCTTCATGCCAGCGCCATCGAGATCCCGCTCTACAAAAACAAGGAGCCATTGAAGATCGAAGCGCCCTTGCCGCAGCACATGCAGGCGAGGGTCGTAAGCCTTCTCGGATCTGCTCCTTCAGGTCAGTCCCCGCAAACGACGGACGTGATTGCGCAATAAAGCGAGCCGCCGGCCAAAGCCGCCATTCCCGCTTTCAAGGGAAGCAATGATCTCGCGCAGCCTTTGTTTGAAAGGTGCGACAGCTTGCCTGATAGCTGCCTTGTAGGGCTCCAGAATTTCATGCGCCCAGGCGCGCACGCGCAGAACGAAATGATAGAAGCGCTCGAACCACGGCATCGAGAGCAGCTTCGCGCGCGTCATTTCGAAAAGAAATGCCAATACGCCAAGGCCCGCGACTTTCGCGACAACGAAAGCGAGAATGCCCAGTATAAAATGATGATGGCCGATCAGCCACAGGCCGACGAACTTGAAGGGCTCGATGATCCCGAGAGGGATTATAAAAATAAGAAGCACCACGGGCGCCGGCAGGCGTGCAATCAGATTGGCGAGCGCCCGCTTGAAATCTTCGAAGGGAATAAGCGCCGCTAGCCGGGTCAGGGATCGGCCGAGCACATCCCAAAGCCAAGCTTCGAACAGAAACAGGGCTGCGAACAGGAACCACGCGGGACGCGCGATTTTTCGTGCGATTGATTGCCGGGAAAGTGGGCTCATAGTCTTCCAACCTGAGGCTGTGGCTAGCCCGTTAAGATTGGGGGCACCCCGCGGCTTGACAAGGCCCCCCACCCAGCACTGCGTGCCGCGATTGGGTAAGCATGCTACACGAGCAGGCAGCAGGGTGTGGGGCTCTACACCGCTGACGATCACAATGTATCCAATGAAACGGGAGAAATTCAGCCCATGATAAAATTGCTTGGCCGCGCCGATTCTTCCAATGTCCGCAAAGTGCTCTGGGGGTTGGACGAGCTTGGATTGGCGTATGAGCGGGAGGACTGCGGTGGTCCCTTCGGCCGCGTCGATACGCCGGAATATCTCCGACTCAATCCGAACGGGCTGGTCCCGACGCTTGTCGATGGCGATGTTGTCGTGTGGGAGTCCAATACCATCCTTCGCTATCTCGCCGAACGGCAGGGACCTTCGGCTTTCGGCGGAAAGACGGCCATTGCGCGCGCGCAGATCAGCCAATGGATGGATTGGCAGCTATCCTCACTCAACGCGCCTGTTCACAGCATCTTCGTGCAATTGATTAAAGTCGCGGCGGATAAACGCGATCAGCACGCGATCGATGCCAATCTCGAAACCGTGCAAAAGAAGTTGGCCATTCTCAATCGTGCATTGCCGGATGAGGGATTTCTCACCGGCTCCGACGTGACGGCCGCCGATGTTGTGATCGGCATGATGCTTCACCGCTTCTTCTCGCTGGTCGCAAAGCCAGCGGTCGATCCGCGCGTTGTGCAATATCATCAAAGGCTCGCTGCGCGGCCTGGCTTCAAGGCGCATATCGCGATCGGCAAGCCGTGAGCGTCTATTGGCCCTCCCGCCGGAGCGCCTTCAGTCTGTAAAGCACTTCGAGCGCTTCGCGGGGCGACAAGGCGTCCGGGTCGATTTCGTCAAGCGTTCGCGCGCATTGATCGATGGGCTGAGGCGCAGGTGCAGGCGCCGCAAAAAGCGGTAGATCCGCCACAAGTTTTTCGACAGGCTTGTGGCGATCGCCAGCTTCGAGTTCTGCAAGCAGGTGTTTGGCGCGTTCGATGACGTTCTTTGGCAGGCCCGCGAGCCTTGCGACCTGAATGCCATAGGATCTGTCGGCGGCGCCGGGGATGATTTCGTGCAGGAACACAACGTCGCCCTGCCAGTCGGTGACGCGCATTGTGAGGTTGACGATGCGCTTCAGCCGCTTTGCGAGCTGTGTGAGTTCGTGAAAATGCGTGGCGAACAGAGCGCGTGCGCGATTGATCTCGTGCATATGCTCCATCACCGCCCAGGCGATGGAAAGGCCATCGAAAGTTGCTGTGCCGCGGCCAATCTCGTCGAGGATGACAAGCGAACGTTGGGTCGCCTGATTGAGGATTGCGGCCGTCTCGACCATCTCCACCATGAAGGTAGAGCGCCCGCGTGCGAGATCGTCCGCCGCGCCGACGCGCGAGAACAGCCGGTCGACGATGCCGATTGTGCAACGCTGCGCTGGCACGAAAGCGCCCATTTGTGCGAGAATGGCGATCAGGGCGTTCTGCCGTAGATAGGTGGATTTGCCGGCCATGTTCGGTCCGGTCACGATCGCGATCAGGCCGCCAGCCGCGCCTGGCGCGGAGAGTTTACAATCATTGGCGACGAAGGGCTTGCCGGATGCGGCGAGGGCCGCCTCGACGACGGGGTGGCGGCCGCCCTCCACGATGAAGGCAAGCGTGTCATCCACGTCAGGCCGTGTCCAGTCGCGCTGTTCCGCGAGTTCAGCGAGCGCCGCTGAAACATCGATTTCCGCCAGCGCCGCAGCGGCGGCTTTAATCGCCTGATCGGCAGCGAGGATTTGCGCAACGGCTGCATCGAAGATCGCCTGCTCACGGGCCAGCGCTCTGTCCGCAGCACTGGCGATTTTGTCCTGAAGCTCTGCGAGTTCCACCGTCGAGAAACGCATCGCGTCAGCCATTGTCTGGCGATGCACGAAGGTTGCGTCGAAAGGCGGCTTCATCAGCTTCTCGCCCTGCACCTGAGGCACTTCGACGAAATAACCGAGAAAATTATTATGCTTGAGTTTCAACTGGCGGGTGTCGGTGAGCGCGCAGTAGCGCGCTTGCAGATCGGCGATGACGCGGCGGCTCGCATCGCGGAGGCTTTGCGCCTCGTCGAGCTCCGTATCGAATCCGGGTCGGATGAAATTGCCGTCGCCGCGCTTTAGCGGAAGCGCTTCAGCGAGAGCATCGGCAAGATGCGCCGCGAGCGTGGGATCGACGGAGGCTGCAAGAGTGCGGGCAGCGACGAGAGCTTCGGGGCAGTCTTTGACGGCATCAAGCTTGTTTGCAAGCTCCGCTGCCGCGAAAAGCCCGTCGCGCAAGGCGGCAAGGTCGCGTGGGCCGCCCCTTTGCAAAGCAAGGCGGGACAAGGGCCTCGCAAGATCCGGCGCGGCCTTGAGACTTTTGCGCAGGTCGACGCGCAGGCTCTGTTCCGCGACGAGAAAGCTGACGGCATCGAGACGCCGCAGAATGGTGGTGCGGTCCGCGAGCGGGCTCGCGAGCCGTTCTGCGAGCAGCCGGCTCCCCGCGGGGGTCACGGTGAGATCGATGGCGTCGATGAGCGAACCTTGCCGATGTCCCGAGAGCGTGCGCGTTAGTTCGAGATTGGCGCGCGTCGCCGCATCAATCTCCATATGCGCGTCGCTGCGCCGCCGCGATGGCAGATCGAGCGCCGGGCGCGCCGCAAGCTGCGTGCGTTCGATGTAAAAGATCGCCAGCGCCGTAGCGGCGATCTCGACGTGGGAAAATGTTCCGAGTCCTTCAAGGGTCGCGAGTTTGAAGAAATCCTGAATGCGCCGCGCGGCGCTTGAGTGGTCGCCGACATCGCGGCCAAGCGGCGTCAGTGGAATTGCGAGATCGGAGATCAGATGCGCGAACAAAGGATCATTGGTTACGGCCTCTGGCGCAACAATCTCTGCCGGCTCGATGCGGCCGATTTCCGCGCCGAGGGCAGCATGTGCGACTTCAATAACCTCAAATGATCCGGTCGAAATATCGACAGCCGCGAGTCCATAAACGTAGGTGTCTTCGGATGCGCGCTGCCGCGCGATGGCCAGAAGACAATTGGCTCTTGCCGGATCGAGCAGCCGCTCTTCGGTGATCGTTCCTGGCGTGACAAGGCGCACGACATCGCGCTTGACGACCGATTGTGGGCCGCGCTTGCGCGCCTCCGCCGGATTTTCGATTTGCTCGCAAACCGCGACGCGATGGCCGAGCGCGATGAGCTTTTGCAGATAATCGTCCGCGCGCTCGATCGGCACGCCGCACATGGGAATATCGCGGCCCATATGCTTGCCGCGTTTGGTCAGGACGATGCCGAGCGCGCGCGAAGCCACCTCCGCGTCACCAAAGAAAAGCTCGTAAAAATCTCCCATGCGGTAGAAGAGAAGACAATCCGGGTTGACGGATTTGATCTCGATATATTGCGCCATCATCGGGGTTATTTTGGCGTGAGTCTCCTCGCCCGATGAGGCGTCTGCGCCCGTGGCGCCGCGTTCGGCTGATGGCGGGGTCTCGAAGTTGCGCGGCTTTGACATGGCCTGAGCATAGCAAAGCAGCTCTGGCTCTGCACGCGGGGAAGGCCATTCGTCCCCGTTTTCCGCGGAGATCGCGGCTCTGCTCTTTGTTCCAGGGTTCAGACTCTGCGAACCCTCTCCCACAGGGAAAAGGAGTCGCGCCCAATCTTCGATGAATCGATCGCCAAAATTAATTGGGTCCTGACCCTAACGCGTTTTCTTTACGCGAACCGGCGGTCACTTCGCCTGAAAACGCTATAGAGCCCGGCGGCGGGCCTCTTACACCGTCACCTGCGCGCCCAGTTCGACGACGCGATCGGAAGGGATCGCAAAGAAGTCCGTCGCATTTGTCGCTTGCCGCATCAGGCTCACGAAGAGCTTGTCCTGCCAATGCGGCATGCCGGAGTGCGGCGATGTCTTGATTGTGCGGCGGCCGAGAAAAAACGAGGTCGTCATAATATCGAACTTGAGTCCGCATTTGCGCAGCAGGGCAAGCGCAGCCGGCACGCGCGGGCTTTCCATATAGCCGTAATGCAGAGTGATGCGGGTGACATCGTCGGATATTTTCTCAAGTTCATAGCGATTGGCGATCGGCACGCGCGGCATGCTTTCGGTGCGCACCGACATGATCCAGACGTTCTCGTGCAGAATCTTGTTGTGCTTGAGATTGTGCATCAAAGCTGAAGGTGCGGCTTCCGGCTGATTGGTAAGGAAGATGGCAGTGCCCGGCACCCGCGTCGGTTTCGATTTCTCGAGCATGCGGATGAGTTCTTCCAGTGGAATGGAATCGCGCCGCATTTTTTGCGCCAGCAAGCGATTGCCGCGCACGAAGGTCCACATCACCGTCATAGAGGTGGCAGCGATAAGGAGAGGCACCCAGCCGCCTTCGATAACCTTGACGAGGTTTGCGGCGAAAAAGGCAATATCGGCCGCGAGGAATATGGCGATGAAACCTATTGCGCCCCAAAGCGGCCATTTCCATTTCTTCCAGACGACGACGAAGGCAAGAGAGGTCGTCACCACCATGGTGCCGGTAACGGCAACGCCATAGGCGTTGGCGAGCGCACCGGACGATCTGAACAGGAAGACGAGAAGCAGCACGCCAATCAGCAGCATGCGATTGACGTGGGGAATGAAGATCTGGCCTTCCTGCGTCTCGGATTTATGCTGGATTTCCATGCGCGGCAGAAGCCCGAGCTGGATCGCCTGCCGCACGAGGGAAAAGGCGCCCGTAATGACTGCCTGGCTTGCAATCACCGTCGCGACAGTCGCGAGCAGCACGAGCGGCAGCAGAGCCCATGATGGCGCCAGCAGAAAGAAGGGATTCTGGATCGCTGCCCTATTGGCAAGAACCAGTGCGCCTTGCCCGAGGTAATTGAGCGCCAGCGCCGGCAGGATGAAATAGAGCCATGCCGCCTGAATGGGCTTGCGTCCGAAATGGCCCATGTCGGCATAAAGAGCCTCAGCGCCCGTCACGGCGAGGAATACCGAGCCGAGAACGATGAAGCCGAGCAGCCCGTTTCCGAACAAAAAGCGAATACCCTCGACAGGATTGAAAGCGAGCAGGATTCGTGGCGCATCGGGAATGTTGATCGCGCCGAGCGCGCCGATCACGATGAAGAACACCGCCATGATCGGGCCGAAGAACTTTGCGACTCCACCCGTTCCGATGTTCTGCACCCAGAATATCGAAACCAGGATGACGACGGTGAGCGGCAGGATATAGGGCGTGAAAACCGGCGTTACGACGCCAAGGCCCTCGACAGCGGAAAGAACCGAAATCGCCGGCGTGATAATGGCGTCACCGGAAAACAGGGCTGCGCCGGCGACGCCGAGAAAAAAAATCATTGCGGCGCGATGGCCGAATGCGTTCTGCGCCAACGCCATCAGTGACAGCGTTCCGCCTTCGCCCTTGTTGTCGGCCCGCATGAGAAAGAGGACGTATTTAGCCGTCACCGTGAAGATGAGCGCCCAGATCAGCAGCGACACTGTCCCGATGATATGAGCGTCCTGAAGTCCGATGCTGCGTGAATGGATGAGCGATTCATGCAAAGCGTAAAGCGGGCTCGTGCCGATGTCGCCATAGACGACGCCGATGGAACCGAGCGCCAGAGCGGCGAAACTATCTTTTTTTTCGGCCGTGACGGCGGGGATTCCCGCAGCCGGATGCGCGGCCGGGGCCTTCTCTTGCGCTGTCAGCGCCATTCGCAAAGTCCTTTTGTGGAGGATGCTCCTGCGGCGGAGTACAAATGCTGTGATCGGCTGCAAAGTTCATTCGTCCGGCCCCACCGCCGGGTTCTTCTGCTCGTTGCTCGCCGTCCGCCTGTCTGGGCATAAAGAGCGTGCTGGTGCTCAGCCTCTCTGGTTTTCGTCAGCGCCGCGCATATAGCGCTTTCCGCGCGCCGGAAAAAGGGGGTGCTTTGCCGCCCGTCTTCTGCGCTGTGGTTTAATGTCATCGCTTCTTTCGATAAATTCGTTTTTCCCAAGGGCAATATGCGAAGGCTGTGGTGCTGCCGGCTTGCGGTAAACCGCGCCTTTTACCATCAGGATTTCATGCTCAGTTCTATTCCCAAGCTTCCGGTCGAATCCGTCCTGCCGCAGCTTCGTGCGGTGCTCGCCAATGGCACGAGCGCCATTCTGATGGCGCCGCCCGGCGCCGGCAAGACCACTCTGGTTCCGCTCGCGCTTGTTGAGGAGCCGTGGGCGCGCAGCGGCAGAATCATTCTCGTCGAGCCGCGGCGGCTCGCGGCGCGCGCCGCTGCGGAGCGGATGGCCGATCTGAATGGAGACAGATTGGGCGAAACGATCGGACTGCGCATGCGGCTGATGTCGCGCATCTCGGCAAAGAACCGGATCGAGGTCGTAACGGAAGGCGTCTTTACGCGGATGATCCTCGACGATCCGGGCCTTCAGGGCATCACCGCGGTTCTGTTCGACGAGTTCCATGAGCGTTCGCTTGATGCCGATTTCGGTCTCGCTCTGGCGCTCGATGTCAGTGCCAATCTGCGCACCGATCTGCGCCTCCTGGTGATGTCCGCGACGCTTGATGGAGCGCGGGTGGGGCGGCTCATTGCAGATGATGTTCCTCTCATTGAGGCGCAAGGCCGGACGTTTCCAATCGAAACGCACTATCTCGGCCGCGATCCAAAAGAACGAATCGAGGATGCGCTCGCGCGCGCGGTTCTGCGTGCCGTTGCGGCGGAGTCCGGCTCGATCCTGGTGTTTTTGCCGGGACAAGGCGAGATCGCGCGCCTTGCTGCGCTGCTTGCCAAAAGAATCAAGGATCCTGAGATTGAGATCGCGTCACTTTATTCCGGGCTTGATCGCGCGGCACAGGAGCGCGCCATCGCACCCGCGCAAACAGGCAGGCGCAAGATCGTGCTCGCCACCTCGATCGCCGAGACGTCGTTGACCATAGAAGGCATTCGCGTCGTTATCGATTCTGGTCTCGCGCGCGTGCCCCGCTATGAGCCCGACCGCGGGCTTACGCGGCTCGAAACCGTGCGCGTTTCGCGCGCTGCTGCTGACCAGCGGTGGGGCCGCGCCGGGCGCATGGAGCCCGGGCTTTGTTATCGGCTGTGGGAAGAGGCGGCGAACGGAGCGCTGGAAGCGTTTAATGCACCTGAGATTCTGCATACCGATCTTTCGCGGTTTCTGCTCGACTGCATTGCGTGGGGCGCACGCGATCCAGAGCGCGATTTGCGCTTTCTCGATGCGCCTCCAGCGGCGGCTCTCGGTGAAGCCAAAAACCTGTTGATAGCGATCGGCGCGCTCGATCCTGCGGGTGGCTTAAGCGCGGAAGGGCAGGCAATTCGCTCGCTGGCTCTGCCTGTGCGGCTGGCGCGAATGATTCTCGATGCGCGTGCCGGCGGCGAAACGGCGCTTGCCGCGGAGAGCGCCGTTCTTCTTTCCGAACGAGGCCTCGGCGGTGACAGCATCGATCTTGCGCTGCGGATCGAACGGTTCCGGAAAGATCATTCGCAACGCGCCGAGGATGGCCGCCGCCTTGTCCGCGGCCTCCTGAAACAAGTTGGCGACGAGACTGCGAAGGCTGGGGATGATCCTGCCAATTGCGGGCGTCACCTCGCTGCGGCGTTCCCCGACCGCATCGCCAAGGCGCGCGGAAAGGCTGGAGAATTTCTGCTTGCCAATGGTCGCGCCGCGCATGTCGAACCGCATGATCCGCTGGCGCGCGAAAATTTTCTCGCAGTTGGTGAAATCGCCGGACGCGCGGCTGGCGCGCGCATCCTTCTTGCGGCGGCTTTGACGTTTGAAGACATCGAGGCTGTTGCTGGCGCAGACATCGTTACGCGTGAGGACCTGAGCTTTGATGCGACGCGCTGTCAGGTTCAGGCGCGCAAGCAAAGGCGGCTTGGCGCGCTTGTGTTTGCCGAACAGAAACTGAGCGCCGTGCAGGACCCGCATACGCCCCGCCTCCTCGCAGAAGGAATTGCGGCCTCCTGCTTCGATAGACTCCCCTGGAGCAAAGCCCTCACGCAGTGGCGGGATCGCATAGCCTTCTTGCGGAGAGCCGAAAGCGATTCCGCTTGGCCCGATTTTTCCGATGAGGCGCTGCGGGCCAGCGCCGCGGATTGGCTCGCGCCGTTTCTTGATGGGAAGACGAGCCTGTCGGAAGTTTCCGCCACGGATCTCGATTCCGCCGTGAAAGCTTTGCTGCCTTATGAAATGCAACGGCGGCTTGAGGCCGAAGCCCCGACCCATTTCGAAACGCCGGCCGGTTCGCGGATCGCGCTCGATTATGCTGCCGAAGGCGGTCCGCTTCTATCGGTGCGCGTTCAGGAATTGTACGGGCTGAAACAGCATCCCGCGATCGCCAAGGGTGCTGTTCCGCTCACTCTGGAGTTGTTGTCGCCTGCCAGCCGCCCCATCCAGATCACCCGCGATCTCCCAGGCTTCTGGCGCGGCTCATGGTCTGCCGCGAAGACGGACATGAAGGGCCGTTACCCGCGTCATTTCTGGCCTGACGATCCCGCTGCGGCGCAGCCGACAACACGGGCAAAGCCGAGGGGAACCTGAAGGCTGCACTCGCGGTTACGCTGTGAATGGATCGATTCCGCGTGTAATTTAATTTGGCGCGGGCACCAACACAGCCGGAGGCTGCGATGCGCGTCATTTTGGGCATTATCATCGGGTTTTTTTTGACACTTGGGGGCACCTATGTCGCCGATGCCGGCCGTCATAACGTCTGCCCTGCGGCCCAGAACCGCCCGCTCGTCAACTGGGACGAGGTGAATCTCCGGTTCGGGCAATTTTCCTCCACCATTGAGACAGGCTGGGACCGTCTGACGGGGCATCACGGGTCTTAGGAGGAGGCCCAGGGTTGGGCGCATTGCGCTGCGGCACGCAAGCTCCTATAAGGCCGCTGCGGTCGTTTCCGACACCCCTGGAGGCACAGGACCGCATTTTTACCAGTTTGAAGGATACCGAAATGGCCGAAACGAAATCAATCGCGGCCACGGTCCGCAGCGGGATAGGCAAGGGGGCCGCCCGCAGCGTTCGCCGTGAAGGCCGTATACCAGCCGTCATTTATGGCGGCGGCGACCCGGCAGAGCCTATCGCGCTCGACTATCGCGAACTCAACAAGCTCATCTACGCCGGGCATTTTCTCACGACGATTTTTGAAGTCGACGTCGAGGGCAAGAAGCAGCGGGTTATCCCGCGCGACTATCAGCTCGATCCGATCAAGGATCAGCCGCTCCACATCGATTTCCTGCGCCTGAAGGCGGGTACGACGGTGCGTGTCGAAGTGCCGGTCCACTTCATCAACCAGGAAGTCAGTCCTGGCCTGAAGAAAGGCGGCACGCTCAATGTCGTCCGCCATGTCATCGAGATGAGGGCGCCGGCTGAAGCGATCCCGGAGGCGATCACCGTCGATCTGGGCAAGCTCGATATCGCCGAATCCCTGCATATTTCGGCAATCGAACTGCCGCAGGGCTGCAAACCGACGATCACCGATCGCAATTTCACCATTGTGACCCTGGTACCGCCGATTGCCGCAGCGGAAACGCCTGCTGCTGCGGCCGCCACCGCCACTGCCACCGCCGCAGCCACACCGGCTGCTGCTCCGGCCAAGGCCCCTGCGGCGGCGAAGAAGAAGTAGCGGAACTATAGCGGTTTTGAGCGAAGTGGCTTCCGGTTCGCGTGAAGAAAACGCGTCAAGACAAATAAATAGACCGCGGTTCTGATTCCGTCAGAACCGTGACGGCTCTAAAAAAATTTGAAGCGGGATAATTCCGCTTCAACCTGTCCGCGCGATCGGATGCGGTTCTGGCTTCACCAGAGTCGAAACGGCTCCAGTGCATGTCTTGCAGGCTGCCATGATGCTCTTTGTCGGCCTTGGCAATCCGGGCCGTGCCTATGCTGGAAACCGCCACAACATCGGCTTCATGGCCGCGGATGCGATCGCGCGCCTCCACCGGTTTCCCGCTTTTCGCGGCCGTTTCAAGGGGCTTGCGAGCGAGGCGGGGCTCGGCGGCGAAAAAGTGCTCCTCCTGAAGCCCGAGACCTACATGAACGACTCCGGCAGAGCGGTGCAGGAGGCGGTCCGCTTTTACAAGATCGCTCTGAACGATGTTGTCGTCTTTCACGATGAGCTTGATCTCTTGCCTGGAAAACTTCGCGTAAAGCTGGGTGGCGGCAATGCGGGCCACAATGGCCTGCGTTCGATCAGCGAATGCATCGGCAACGACTATCGCCGGGTGCGGATCGGCATCGGCCATCCGGGCGACAAGAATCGGGTGCATGATTATGTGCTGTCCGATTTCGGCAAGGCCGAGATGGCTTGGGTCGAGACGATCTGCGAGACAATCGCCGCCGACGTCGGGTTTCTGGTGAAGGGTGAGGATGCGACCTTCCAGAATAAGGTGCATCTTGCGATGGCGGTTGCGGGCTTCGGCAAAGACGGGGCGGCGTAGAGCGATTTCCGGTCAGGCGATTGTAGCGCAGGCCCATATGGCAACGAAAGACGAGACGATCAGGCCCGGTGAAACTGCAATCGATTTGCCGGACGGCTTCGATGCGGCGGTCTATTTCATCGGCCGCATTCGCACGCCCTGGCGCGAGCGCGGAGAATGTCCGCGTCAGGGCGACCGCGTCGCAGGCCCGGAATGCCGTATTGAAATCGATGCGCGCTGGCGCGCCGCGCTGTCCGGCATCGAACGTAGCAGCGAATTGCAGATCCTTTACTGGATGAATTTTGCGCGCCGCGATCTCGTGCTGCAAATGCCGCGCGGCCGCGCCGCTGCCCTCGGCACCTTTGCCTTGCGTTCGCCTGCAAGGCCCAATCCCATTGCATCTTCGCTTGTCACGCTGCTGCGCGTTGAAGACGCGACGCTCATCGTCAGGGGCCTCGACTGCCTTGATGGTACGCCGCTGATCGATGTCAAACCGAGCTATAACAAAACACTCTCTTCCCCGGACGAGCCCGCGAAGCAGGCGAAGATCCGAGGTCCAGAATCTCAATGAGGCGCTTGTTGTTCTGGATGCCGGATGCCTTCGCTGCGCTCAGGCTCCGGGAAAGAGATGGAACCGCAGCGTAAAGACATTTTAGCGCTATTTCCGGAATGTCATAATCTCATGGGTCGGTTCGCGGATCACCGATGCGGCGGGAACATCCAGACTCCAGCAGACTCCATCGGGTGCGAATTGCGCTTCCGAAACGCCGCCGAGAGCCTGCCCGATAATCCGATCCATGACCATGCGGCCGAAACCTTTGTGGCCCGGAGCCACTACGGGAGGGCCGTTGCGCTCTTCCCAGCGCATATGTACGCGCCGCTCATTATTTTCGTCCATCACGAGCGACCAGGAAATGGTGATTGTGCCCTGATCCACGGAGAGCGCGCCGAATTTCGCTGCATTGGTCGAAAGCTCGTGCAGCGCAATGCCGATATTCTGCGCGGCCTCCGGCTTCAGAATGAGATCCGGTCCTTCGAGGTGTATGCGAACGCCGAAAAGTTCGCTGTAATGTTGCAATTGTGAGCGGATTAATTGCACCAGCGAGGCGCCTTCCCAATCCTCGCTCGAAAGCAGATCGTGAGAGCCGGCCAGGCCGCTCAATCGTTCGCTGAAGCGCACGACAAATTCTTCCGGCGATGTCAGCAAAGTCAGCGACTGGCGCGCCATCGCCTGAATCACCGCGAGAAGATTCTTCGACCTGTGCGTCAGTTCGCGCATCAGCAACCGGACATGCGCCTCGCGTTGTTTCTGTGCTGTGATGTCGCGAATAATCAGCGAGCCGCCGACGAGATTGCCATCAAGGCCGGTGACTGGCGCACCCCTGATCCAGACTTCGATCTTCTGTCCGTCCTTGCGGGACCTCTGCGTTTGATATTCGATCGCTTCGCCTTTCATCAGCCGCTGCATGATGCCGCGCCGCTCCGGCAACAGCTCTTCAGGGACGAGGAAATCAGCCTTCCGGCCAAGAATCTCCTGCGCCATATAGCCGAACAGTTGCTCAGCGCCCTTGTTCCAGGTGAGGATCGTGTCGGTAAAATCGATGCTGACAATCGCATCTATGGAAGAGGCAACGATGGCTGCGAGTTGCGCGTTGCGCAGATCGGCCTGCTTGCGCTCGGTAATATCGAGACTGAGGCAGAGTACCCTTTCAAGCCGCCCAGCCTGTCCCTTGATGAATTTGCCGCGGACGGTAATCCAGCGGATATCTCCATCCGGCAGAAAGACGCGGAAATCGTGATCGAATACGCCGCCTTCGGCCATCAGGGAGCGATATTCCTCGGCGAAGGCGGCCTTATCATCCGGATGCAGATGTCGCCCGATCACTTCCGGATCGAAATGCCCTTCGGGCGGATCTGTCTTGAGGTGAAACAATTCGGCGAATTTGTCAGACCAGAGCGCATGGCCCGTGATCAGGTTCCAGTCGAAAACCGCGAGGCCACCCGCATCCTGCGCCAGTTGCAGACGCGCCTCTGCATCGCGCAGAGCCGACCGTGCCCGCCGCAGATGCAACAGTGACTCGACCAGCGTGACGAGTTCACGCGGTTCGAAAGGTTCGATGAGATAACCGTCAGCATCGCTGCGGAAACCGGCTTTCGAACCCGCTTCCCCCTTGCTCCCGACATGAACAATCGGCGCCGTCGGGTTGCGCAGCCTGATAGTCTGGTCAAGGTCCATGCCACCTGGCTGTTGCGCGTCTTTGCCAAGCAAAAAGACGTCGAAGCCGTCCATCTCGATATCGTGCAAAGCCTCCGCGCCCGGAGCGGCCGCGCTGACGTTCCAGCCCGCGTCCTTGAACAGACGCAGCTTTGCATCGCGGCTGACATCGTCGGCTTCGACGATCAGTAAGTTAGCTTGGCTTTCCATCAGGACCGCAGAGCTTGAAAGGTGTCTGGATCGATCCGCCGGTTATGATCGTGCGATCCGGGATCACGCGCGCCGCCTGTCCTGCGCTTGCGCGCCGTTCAGGGGATTGGCCGGGTCCCAACCGTAGTCGATGATTTCGAAACGCATGGTCATGGCGTCGATGAGGAGCAGACGCCCGACGAGGCTTTCACCGAAACCGACGATTTCGCGGATGACTTCCAGCGCCATCATTGTACCGACAACGCCGGCAAGGGCGCCGATCACGCCGGCCTCGGCGCATGCAGGTATGGTGCCCGGCGGCGGCGGCTCGGGAAACAGGCAGCGATAAGTTGGCCTCGGCACGCCGGATGCGTCTGTTTCATAGGGACGCAAGGTCGTCAGCGAGCCATCGAATGCGCCGAGCGCTGCTGTGACCAGCGGACGACGCTCGTAGAAACAAGTGTCCGAAACGAGATAGCGCGTCGTGAAATTATCTGAGCCGTCGGCGACGATGTCCCATTCCCGGATCAGATCGGCGGCATTGCTTTCATCGAGACGCAGGTGATAGGGCGTCACCTTGACATGCGGATTGAGCTCCGCGACCACTTCCGCCGCGCGCTCGGTTTTTGGCCGGCCGACGTCTGAGCTTCTGTAAAGAATCTGGCGTTGGAGATTCGACAATGACACGTCGTCATCGTCGATGATTCCAAGTTCGCCGACTCCGGCCGCCGCCAGATAGTGAATGAGTGGCGCGCCAAGCCCGCCTGCGCCGATAATGAGGACGCGCGCCGCCTTCAGCTTTTGCTGGCCAGGCCCCCCGACATCCCGCAACACGATATGGCGGGCATAACGCTCGATTTCATCTGAGGAAAACATGGCGTCCTTTGTAAAGCCAAGCCGCAAGAAAATCGAGGCAGAAGGCAAATAGCCGCTCGCGGAGGGAAGCCCTCCGCGATCAATCCCCCCGACAGACGCCTTTCCCCGACCGCTGGCCGCATTCGCAGCCTTCATCAGAACCGATAACGCCCAGGATGCGGGAAGGTTTCAAAATTCCGCTACGCGTCGCGGGCGGCAACCCTTTCAGGCTATCATACTCTCAACGGCTCAGATGCTTCAGGGCCTGGCGGATCAGTGCCGCCGTATCGGCGGCCTCTCCCAAACTCTGGCGCGCACCGGCAACCGCATCTGCTGCCTGAGCCCGGGCATAGCCGAGGGTGAGAAGCCCGGCGATGGCGTCGCGGACATCCCGCATAGCGGGCGCATCATCGTCCGTCTCAGGGCTGGCGTTGCCGGGCCGGGGCTGAACCAGCGGCAGTCCTTCTGGCATCTTGTCCTTCAGCTCGGTGACGAGGCGGGCGGCGAGCCGCGGCCCTATGCCGGGAGCCTGCGCGATCTGCGCCTTGTCCTGCCGGACGATAGCGGCGGCAAGCGCCTCCGCGCTCATCGCGCCGAGAACAGCGAGAGCGACTTTCGCGCCCACCCCCTGCACGGTCTGCAACAGGCGAAACCATGCGCGCTCCGCATCGGTGGCGAAGCCGTAGAGCCTTATCGCGTCTTCCCGCACATGGGTTTCGATCGTGAGTTTCGCCAGCTCGCCGGCCGAGCCCAATCGCGCCAGCGTGCGCGTGGAGCAATGCACGAGATAGCCGACGCCCTGCACGTCGAGGATGATGAAATCCTCGCCGATCGTGTCGATGGTGCCGGTGAGTTTGCCGATCATGTGCCCGAGGCGCCAAGCATCTTTTCCGCGGTTCGCACATAGCTGCCGCGGAACCGTGCATGTGTGATTGCAACCGCCAGCGCGTCGGCGGCATCGGCTGAGAGCCTTTGCGGCCCTTCCACCTGCCATTTTGGCAGCAGCATTTTCACCATCATGGCGATCTGCGCCTTTTCCGCATGGCCGCTCCCGACGACTGTTTTCTTGATGAGATTGGCGGCATATTCGGCGACAGGCAAGCCCGCGAGCGCGGGGACGACCAGGGCGACGCCGCGCGCCTGGCCGAGCTTCAATGTCGAGCGCGGGTCCTTGTTGACGAAGACTTCCTCGATCGCCGCTTCATCGGGCTGATAGCTGCTCAATGTTGCCGCGAGACCTTCATGCAGCGTGCGCAAACGCTCGGCGAGCGGCATCTTCTCATTCGCATGCAGCGTTCCGCTCGCGACATAGATCAGCCGCGAGCCGTCGAGCTCGACGATCCCCCAGCCCATATTCCTCAGGCCGGGATCGATGCCGATGATGCGAATCGCGACGGTCCCCATAACGATGGTTTATCGCGTTCGGCGTCGTTTGGCATCTCCATAAAGGTCTTCAATACCCGGCGCAACGCATGGCGCAGGACGTGGCCTGCATGCCTGGTACGGTCGATATTGTCGTTTTCGAGTGTCGTGTATGATCCAAATAAAGAGAAGCCTCGTGAAGCCGCCGACGTCAAAAGAATTCGATTTTCTTGCAATCACGATGGGGCCGCTATGTACATTTTAATCATCCTGCTCACGATGGCCGTCTTGCCTATCGTCTCCATTTCCCTGGATCACGCCTTTCACCCCGCGATGCCGATAGTTATTCAGATCGCTCGTTGGTTCGTCTTTTGGGCCGCTGGCGTCCGACTGGGACTGGCTGGCGTACGCCAGCTTGTGCAACCTTCTTTCACCGCAGAGCATATTTTCCACATATCGAGCGATGAAGCATTGCCGCTGGTTCGCGAACTCGGTGTCGCAAACATTTCGATAGCTGTAGTTGCGCTTCTATCGCTTGCAATTTCTACCTTCGTCATTCCTGCGGCGCTGTACGCTGTGATATTTTACGGCATTGCCGGCATTCGGCACGTTGCAGAGCAAAACCGCTCGTTTAACGAAAATATCGCGATGGCGAGCGATCTATATATATCGGTACTCTTCATAGCGATCCTGGTCGCTATTTGGGTACATTGAGGGCACGCCGCAGGTCCGCCGAAATCTCAGCATCGAAGTGGGCGAGCAGCGCCGATCCCGCGCCGGGCGGCGCGGGCCGTATCGATAATATACGCATGGCTAATCCTGTTAGAGTGGTACCTCGTCGGGCGGTACCCGCAGACTGTCAATTCTCGACCAGCATCCGCTTCAGAAGATCGACCTCCTCGGAAAGCTTGCCGTCGGCCTTCGCCAGCGCCTCGATCTTGCGGACGGCGTGCAGCACCGTCGTATGGTCACGGCCGCCGAAGCGCCGGCCGATCTCGGGCAGGGAACGTGGCGTGAGCACCTTGGCGAGATACATCGCGATTTGCCTGGGACGAACCACATTGGCCGTCCGCCGCGCCGACAGAATGTCCGCACGCGTGACATTGTAGTGGCTCGCGACCAGCTTCTGGATCTCCTCGATTTTCACCCGCTTCGGCTCGCGCGTGCGGATGAGATCGCGGATCGCCGGCTCTGCCGTTTCGATACAGAGCGGCTGTCCGGTGAGGGAGGTGTGTGCGACCAGCCGGTTAACGGCGCCGTCGAGGTCGCGACCATTCGTTTGAATGACGCTCGCCACATAGGAGATGACAGATGAAGGTATATCGAAGTTCGGATGCAGAAGCTTTGCGGCTCCGACGCGAGCCTCAAGCAGTTTGACGCGCAAGGACTCGTCGAGCGCGCCCATTTCGACGCAGAGGCCGCCAGCGAAACGCGAACGTACGCGCTCGTCCAGGCTCTCGAGTTCAGATGGCGGACGATCCGCTGCGATGACGATCTGTCGTCGCGCATCAATCAGCGCATTCAGCGTGTGGCAGAACTCCTGTTGAATGGATTTGCCTTGCAGGAACTGCACATCATCGATCACGAGAAGATCGATCGCGCGCAGCTTTTCCTTGAACGCGATCGCCGTCTGCGCTTTGAGCGCGCAGACAAAGCCGTGCATGAATTTCTCGGCGGTGAGATAGATGACCCGCCGTTTCGCGCCGCTCGCAGCATGGGCGACCGCCTGCAACAAATGCGTCTTGCCGAGCCCGACGGCTGCATGAATATAAAGCGGATTGAACGGGAGCGGATCGCTGCCGGCCGCGAAAGCGACGTTCTGGGCGGCGGCAAATGCGAGCTGGTTCGAGCGGCCGACAAGAAAGCTCGAAAAATTCAGCCGCTTGTCGAGCGGCGATCCGCCGAGAATATCATGTTCGCCGCCGTCTTTCGCCTTCGGCATTTTTTCGAAAGACGTGTGGGCCTGCGGCTTGACGGCATCGATGCCTGTCAGCGGGCGCTGCTGTGCGCTATCGTTGAGACCGGGGCCAGGATGCGACGCCGTTTTCTGCGCAAAATCGGCGGGAGTCCGGGGATTCAGCACGCGTGACGACGAGCGCACGCTGATGGCGATATGTTTGACATCGTCGAACTCGGTCCTGATCGCGGCTTGCAGCTTTTCCGCGTAATGCGCCTGAATCCAGCTCTTCAGAAATTTCGTCGGAACAGACAGGCGCGCGGTCTCGTCCGCGATCATTTCAAGCTCCAGACGCGCAAACCATGAGCCGAAGATTGCCTCGCCAAGTTCGGCGCGCAGACGGCGGCAGATGGATGTCCAAGCGGCATCGCTGCTTGGGTTACTGGTTGCGGCTATACGCGGAGCGTGATCTGCCGCTTCGTTGAAATCGTTGAATTCGTTGATGGTCTGGCGTGGTTTTAGCATCGATCGTCTTCTTGGGCGTCAAAATCCGGCCGGCGCTTGGCAGCGTCGGAGAATTCGCGACAGGATGTCAGTTGGCTTGGTTTAAGGCGTCAGCGAGCAGAACAGCTTCGATGACGGACTGAGGCTCGGAGGATGCCGAACAGATCTTCGAACCATGTTCTGAAAGTGTCAGATCGATGGGCAGCAAACTGGTTCATGGCCAATACTTCCCCGTTTTCGAAATTGTGATTTCGAAATAAGCGTTGACACGTAAGATGAAAAACAAGCGATGAATGTTGCCTGAGGTCCCCTCAATCGCAGCAAAAAATTCCAGCAGTTATTTCACGTTTTTCTCGGTACAGACTCCAGCCGCGTCTCGCAGCTTTTTCGGACCAGCAATACTCGGGAAACACGTTCGAGAACCGCTCGAACTTCTCGTGTGACCGGCAACTCCGATCGTTGAAGGCAGAGTAACACACGAAATCGACCCGGCAAGATCGTGGTTTCATCAAAAATTCACGATTCATCGAAATGCCGCTTTGTGTGCCTGAGCGGCGAAGTTGCCGGAGCAAGCGTAAGCGTCTGATTCATCGTTGATCCATCGGTGCCTCGATGAACGGCTGACAAGTTCGCCACACCTGCCCAAATCTTTGACGAGGAGGCGCAGAGGCGAGCCGACAAATGGCTTGTCAAGCCGTGCCCTGAACTGCCCAAAAATTGCCTTTCTCATAAATCTTTGAATCGAATGGATCTTGGCTGCGCGCCTCATTTGCTCGCAGAAAAAAACATTTCGCGTGACAGGCTGCGCAAAACCGTTCAACAAACCACGGCAGCGAATTTGGCCTTTTGGCGTCGTGCAGAGAGTCTGAAAATGTATGCGTATTCTCGCGTACATTGCGGGAACCCGCGCTTTCTTCAAGAGAACCACTTCACTCAGGCAGGTCGTTGCGCGCCGGCTCATGTCTTCAGCATGGCTTCGAGCGTTTCGATGCGGTCGGCTTCGTGTGCCGGCTTGTCCCATCGGATCCGGCTGATCCTCGGGAAGCGCATCGCCAGGCCTGATTTATGCCGCGTCGAGCGGTTGACGCCTTCAAAGGCGATTTCGAGCACCAGTCCGGCATTTTTGCCATGCGCGATTTCGCGGACTGGTCCGAACCGATCGACTGTGTGGTTCCGGACATAGAGATCCAGTTCGCGCAGTTCGGCGTCGGTAAAACCGAAATAGGCCTTGCCGACCGGCACCAGCGCTTCCGCATCTCCCCGGTTGCGCCAGACGCCGAACGTATAATCGGAGTAGAGCGACGAGCGTTTGCCGTGGCCGCGCTGCGCATACATCAGCACTGCGTCCACCGTCGCGGGATCGCGTTTCCATTTGAACCAGAAGCCTTTCGGCCGGCCGGGCAGATAGGCGGAGTCGGCGCGCTTCAGCATGATGCCTTCGATCGCGTCTGCGTCGATGCCGGCGCCGGCCGCCGCCGGATCGCGCCTGGCCGCGGCGAGTTCGTTCCAGTTTGCCGCTTTGACCAGCGGCGAAAGATCAAGGCGCGCCGTTTTCGCGGCGGCAATGAAGCTTTCGAGCACGCGCCGCCGTTCATCGAAAGGCAAAGGCCGCAGGTCTTCACCGTCCAGCGCGAGAATATCGTAAGCTCGTATGTGGGCCGGATAATCGGTGAGGAGCTTCGCCGAGACAAGTTTCCGGTTGAGCCTTTGCTGGAGAACTCCGAAAGGCTGCGTGCGCCCGTCACGCAAGATCAGCAGTTCGCCGTCGATCGCAAAGGAGGCGAGGGGTTCTTGCGCTAGCGCCTCAACGATGTCGGGAAAAGCACTGGAAATGTCTTCGCCAGTCCTCGAAAACAGATTGACGATCTTGCGGCCTTCAGGGGTCTGGCCGACGCTCGCCTGAACGCGAATGCCGTCCCATTTCCATTCCGCGCGGAAATCTTCGAGCGGCATCCGCTCGCAATCCGCCTCGTCGAGCGCATGAGCGAGCATGGCCGAGCGGAACGGCGCGGGATTATCTGTTTCAGGTTTTCCGGCGCGGCCTTCGAGCCAGGCGAAAAGCTCGAGATAGGGCGGCGAAAGGGCGTGCCACAGATCTTCGATTTCGTGCGCCGGCCGATCGCCGAATTCCGCGACCGCCTGTTTGGCGACGCGCGCGGAAACGCCGATCCGCATGGCGCCGGTGATCAGCTTCAGCAAAGCCCAGCGCCCGGTCTCATCGAGCCCGTCAAGCAGCCCCGCAAGAAGGTGCGGTTGTTCCACGCTGCTCGCACCCATCAGGCTCTGAACCACGGTGGCGAGGCTTATTGACTCCTGCTCCGCGGAGCGCTCCACGCGCGGCCAAAGCAGGGCGACCGTTTCGGAGAGATCGCCGACATAGTCATAGGAGAGATCGAAGAGATATGGATCGACGCGCTCGGCGATCAACGTTTTGATGAGCTTCGGCTTGGCGTGCCGGAAACTGAGAGCGCCTGTCAATGCCGCCAGCGCGAAGCCGCGATCCGGGTCGGGCGTCGATTTGAAATAGTCCACGAGCAAACGAACTTTCGCGTTCCGCGAAGGCTCAAAAGAGAGCTTGTCGAGAAGCGCGGCGAAGCGGTTCAAGGCGAACCCTCCGCGGCAGTGCCGATCCGCTCCTCGCCCTGGCCTTCGATGTCTTCCTGCCCATAGCCCATGAGGTGCAATGGCGAGGCCGCCATCCCGCGCTGTTGCGCCCAATAGACCAGAGCGTCGCTTTCGCCGTGCGTTACGAGCAGTTCATGGCAGCCGCTGTCGATAATGCTTCTGCAAAGATCGTCCCAATCCGCATGGTCGGAGATCACCAGCGGCAATTCTATGCCGCGCTGCCGGGCGCGGGCGCGCACGCGCATCCAGCCGGAGGCGAAGACCTTGCGCGGTTCGGCGTCGCCCCGGAGTGCCAGACTTTCCAGCGCCATCGGCGGACAAAGGACGATTTCGCCGCCGAGTTTCGGAAGCTCCGTTGCAATCAGCGGACGCAGCTCGCCGAAAGCAAGCCCTGTGCCTGCATAATAGCGGGTCAATTCGGCGAGGCTGTTATGCAAAAAGATCGGCCGATCGTAACCGGCAGAGCGAATGAGCGCGAGCAGCCGCTGCGCTTTTCCAAGCGCATAAGCGCCGACGATATGACAACGCTCGGGGAAAATTTGCAGCGAGGCGAGAAGCTTGCCGGTTTCCGCCGATGGATCAGGATGGCGAAAGACCGGCAGGCCAAATGTTGCCTCGGTGATGAAGCAATCGCAGCGCACGGGCTCGAACGGGCTGCATGTCGGATCAGCCTGCCGCTTGTAATCTCCCGATACGACGATGCGCTTGCCATTCAAAGAGATCAGGATTTGCGCCGAGCCCAATATGTGCCCGGCAGGATGAAAACTCACCTCGGCATCGCCGAGCTTTAGGGTTTCACCGTAAGCAAGTGCTTGTGTGGACTTGGCGAATGCGGGGCCGCAACGGATCGCCATGATCGCCAGAGTTTCCGGCGTTGCGAGAACCTTGCTGTGGCCGGGACGGGCATGATCGGAGTGTCCATGCGTGATGAGCGCGTGCGGCACGGGCCGCAGCGGATCGATGTAAAAATCACCTGCGCTGCAATAGAGCCCGGCGGCTGTGAGCGTGAGACATTCGGCGGCGACCATAGGTCCTTAAGATAAGGTCGCCGCGCACGAATGTCAGATCCGTCTAGTAGCAGCGTTCCACCGGGCGATAGCCGCGGAAGTTGCCGTAATAGTCATAGACAGGGCGCTGGACATAATAGCAGCCGCCGCCGTAACCATAGCCTGGATAGCCATATCCGTAGCCGTAACCGTAAGGACCTGCGAGCGCCGCACCAAGCGCGAGACCGCCGAGCACACCAGCGCCGCCCCAGCCCCAGCCTCCCCAACCGCCTCCGCCCCAACCGCCTCCATGCCAGCCGCCATGCCCACCGTGCCAGCCGCCGCCCCCATGCCAGCCGCCACCGCCATGCCAGCCGCCACGCGCATCGGCGGGCGTTGAGGTTGCCGCTACGGTTGCTCCCAGTGTGAGAGCGGCTACCGCGCCCACAAGCGTCTTTTTCAGCATTGTCGACATGGTCTGCTCCTTTATTTCCATTGGCCTTATGCCTCGGCGGTGTGACTTGGCCGAACCCCAGATAACGGCTGTTCCGCTTGTTTGGTTGCGTTCGCGCCTGGAAGTGCGCGATGCCTTAAAGCGTTTTCAAGCGAGGTGACTTCCGGTTCGCGTGAAGAAAACGCGTCAAAACAAGTAACTGGAGCCACGGTTCTGATTCCGTCAGAACCGAAATGGCTCTAGCCATAAAAAATCCCGCCGCAAAGCGGCGGGGTCGTGAAGATCCGAGCGGCGAAGACTCAGTAGCAGCGATAGCCTAGATAACGCCCGTAGCGAGTGTAGACCGGACGGCAATTTTCATAGCCATAGTCTCCATCTCCATAGTTTGCGTACCCGTAGTCTCCGTACCCGTAGTCTCCGTACCCGTAGTAGGCGTTATCGTAATACGGATAATCGTAGCCATAATCGTAGGCGTAATAGGGGTAAGCGGCGCCCAGGGCGAGGCCACCGAAGAATAGCCCCTGGTTGAAGCGGTTATGGCGGAATCCGTGATGATTGAAGCCATGATGGAATTGGCCACCGTGATTGAACCGCTGTGCTGTATGGAAGTTGCCGTGGCCCATGCCGTGCATTCCACCCATGTTCGCTGCATGCATGCCGCCCCAGCCGCCATGCATTCCGCCGCCCCAGCCTCCGTGCCCACCACCGCCGCCCCAACCACCACCGTGCATGCCACCGCCGCCCCCGCCGCCATGCATGCCGCCGCCGCCCCAGCCCCCACCTCCACCGCGCGCCGCAGCGGGGCTGGAAACGCCTGCGATGCTTACGCCTAGAACGAGCGCCGCAACTGCTGCGCCAGCAAATGTCTTCTTCAGCAATGTTGACATGACTGATCCTCGTTTCCCTGGGGAACTGGGATGACCGCTTCAAACGCGATCAGAGCGGCTTTACGCCGACGACGACAGTCCACCCGATGTTGTTGAATTTGGCTCAGCCGGGCTATCGGCGCGGCAAAGTGAGCCCCGGTCACCGTGGCCTGCGCGCTTCAGCAGTCGCGCGTTTTCGCAAGGATCACGGTTGATCCGGTCTCATTATAAAAGCCAGCCGCGCGGGATCGGGTTCCTTGCGCTAACCCACATAGACGCTTGCAGGCCGGATCGCACGCAATCGTGATCGGCGTGACGCGGAGTTTCAGTTTTTGCGTGACGGCGGCAGCGCGAGCGTCTCTTTCGCGGTCGTAGTCAACTGGCTCTCGACTTTGCCGGCTAGGCCCGCAAGAATCCAGGGCAGCAGGATTTCGATGCGGACGTCGGTATCCGCCACGGAGATGTGCGCCTTGGCCTCCTGCGCCAGAGCGACGACGCGAATATCGACGGCATCCTCAGCCCAATTCACTTCCGAATGCGCGAGTTTATCGACATAGGCAGTTTTCAGCTTGTCGATTTCCGCAGCGACGCGGCGACGTGCCTCGTCCTTTCCGAGCATATGCGGAACGGTGATCACGATCGTCTTCGCCATTGTTTCTTGTCTCCTGGCTACGCTCGAACGCTATAACGCGTCTTCCGGATAGTCTACGGCAACGAAATAGAGCCCGTCCGCCGGAGCAACCGTACCGCAACGTGTGCGATCACGCGCCTCAAGCGCGGCGCGGAGATCGGCGGGAGTCCATTTTCCGGCTCCGACCATTTCAAGCGAGCCGACCATCGAGCGCACCTGATGATGCAGGAAAGAACGCGCCGATGTGACAATCTCGATGAGATCGCCGGTTTTTGAAACATCCAGCCTTTCAAGTGTGCGGTTCGGAGTTTTCGCCTGGCACTGGGATGCGCGAAAGGTCGAAAAATCATGCGATCCGATCAGGACCTGTGCCGCCTCGTGCATCGCGTCGGCATCGAGCGCGCGCTTGACGAGCCATGCACGCCCGCAATCGAGCGTCAGCGGCGCACGGCGATTGATGATGCGATAAATATAATGCCTGCGTATCGCAGAAAAACGCGCATCGAATGTATCGGGCGCTGGCGTGATTGCGACGATGGCTATGTTATGCGGCCGCAAATGGGCGTTGAGCGCCTCGCGCAAGACGAACGGGTCCCACTCGCGATCGAGATCGGCATGTGCTACCTGGCCGAGCGCGTGGACTCCCGCATCGGTGCGGCCGGCTCCGCGGATCGTCACGGCATGCCCGCAAAATCGCGCGAAGGCCGTCTCGACAGCTTCCTGCACCGAGAGGCCATTCTTCTGTCTCTGCCAGCCGACGAAGAGGCGGCCATCATATTCTATCGTGAGCTTGTAACGCGGCATCGTTGGGGTGCGCTCTTTAATTTCCGGCCGTTAACGATGTCCCTGCCGAAATTCTCGCCCCGCGCAGGAAGTCCTGCGCCGTCATTGGCGCCTTCCCGGCGCGTTGCACGATTGTGAGGCGAAGCGCCCCCTCGCCGCAGGCGATGGCAGGGGCGTCGTCCAGAACCATGCCGGGGATGCCGCTGCCTTCCGCGATATGGCTGCGCAAGACCTTGATGCGTTCAGGCCCTTTGCCGAGGTCGGCCTCGAAAAACGCGCCGGGGAAGGGCGAAAGCCCGCGGACGAGATTGTGCAATTCGCTGGCGCTTTTCGTCCAGGCAATCCGCGCCTCCGCCTTGTCGATCTTGTGCGCGTAGGTGACGCCGGTTTCCGCCTGGGGCGTGAAGACGAGGCTGCCGCGCGCGAGGGCCGCAAGTGCGCGGGGCAGGAGATCGGCGCCGAGACGCGACAGGCGGTCATGCGCCTCGCCGGCTGTCATTTCGGGGTCGATCGTGAGTTTCTCAGCGAGCGCGACAGGCCCGGTGTCGAGGCCTTCCTGCATCGCCATCACCATGATCCCTGTCTCGGCATCGCCGGCCATGATCGCACGCTGGATCGGCGCGGCGCCGCGCCAGCGTGGCAGAAGCGATGCGTGGAGATTGAGACAGCCGAACCGCGGCGCATCGAGTATGGCTTTTGGCAGGAGAAGGCCGTAGGCGACGACCACCGCAACCTCGGCCTCGAAGCCTGCAAAAGTAGCAGCTTCGGCCTCCGTCTTCAGGCTTTTCGGCGTCAGCACAGGCAAACCAAGCCGGTTGGCCGCGGCACGGACCGGGGATGGCTGCAATTCAAGGCCGCGCCGCCCGCCGGGTTTCGGCGCACGCGTATAGACGGCGGCCAGGTCGTGGCCTTGCGCAACGAGTTCTTCGAGCGCCGGAACCGAAAACTCGGGCGTCCCCATAAAGACAATGCGCAAAGGACGCCGTCTCCGATTTTTCGGATTACGAAAGGTTACGTCGCCAAGCTTACGCTAGCCGGCAGCAGATGGCTGATCGCCTACGCGCTTTGCCGACTTGTTGAATTTCTTCAGCACACGATCGCGCTTCAGCCGCGAAATATGGTCGATGAAAAGAACGCCGTTCAGATGGTCGATCTCGTGCTGGACACAGGTGGCGAGAAGCCCGTCGGCCTCCATCTCCTGCCGTTTGCCTTGCCGGTCGAGGAAACCGAACCTGATCCGTGCCGGGCGGAAGACCTCTTCGCGATAATCGGGGATCGAAAGGCAGCCTTCCTCATAGGAAGACTCCTCCTCGGATGCCCAGAGGATTTCCGGATTGGCGATGAAGAGGGGATCGGCCGGCGCCTGCTCGTCTTCGCGGCGGGCGAGATCGATCACCATGACCCGCTTGGGAACCGCGATCTGAATGGCGGCAAGGCCGATGCCTGGCGCGTCATACATCGTCTCGAGCATGTCATCCATGAGCTTGCGGACCTCGTCGTCCACCGCGGCGACAGGCTCGCTCTTCAGGCGCAGCCGGCGATCCGGCAAGGTTATAATGGGTTTCAGGGCCATAGTTCTCTTGTCATCAATTGTGCCAGGCTCAGCGTGGCTTCCATGAGATAAGCATGAGGAGAGGAATGGTCAATTCGCCCTGTGCTCCGGCTGTGTGCCAGTATCGGGAATGTTCTTTATTCGTTCCAAATCGCCATCGAATCGGCTAAGCATGGCTGATGGAGCGCTTCCCTCATTCTCTTCTGCCGCGTGCCGTGGGTCCTTTCGGGAGCCTCGAACTTGGCCTGATCGGCGTCCTTCTTCTTGTCGTGTTCGTTTTCGCGCTCGCCGCATGGCGCTCGGCGCGGGCGCGGCGGCTGGAGGCTGGCATTGCCGCGCAACAGCAGGCCGATCTCGCCGACAGGCTTGCCGCCTTGATGCAGTCGCAGGCGGAATTGAGCGGCCGCATGCGCGGCATGGGCGATTATCTCGGCGCGCGGCATTCGGATCTCGCGCGTCTCGTCTCCGAGAGGCTCGACGCCGTCGGCCAGCATGTCGGCCGCGGCCTCGAACATCAGAGCCAGACGGCCAACGAAAGCCTCGCCAAGCTGAATGAGAGGCTGGCGGTCATCGATGCGGCGCAGGCGCGGCTCACCGGCCTGACGGAAGAGGTGATCGGCCTCAAGGATATTCTCGCCAACAAACAGACGCGCGGCGCCTTTGGGCAGGGGCGGATGGAAGCCATCATTCGCGACGCGCTGCCGGCGTCCGCCTTTGAATTTCAGCCGACCCTTTCCAACAGGAGCCGACCGGACTGCGGCATACGTCTGCCAGGCGATGAACGCCTGCTCGTCGTTGATGCAAAATTTCCGCTCGAATCCTTCACCGCCCTGCGGGATGCGGACAATGAGGAAGGCCAGAAGCAGGCGCGGGCGCGTGTGCGCGCTGACGTCGGCAAGCATATCCGCGACATTGGCGAGAAGTATTTTCTGCCGGGCGAAACACAGGACCTCGCGATCCTTTTCGTTCCATCGGAGTCGCTCTACGCCGATCTCGCCGAGCATTTCGATGACGTGATTCAGAAGGCCCACAAAAGCCGCATCATCATCGTCTCGCCGTCGCTGCTCGTCATGGCGGTGCAGGTGATGCAGGCGATCGTGCGGGACGCACGGGTGCGCGAACAGATTCACGAAATCCAGATCGAAATCCGCAAGCTTGTCGAGGATGTAGTGAGGCTGCGCGAGCGCAGCGGCAAGGTCGCTCTGCATTTCCGCCAGGCGCAGGACGATATGGCCGCGATCGGCATCTCCGTCGACAAGATCGCCAAGCGTGGCGATCGGATCAATCAGATGGATTTTGCCGGCTCAAAGCAGGCCACGCCGGCGCAGGCTCCCGTTGCCCTTTTTCCAACGGAAGAAGCCGATGATGATGAAGAGGGCGCTAACCCATCTGCTGTCGCGTTGACGAAAGCGCGGCGCGGCTAAAATTTGCCCGCAAAAGCCGCTTGCGCGGGCACACCGCAATTGCCCATGAAACCGTGTATTTTTCTATTGCCCGAACAATGGGCGATTTTCTGAAAACGTGCCGAAATTATAGGCACGTCGCCGCAAATCATGCGCCGGACGCATCGTTTCCTCCCGGCGGCGGCTTTGGCACGACCTTTGAAACAGCCTGAAAGACTGCCGCGAAGCGGGGCTGTTCGCGAGCGTGCAGGCGTGCCGGTGGGGGACGCCGGGCGCGCGGCTCCTAAAGGGAAACGACATGAAAATCGTCATGGCGATTATCAAGCCATTCAAGCTCGACGACGTGCGCAATGCGCTCACTGCCGTTGGGGTTCACGGAATGACCGTCACGGAGGTGAAGGGTTACGGCCGCCAGAAAGGGCACATGGAGATTTACCGCGGCGCCGAATATTCCGTTCAGTTCCTGCCGAAATTGAAAATCGAGGTCGCAATTCCCGGCGATCTCATCGCCCGCGTGGTGGAGGCGATCTCCGAGTCCGCCCGCACGGGCGAAATTGGCGACGGCAAGATCTTCGTCGTCCCGCTTGAACAGGCTTTTCGTATCCGCACCGGCGAGCGCGATGCCGATGCCATCTGACAATATTTCCTCTGCGGTCCTTCCAATCTTCCGGAGTATGAGATGAAACTCTTTCCGTCTCCTCGGGCCGCCCTTGGGCTTGGGCTCGGGCTGTTCGCCGCCATCGCCTTGAGCACCGCGGCTTTCGCCGCCGCGCCAGCTGCCCCCGTTCCCGACAAGGGCGATACAGCCTGGATGCTCGTCTCGAGCGCTCTCGTGCTGATGATGTCGGTTCCCGGCCTCGCCCTGTTTTATGGCGGCCTTGCCCGCACCAAGAATGCCCTGTCGATTTTCACCCAGGTCTTCGCGATCGTGGCGATGGTCGGCATTTTGTGGGCCGTCTACGGCTATTCGATTTCCCTCGGCGATACGAGCGGCCCCTTCGCCGCCTATATCGGAGGTTTCGGCAAAGCCTTTTTGAGAGGCATAGGGCCTAACAGCACCGTCCCGACATTCTCGAACGGCGTCGTCATTCCGGAATATGCCTACATGGTCTTCCAAATGACGTTCGCGATGATCACGCCCGCGCTGATCGTCGGCGGGCTTGCCGAACGCACCAAGTTCTCGGCGATCATGCTGTTCACCTTTCTCTGGGTGACGCTGATTTATTTCCCGATTGCGCATTGGGTATGGGCGACTGCCGCGCCAGACGATATTGCGTCGGCGGCGAAGGCGCTTGCGGCGGCGGCGACGCCGGCCGCCAAGGCTGCGGCGCAGGCCAAACTCGACGCCATCACGTCCAGCGCCGGCTGGCTTGCACAGGCGGGCGCGCTGGATTTTGCCGGCGGCACAGTCGTCCACATCAACTCCGGCATCACCGGCCTTGTCGGTGCTCTCATTGTCGGGCCACGCGTCGGCTTCGGCAAGGAACGCTTCACACCGCATTCGCTGACGCTGACGATGATTGGCGCCTCGCTTCTGTGGGTTGGCTGGTTCGGCTTCAACGCCGGATCGAATCTTGAAGCGAACGGCACGACGGCCCTTGCTTTCGTCAATACAATGCTCGCGACCTGCGCAGCGGCGCTCTCCTGGCAGTTCATCGAATGGGCTTTCAAGGGTAAGCCTTCGATGCTCGGCCTCGTGTCGGGCGCGGTGGCCGGCCTCGTTGCTATTACGCCGGCGTCCGGCTTCGCCGGGCCGATGGGCGCGATCGTCCTCGGGCTTGTCGTCTCGCCGATCTGTTTCTTCTTCGTGTCCGTCATCAAGCAGAAGTTCGGCTATGACGATGCGCTCGACGTCTTCGGTGTTCACTGCATCGGCGGCATCACCGGTGCGCTGGCGACAGGCATTCTCGTCAGCCCCGCGCTCGGCGGCGTCGGCATTACCGACTACACCAATTTCCTGCATGGTAATGCCGGCGCCTACGATCTGGTGACGCAGATGATCGCGCAGGGCAAGGCCGTGCTCGCGACCCTGCTTTACTCGGGCATCGGCTCCGCCATCCTTTACAAAGTCGTCGATGCGCTCGTCGGATTGCGTCCGAAGGCCGATCGCGAACGCGAAGGCCTCGATCTCACCGATCATGGCGAGGCGGCCTACAAT
>SCSF01000156.1 GCA_004298435.1 Beijerinckiaceae bacterium
GATTTACGAGGGTAATCGCGCGTAGTCGAGAGTGCGAACCGGAGGTTCGCGGTCCGGACCGCGGGCCTCTGGCCCGCATTATGAGCGGTGCGCGAAGGACAGAATTGCACGCGCGCTTAGTGACTAAAATTCCTCGCCCTTCGAGGCCGTAATTTCACGATCACTCGAACGAGCCAATCTGGTGTTCCGAGAAAATGAAGCGCGTCGATTGAACCTTGATAATGACGGTCATAAAAATTTTTGTTCGAAAAATAGTCTGGATTGGCTGCAACCCAGTCGGCGGTCCGCTTCAATTTTTCCGACTGAGCATCGTCCGATAGTCTTCTGGCGAATGCGAGCTCGCGACGAACACAAATAGCTTCTATCCGCGGACGCAGCTTTTCATCATAATGGATTCCCCAAGCTTCCAGCCTTGCATGCGTAGCCTCATGGACGATGGCTTCCGCAATCCGCTCAAGTGTTGTCGTCTCGGCAACAACAAATCGCTCGTCAAGCACGCAGGCATTTAGCGAGTGTCGATAACATGCGCTCGCGTTCGATATTATGTTCACCCATATTCGCCGAAGATGACGGATGATGCGAGCATATTGGATGCGATCGGTGCGCTTGATCAGCTGGAGAGCTTCTTCAACGCGGCGCAAGCCCGGGTGAGGGCTGTCTTCCACGGTTCCTACCCAAAGCCCATCCACCTCTCGGTTCGTTGAGACCCAAAGGGACAATTTTTCGAAGAGTGACAATGCTGTGGGCATAGGCGGAAGCCTGACGCTGCATGAGCCTCTATTTTCATAACAGGCGGTTTGACTTCCTTTCTTTAAGAAGTTGAATCGAATTGTTCAGGTTGGAAAGCGATAGGCGACAGGGCCGGGGGCTGTCCCTTTGGTTGATTGCGGCATTTGCGACGAATTTGGCTTCCCCAGCCGCCGCGCACGGGCACAAAATTTGGCGTCCCGGAGCCGGAAAACGACGGGCTTCTCAGATAGTTGAGAGCTTTAATCGCCGCCGGCGCTGTTTCCGCCTCGGAATAGCTTCGATGCGGCAGGAAGACTCATCTCCTTTGCGCAACGGCTCAGGCGTGCTATGAGCCGCCGCCAACTCTGGTTTGCGGTGGAACGGTTGCCGATTCGCCGCCCGGACCTGTTTTTCCGTGATGCCGGCTGACCGGCGTCACCAATGACGGAGTTGGCCATGGCCGAAATCATCAGACCGCTGTTCCGGGAAGCCCTCACATTCGATGACGTGCTGCTTCTGCCGGCCCACTCGGAGGTGATGCCGAGCGGCGTCGATCTGAAGACGCGGTTGACGGCTGAAATCACGCTCAATCTGCCAATTATGTCCGCCGCAATGGACACAGTGACGGAAGCCCGGCTCGCTATAGCGATGGCGCAGGCCGGTGGCATCGGCGTCATTCATCGTAATCTCGAGCCGGAACAGCAGGCGGAAGAGGTGCGCAAGGTCAAGCGCTATGAAAGCGGCATGGTCGTCGATCCGATCACCATCTATCCCGATGAAACGCTCGCGGACGCGCTGGATCTGATGCGCCGCCATGGGATTTCCGGCATTCCGGTGGTCGAGCACGGACCAAGCGGCAGGCCCGGCAAGCTTTGCGGCATTCTGACCAATCGGGATGTCCGCTTCGCCGACAATCCGGCGCAGCCGGTTTCGGAGCTTATGACCAAGAAGGTTATCACCGTTCGCGAAGGCGTGAGCGAGGACGAGGCGCGCCGGCTCCTGCATCAGAACCGTCTCGAAAAGCTTGTCGTCGTCGATGAGGATGGCCGCTGCGTCGGGCTTCTCACGGTTAAGGATATGGAGAAGGCGACCCAGCACCCTTACGCCAGCAAGGATGCCGAGGGCCGCTTGCGCGTCGCCGCAGCTTCGACAGTCGGTGACAAGGGCTATGACCGGGCGCTCGCGCTCATCGATGCCGGCGTCGATGCGATTGTCGTCGATACGGCGCACGGGCATGCGCAGGCTGTGCTCGATCAGGTAGAGCGGATCAAAAGAGTCTCGAACAAGGTGGCGCTCATTGCCGGCAATGTCGCGACGGGCGACGGCACGAAAGCCCTGATCGACGCGGGCGCGGATGCCGTGAAGGTCGGCATCGGCCCCGGTTCCATTTGCACGACGCGCATCGTCGCGGGCGTTGGCGTGCCGCAACTTACCGCCATTCTGGATTCTGTCGAGGTAGCGCGCGCGGCGGGCGTTCCGATCATCGCGGATGGCGGAATCAAGTTCTCCGGCGATGTCGCGAAAGCGATCGCGGCTGGCGCCGATTGCGTGATGGTGGGCTCGCTGCTCGCAGGCACGGATGAGAGCCCCGGCGAGGTCTACCTGCTGCAAGGCCGCTCGTTCAAATCCTATCGCGGCATGGGCTCTGTCGGCGCCATGGCGCGCGGCTCGGCGGACCGCTATTTCCAGCAAGACATCAAGGATTCCATGAAGCTTGTACCGGAAGGCGTTGAAGGACAAGTGCCTTATCGCGGGCCGGCCGGCGCCATTTTGCACCAGTTGGCAGGCGGGTTGCGGGCCTCCATGGGTTATCTCGGCGCGAGGACCATAGCGGAACTGCAAAGCCGCGCCCGCTTCGTCAAAGTCTCGAGCGCAGGCCAGCGCGAGAGCCATGTCCATGACGTGACGATTACGCGTGAGAGCCCGAATTATCCGACAGGACAGTAAGCTGATCGTCCGTGACAGTGCGCCGAAAGTCGTGACACCCGATAACTGGAGATTTCGTTCGGCATGACACCGGGCGCCCGCATTGCCGCGGCCATCGAGATCCTTGCCGACATTGAGACGCGCCGCCGTCCGGCCTCCGATGCCTTGAAGGATTGGGGCCTCTCGCATCGCTTTGCCGGCTCAAAGGACAGGGCTGCGCTGGC
>SCSF01000157.1 GCA_004298435.1 Beijerinckiaceae bacterium
CCTCATCTGGCTCGATCCGCAAAAGCTAGACCCGACGAAGATTGCCGCCAAGGCGACGCGCGAAGTCGCCGAACGCCTCGCCAAGGTCTCGAAGCATCTCGAAGAACTGAAGGGCAGAGACGGTCGCCCGCTTTATGATCCCGAGGCGGTTGCGCTTTTCCTGATGCGATGCGTCGGATGAACAAAAATCCCGCATTCGTGCCGTCGCCGAAGAACTCGACGCCTTGCGCAAGCAGGTGCAGACCGAGCATCCCGAGCTGACGCTCACGCAAATCTACAACGTGCTGGAAAAGTTGCGGGCTGGGGAAGCGCTCAGCGACACCGAGGAGGCAATCAAAATGAACGGCCTCGTGCTTATCATCAAGGAACTGCACGACAGCATCGATAGGCTCACAGCCGGAGCCTATGGCTGGCCTACGGATTTATCAGACGAGGACATTCTCGCGAGGCTGGTGGCCTTGAATGCCGAACGTGCCGCGGAAGAAAAGCGCGGCCTGATCCGCTGGCTGCGCCCGGATTATCAGCGCGCCCGCGCGGGCATCACCGGAGAGACGCCGGTAAAGGAAGAGCAGATCGAGGCGGAACTCGTGGCGATGGATGCGAAAGCCCAGAAGCCTATGTTCCCGACAGGCGATGTGGAGCGCACCGCGGCGGTTTTCGCTGCGCTGATGAACGCATCCGCTCCGCTCGACGGGGCTGCGATAGCGAGAAGCTTCAGGCAGGGCATGAAAATCGAGCCGGCCATTTTGCGCGTGCTCGCCGCCCTGGCGCGTATCGGCAATGTCCACACGAGTGATGGACGCCGATTCGCACTGCGGCGCAGCGCATAATTTTCAGCATCCGCGGTCTGCGAAGCCAATGGTGCCGGTTGCAGGAGTCAAATCCGCGACCTGCTGATTGCAAATCAGCCCTCCGTTTTCAGGAAAGCCTTCAGCCCGGAACGGTTTTGGTGAAGACGGAGTCGCTTTGCTGAAAATGGACAGCACGAGCCGCGATCTGTCGGTGCATTTTAGAAGACCGTGATTACAGTCCTCGATGGTTTGGCGCATCGCCGCCGTTTCACACGGCGGCGAGCGCAGATTTTGCCTCAGTATTTGGCGACGACGGACGGTGTGGCGGGCGCCCAGTTGAACTTATAGACGAGGCCGATGGTGGCGGTCTGCGTCTCGGGCCGGAAGTGGATGCTGTCGCCATAGGGGCCTGCCGGCGTCAATTCCGTGATCGTGTGCGAGCCAAATTCGCTATAACGATATTCGCCGCGGACGAACCAGCCGGGCGCGACCATAGCTTCAACGCCGGCGCCCATGAACCACCCGTTGCTGGTGAAGCCGCCGGTCGAGATCCCCGAGGGTGCGCCATCGGGGTAATTCATCTGGGTGCCGCCAAAACGCGCTTCGGTGAAGCCTGCTTCGGTGTAGGTAAGAATTCGCGGCGTCACGAGCCAACCGAGCCGGGCGCCAGCGGCCCATGACCAGTTCTCATTGATATTGCCAGCCGTTATCGGGTTCTGATCCTGA
>SCSF01000158.1 GCA_004298435.1 Beijerinckiaceae bacterium
GAAAAAACCCGCGCCGCCTCGCATCGGCTTGGCGCGATCGACGACTTCCTGAGCGAATATTCGCTTTCCACAGAGGAAGGCGTCGCCTTGATGGTTCTCGCCGAGGCGCTGTTGCGCGTGCCGGACGATGCGACCGCCGATCAACTGATTGCAGATAAGCTCGCGCAACCCGCCTGGGCCTCGCATGCGGCGACTTCCGAGGCGCTTCTCGTGCAGGCTTCGGCCTGGGCGCTGGGGCTCACCGCCAGAGGATTTGCAAGGACTGGCTGGGAGGCTAATGCCTCGTCCAGCCTTGTAGGAGCTCTGGCGCGGCGGATCGGCATGGGCGCCGTGCGCGTAGCCGCGCGCCAGACCATGCAAATTCTCGGCGCGCATTTCATTCTCGGACAAACCATCGAGGACGCGCTGCATCGGGCCGAACAAGACCATAGAACTGGCGTCGCCTATTCCTTCGACATGCTTGGCGAAGGTGCGCGAACGGCAACGGATGCAGAGGCCTATTTCACGGCCTATCGTCGGGCGATCGAAGCGCTCGGCAAAAGCGCTCACAAATTCGCAGCCCGGCCAGGCATCTCGATCAAGCTTTCGGCGCTGCATCCACGTTTCGAGGCGATCTCACGCATCCGCGTAATGACGGAGCTGGTGCCGCGCCTTCTCAGGCTCGTCAGTCTGGCGCGCGCCACCGATGTTGCGGTGACGATAGACGCCGAAGAGGCTGACCGACTGGAACTCTCGCTCGATGTGTTCGAGTCCATTTGCCAGGAGCCGGAGCTCGCCAACTGGCCGGGATTCGGGCTTGCCGTGCAAGCCTATCAGAAGCGCGCCGAAGCCGTGCTCGATCACGTTTTTGCTTTGGCAAAGCATTACGATCGGCAGTTTTCGGTGCGGCTCGTCAAGGGCGCTTATTGGGACACGGAAATCAAGCGCGCGCAGGAGCGTGGTCTTGCGGATTATCCCGTCTTCAGCCGCAAGGCAATGACGGATCTCAATTATCTTGTCTGCGCACAGAAGCTTCTCGATGCGCGCGGCAGGATATTTCCGCAATTCGCAACGCATAACGCGCTGACAGTCGCGAGCGTGATCGAACGCGCTGGCGATGCACAGAGTTATGAATTCCAGCGTCTGCACGGCATGGGAGAACTGCTTTACCGGACGCTGAGCGAAACCCATCCGCAGATCCCCTGCCGCGTTTATGCGCCGGTCGGGACTTACCGGAATCTGCTCGCCTATCTCGTCAGGCGGCTCTTGGAGAATGGCGCCAATTCCTCATTCGTGCTGAAGGCGCGCGATTCCGCAATTCCGATTCAATCTCTGCTGCGCCGGCCACAAGCACTGATCGGCCCGCCATTGGCAGCGCGCGCGCCGCATCTGCCTTTGCCGCTCGACATTCACATGCCGGAACGCCGCCTTGCGCGCGGACTCGAATTAGGAGACGCGCAAGGCGTTCAGGAGTGTCTTGCCGCCATCACCGCCACGGTTTGCCCCATTACAGCCGCGCCTTTCATCGGCGGCAAACAGTTAGACGGCGTTAAAAGGGCAGCAACATCGCCGGTAGACGGAGAGAGCATCGGCGAAATCATGGATACGCCGGCAGACGCCGTCGCAATCGCAATGGAAGCTGCCGCAGAGGGCTTTCGCGCCTGGTCGCAAACCAAAGTCGAAACGCGCGCTGCCTGCCTCGAAGCGTGCGCCGATTCACTCGAAAAAGACGCTCCGCATTTTCTCGGGCTGTTGCAAAGGGAGGGTGGCAAGACCATCGACGATGCGGTGGCGGAACTGCGCGAAGCGATTGATTATTGCCGGTATTATGCGGCGCAGGCGCGGCGGCTTTTCGCACCGGATGTTTTGCCGGGGCCGACGGGCGAGGACAACCGCTTCGAAAATCTCGGGCGTGGCGTTTTCATCTGCATCAGCCCGTGGAATTTTCCGCTGGCAATTTTTCTCGGGCAGATTGCTGCGGCTCTTGTCACAGGCAACAGCGTCGTGGCCAAGCCAGCCGAACAGACACCACTGATCGCTGCCGAAGTCATCCGCCGCCTGCACACCTGCGGCGTTCTCCCTGCGGCGCTGCACTTGTTGCCGGGCGACGGCAGCGTCGGCGCGGCTCTCGTTAAGGATCCGCGCGTTGCCGGCGTCGTCTTCACCGGATCGACGGAGGTTGCCCATAAGATCAACCGCACCTTGGCGGCGAAGGATGGCCCCATCGTCCCCTTCATCGCCGAGACGGGCGGCATCAATGCGATGATCGTCGATGCGACGGCTCTGCCCGAGCAGGTTACCGATGATGTCATCACTTCCGCATTCCGTTCGGCGGGGCAGCGTTGCTCTGCGCTGCGGCTCTTGTGTCTGCAAGACGATGTAGCTGATGCGATGATTGCGATGATCATCGGCGCAGCGCACGAGCTCTCGATTGGCGATCCGCGTGATCTCGCAACCCACATCGGGCCGGTGATCGACCGCGATGCGCGAGACACGCTTCAGGCCGCGATCGAAAGCGCGAAAGGATCGGCGCGGCTGCTTCATGCAGGGGCTATTCCGCCGGATATTTCATCGCAGGGATTCTACGTTGCGCCGCATATTTTCGAGATCGCAAAAGCCGCCGACCTGAAGGCAGAAATTTTCGGGCCGGTTCTGCATGTGCTGCGCTATCGCGCCGAGGATCTGGATCAGCTTCTCGATCAGATTGCGGCTAGCGGCTACGGCCTCACGCTTGGCATCCATTCGCGTATCGACTCAACGATCGCCAAAATCGCCAGCAGGCATCTCGCCGGCAATTGCTATGTCAATCGTTCGATGATCGGCGCTGTGGTCGGCACACAGCCGTTCGGCGGATTCGGCCTTTCCGGCACAGGCCCGAAGGCCGGCGGTCCCAATTACCTTGCGCGTTTCGTTAGAGAGCAGGTTCTCAGCGTCAATACCGCCGCTGCCGGCGGCAATGTGCGGCTCATGGCGGCGGAAGAATAGCGATGCTTGGAAACAATTTTCATTCTTCCTGCCGCTGATTGGCGAGATGCGCCTGCCGCAGATCGAGATCGCGCTCGATCTTGCGACGCGCCTCGTCCTTCAGCTTTCCGTTGCGATAGAGGTCGTTGACTGAATTGCGTTCCGTCTCGATCATCAGATTTTCGAGTTCGTCGTTCAGCGCCACACGTTTCTTCTGGCGCTGGTCGCCATCACGATCAACGAGCCGGCGCAGCCGCTCGCGGTGACGCGAGCGTAAAGGCGCCACCACCTCCTCTGGCAAATGCCGCTCGGTCGTGACTTGATCGAGCCGCGCGAGAGCGGTCTCGACCGCCTTGTGCCGCGCGTGGGCTTCCTCAACCTGATCCGCATAGCGCTCGCGCCGGCCGGCATTAGCCAGCCCAAGCAGCCGTATCACCAATGGCAGCAGCAACCCCTGCCCCACCAACGTCACCAGTATTACCGCGAAGGTAAGAAAAAGAATCAGATCGCGATCGGGAAAAGGTTGACCGTTCGCGGTCGTCATCGGAATAGCCAGCGCCGCTGCGAGCGAAACGATGCCGCGTATGCCGGTGAACGCGATCAGAAAAGAACCTCGCCAGCGGGATTCCTCTTTACGGTGCCGAAACAGACCGAAGAGCCATCGCTGAAAATAAGCGATCGGGAAGACCCAGATGAAGCGGGCTCCAATGACCGCGAAGCTTACAACGGCCGCTGAGATGACGAGATCGTGGATCGAATAGAGGCTGATGCCCGCCATCAGCGTGCGCGCCTGCAAGCCGGTGATCAGAAACACCAGGCCTTCGATGATGTAGATAAAGAAATCCCAGAAGAAGATGCCTTGCAAACGGGTCGCGGAGCTGATCAGCCGAAGGCCGTTCCAACTGAAATAAAGCCCCGTCACCACGGTCGCGAGCACACCGGAGCCGCCGAGATATTCCGGCGGCCAATAGGCGATGAAGGGCGTGAGGATCGAGAGTAGAATTTCCGTGCGCGGCCCATCAACCCAGCGGCGCAGGCGCAGGATCAGCCAGCCGACCCCGATGCCCCAGCAAATTTCACCGATAACAATGAGAATGAAGGTGCCTACTGCGTGGCCGAAAGAAAAAGAGCCGAAGCTGATCGCGGCCACAGCAAAGCGATAGAGGATGAGCGCCGTTGCATCATTCGCCAGCCCCTCGCCTTCAAGGACAACAATGAGGCGGCGTGGCAGTCTCAATCTGCGCAGAATCGCAAGCGGCGCGACGGCGTCCGGCGGCGATACAATGGCGCCGAGCGCGAAGCCGACCGGCCACGGGAGGCCAAGCAGCAGATGCGCGGCGGCGGCAGCAGCTATCGTCGTAAAGACGACGCAACCGACGGCGAGAAGCGAGATTGACGGGAGGTTGGAACGGAATTCTTGCCAGCTCATCGCAACGGCGGCCGCGTAAATCACCGGCGGCAACACCAGCAGCAGCACAATTTCCGGCGCGAGCTCGACAGGCGGGAGCCCGGGCGTCAGCGCGAGAACGACACCCGTGAGAACGAGGAGGATCGCTGGAGGTATCTTCAGCCGCTGCGCCACAGCCGAAACCGCGGCGATTACAAAGAGCAGAAAAATCAGCGTCTCGACGGTCTGAAGCATCGATCTCCGGCAGGTCAGTGGTTAGTATAATAGCGATAATGTGCAGTAACCCGGTCGGATTGTCCTGAGTTAATGCAACGGGATCGTTTTCCCATAATCGGGTACAATCCTTATCAAACGAAGGAAAGCGCGCAAACCACTCAAAAGCGCGTGTTCCGAAATGTCAGCCGATTTCGAGGATCACGTTTTCCATGCACGCCATGGTGTTGACGGAAACCGGGAAGCCGCTCCAATGGCAGGAACGGCCGGACCCTCAGCCGGGTCGTGGCGAAATCCGTGTCGCTGTGACCGCTTGCGGTGTCTGCCGCACCGATCTGCATGTCGTCGATGGTGAATTGCCCAATCCGAAATTGCCGATCATCCCGGGCCACGAGATCGTCGGCCGCGTCGAGGCGATGGGACCCGGCGTCGAAGGTTTCGAAATCGGAATGCGTGTGGGCATTCCCTGGCTCGGGCACACCTGCGGCCATTGCCCCTATTGTCTCTCGGGCCGTGAAAATCTTTGTGATGCGCCTCTTTTCACCGGCTTCACGCGCGATGGAGGCTTCGCCACGCGAACCCTCGCTGATGCGCATTATGTATTTGCGCTTGGCGAGGATGGCCGCGATCAGGACGTGGCTCCCCTCCTTTGCGCCGGGTTGATTGGCTGGCGGTCACTCGTGATGGCCGGCGAAGGCAAGAACCTCGGCCTTTACGGTTTCGGCGCTGCGGCCCATATCATCGCGCAGATCGCGCGCGCACAGGGCCGCAAGGTCTTCGCCTTCACGCGCCCGGGCGACACCGCTGCACAAGACTTTGCGCGCCGGCTCGGAGCGGTATGGGCAGGAGGATCCGACGAAGCAACGCCGGAGCCGCTCGATGCCGCAATCATCTATGCGCCGATCGGCGCGCTCGTGCCTGCCGCGCTCGCTGCGGTAAAGAAAGGCGGCACAGTTGTCTGCGCCGGCATTCACATGAGCGATATTCCGAGCTTTCCCTATGATCTTTTGTGGGAAGAGCGCAGGCTTCTTTCCGTCGCCAATCTCACGCGCCAGGATGGAATTGATTTTCTCCGGGTCGCGGCGGAATCCCATGTCGTCACTGAAACGACGGCCTATCCGCTCCAGCAGGCGAACACGGCGCTTGCCGATTTACGCGAGGGCCGATTGCAAGGCGCAGCCGTGCTCATTCCGCCGGGCTCCCGCCGTCATGCGCGGACTTGATCCGCGCATGACGAGCGTCAACGACTGACCTTATTGCCGATTTCGCCAGCTCGCTGAGCGGCTGCGCTGCATCGAGCCTTTGCCAGCGCATAGGCCCGAGATCCCAAGCGAGCTGCGCGCGTAAGCCGATGCTTCAACAAAACGATCTCGTTGATCGCTTCTCTCCCGCGTCATCACGCAGGATAGATGGGATGTCAACGCTTCCCAAGGATCGCTGTTTGGTAAGCGGTCAGCATTTGCGGATCATCGATCGAACCGTGATGATGTACCTGCGACCATCTTCCGTCCTGATCTCGCCGAAAGATGCGGCTGGTCCGAATCGCGAGTTGCATCGGTTGTCCACTCACATCGAGTTCACCCCGTTCACGCCCGACCACGTAAAACAAATCGCGGGTTTCGTGCATTGTGTAGTCATAGAACTCAAAGCGATAAGCGCCCTTGCTCTCGAACAGTTTCTCGTAGGTTGGCCTGATTTCGGTCCAGCCTCGTTTTATTCCTCCCAAAGGATTATCCATCGCTGACTCGGCGGAATTGGACCAATTTCGCTGCATCAGTTCCAGGTCGCGGGAGTTGAGAGCTCGGTAAAACTGCGCAAGTGCTTGAGCCGATTCCCGCTGATCGTCGCAATTTTCGCGTCCAGTAATTGGCGTTTGGATGGGATCATTCGAGCTCATCGTAGTCCTCCGTTTGTAAGAACGCGGCAGCGGCTTGACACGATCGATTGCGCGGATCAAGGCCGCGCATGACGCCTTTCATCCAATCGCCTTAATTGCCAATTCCGTCAGTTCACTGAGCGGCTGCGCTGCATCGAGCCTTTGCCAGCGCATAGGCCCGAGATCCCAAGCGAGCTGCGCGCGCACGACCGGCGCTGTTGCATCTGAAGCGTCGTTCTTTCGTTTATCGACGCGCGCGCAAAGCGTTTCCGCCGACGCATCGAGCCACAAGCCGGTGAAACGCGCTCCCGCACTCGCAGCGATGTCTTCTATAAGCGCACGCTCCTCTGCCGTAGCATGTACGGCATCGACGATAACGCTATGCCCCGCCAGCAACGCGCTCCGCGCAAGATCCCGCAGCCGTTCATAGACTTGCGGAGCGATCTCGGGCCGATAGGCGTCCTGCGGCAAGCGTTCGTGCGCGGCCACGCCAAACAGGCGCTTGCGTTCGACGTCGCTGCGCAGATGCACGGCTCCCGGCGCATGGCCAAGCGCCGGCGCGAGAACCTTGGCGAGTGTACTTTTGCCGCTGCCCGAGAGTCCACCGATTGCAATGAGACATAGCGGTTGAGATTCGAGAAACGCCTCTGCCGACGCAAAGAACCGCTGCGCCTCAGCGATGCGCTGCGCACGTTTATCGGGCTCAAGACGCGACAACGCCACAGTCACTTGGGCGCGGATGGCGGCTCGTAGCGCAAGAAACAGCGGCAGCGTGGCAAGCGCGTCGAGCGCCGCGTCCATGTCAGGACTGCGCCAGAGGTACAGATTGAACAATCGGCTGGCATGGGCATGCAGTTGCCTCTGCCACAGATCCATCAGGACAAAGGCGAAGTCATATAGAATGTCGCAAGTCGCGATCCTATCGTCGAACTCTATGGCATCGAAGAGAAGCGGCTGTCCTTCATGCAGCACGATGTTGCGCAGATGCAGATCTCCGTGGCAAAGCCGCACGAAGCCGGCTTTTTCGCGGGCGCGGAGCAATGGCTCCAGGCCAGCGAAAAGCCCGAGTGCTTTCTTTTTGAACGCGTCAGCAGACTCGGACGGGAAAATGTCGCGCGCCGCCGTCACAGCATTGAGCGCATCTTGCAGCGTGTTGAAGAACATGCGCGTTGCGTCGATGTCCTCACCGCAGCGTGGTGCATGCTCATGCGCGGCAGCAACAATGTCTGCGAAAGGCGGTATGAGATCGAGATCCAGCAGTCCGGCCTCGGCGAGCTTGTCGAATGTCTGCGTTTCGTCGAAGCGGCGCAGATGCACCGCCCATTCGATGATTGTACCCCTCGTGCCACCGAGATGCAGACCATTGGCGTCGCGCCTTATCGCGACCGTGCCGAGATAAATCTCAGGCGCATTCCAACGGTTGACCGCAATCTCGTGCTCGCAGGCGAGGCGGCGTTTCTCAAGCGTCGAAAAATCCATGAAGGGAAAGCGAACAGCGCGCTTGATCTTGTAAGCGTCAGCCCCGGCCAGAAAAACAACCGAGCCATGCGTCTCGATCCGCGTAACGCTGGCGGCGACGCCCTGCCCGCTTTTGTCAGGAGGAGCAAGTCCATGGGTCGCCGGATCGGCCAGAAAGGCGAAAACAGCAGCCTGCGTCTCGATCTGCTCAGCAGCGATCCCGGATGAAACTCCAGTCATCCTCAATGGCCTTTTTGCAGCAGCGTGATCGCCCTGCGGTTGCGAGCCAAAGCTATTTGGCTCGAAAGAGCCAAAAAAGAAAAGCCCCCGCGCATCCATCGATGCGCGGGGGCTTTCCGCATTTGGAACCGCTTACGGATTATTCCGCGGCAGCAAGTTTCTGCGATGACTTCTTGGCCTGCTGGGCAAGATACTCCATCGCAACCTGCGCGCCGCCCTTGCGATGCGGAATGCCGGCAAGTTCAAGACCCATTTCCACGCCACCCAGGGCGCCGACGATTGTCAGATCGTTGGTGTCGCCAACATGGCCGATGCGGAACACCTTGCCGGCGACTTTGCCGAGGCCAGCGCCCAGCGCCATGTTGAAGTTCTCAAGCACGACCGCGCGGAAAGCATCAGCATCATGGCCCGCCGGCAGCAATACCGACGTGACGACCGGCGAATAATACTTGGGGTCGCGGCAAAGAACCTCGAGGCCCCAGGCGTTGACGGCGCGGCGCGTCGCTTCTGCGTGCCGAAGGTGACGCTCGAAGACGTTGTCGTAGCCTTCTTCCGCGAGAAGATCGAGAGCCACATCGAGACCGTAGAGCAGATTGGTCGCCGGCGTGTAGGGGAAGAAGCCGTTGGCATTGTTCGCCAGCATGTCGTCCCACGCCCAATAGGATTTCGGGAAGCGGGAAACCTTCGCAGCGTCGAGCGCCTTCTGGCTCACGCCGTTGAAGGCGAGACCTGGCGGCAGCATGAGGCCCTTCTGCGAACCTGCGATGACGGCGTCGATGCCCCACTCGTCCTGCCGGACATCGATCGAACCGAGCGAAGACACCGCGTCAACGAAGAACAGCGCCGGGTGCTTCAGCTTGTCGAGCACCTTGCGGATCTCGCCCAAAGGCGCCGTCGTGCCGCTCGCCGTCTCATTGTGAACGACGCAAACGGCCTTGATTTCGTGGTTCTTGTCGTCCTTGAGGCGCGCCTCGATCTGCGCCGGATCAGCGCCGATGCGCCAATCGGACTCAATGAACTCGGGCTTGAGGCCGAGCCGCAGCGCCATTGCCTTCCAGAGAGCCGCGAACTGTCCGCTTTCGAACATCAGGACGCGGTCGCCGGGCGACAGCGTGTTGACCAGCGCAGCTTCCCAACCGCCGGTGCCCGACGCGGGGAAAATGATGACCTTGCTCTGCGTCTTGAAGATGCCCTTGACCTTCTCGAGCACCCGCTTGGCGAGCCTCTGGAACTCAGGTCCACGATGATCGATGATGGGCATGTCGATGGCGCGCAGGACGCGATCGGGGATCGGAGTCGGCCCGGGAATTTGTAGAAATTGACGTCCAGCGCTCCGAGGCCTGTTGCTCATAGATCTTACCCTCCAAAAATCCCGATTGGTTGTATCTGAAACCTGTCGAATTCGCTCATAAGTCCGCTTGCGAACTTCAGCCCGGTGCTTCAGGGCTGTCCAGGACAACGGAGCGGAAAACGGCGGCGAATGGCTTCCGCAGCCTTCAACCAGCCCGCAGTGACGTGTCTGGGTTTAGTCCTGATCCCGCGCTGCGCAGGATGCAAGCCGCGCATGGGCGAAAAATCCAGCCATGAATAGTGGGAAAAAAGCACAGGCTCAATATGAATCTGCCTGTGCCGGGAATGGGGCGCGGGCGTTGCCGCCCGCAACACCGGCAAAAATCTTTGTGCAGCGCACTCAAAACGGTGCGCCACCCGTCCCAATCGCGCCGAATTCATCCAAAGAGAGCCCGAGATCAAGTCATTTGCGGGCTATGAGCACGTTTGGATTGATAAAATTGAGGTGTGGCTCAAAATTTTTTGAGTTTCCAGAATACGCGGTTCTTGTTTTTGGCGTCCCACGAGAGGGTCACGCGCGGAAACGCCGCACCTTTTGTTCAGCCGGAATGCGCCGCGCGGACACGGGCACAGTGCTTTTCTGCGTGCGGGAATGGTGCAGACAAACAGCACCGGCCAGATAGGCGAGTTGCAGGCACGCTCCACTGAGAAAGGCGATGAGAAGAGCCTGCCCTGCCGACGCACCCGTGAAGGCGCAGAAAGTCAGTGTCACTGCCCAAACAGCTAGCGTAGCGGGAAAGAGAATCAGGACGTTTCTGCGACAGGCGCAGAAAAGCCCGGCGGCGCAAAGCAGAAGAGCAAATGAAAGCATGAGCGGAATCCCCCCGCTCACCACGCTGCGCCCCAGGTCTTAATGGAGAGCTAACGCCGGACAGGTCCACGGCATATCGCCGAGCCAAAGGTTTCCAGCGAGGATTTTCCAGACAAATTAATGGCGAGAGAGACGGGACTTGAACCCGCGACCTCCGGCGTGACAGGCCGGCGCTCTAACCAGCTGAGCTACTCCCCCACGATTTCCCGGAAAGACTCTGAAGCCCCGGAAAACACAAACGGCCAAGACCGTTTGGAGACCCGCCGGATAAGATAGGCGGCATCGCAAGTCAAGCAAGAAGCAGAATTTGACAGCCTGCGGCTTTTTTAAAACCGCGACGAGGCCAGATGATAGCGGGCCATTTCTCTTCGGCTCAGAACATGAATTCGATCCGACGAGATCCGTTCCGCTTCCGAAATGAGCGCTGGACTAACCCCCATGCGGGCTGTGTAACGCGAGAGCATGGCTTTCATCGACCCATTGTCATAATGACGCCGTCCCGACGCGCCCTCGTTCATCGGCCCTGAATTGTCATCGTAAAAAAACATGCGATGCACGCCAACGACGCTGCCCGGCGGAACCACTCTTTTCCTGGCGCCGATCAATGCGTAGACGCAGGCGGATTCGCAGCTTGCGGCCAGAAATCGCGATCTCCTGCCGGGTTCAGGCCGCGCCACGACCGCCGTCGCGCCAAGCCGCCGCCAAATCCGTCCGAGTTGCATCGCGGCAACGACCTTGCCGCCGGGAGAATCGAGGAGAATGACGGAATGCAAATCGCGATGTCCGATATTCTCACGGACGAAATTCATAAAGTCGTAGGGCGTGCTGTCGGTGATTTCACCGTCTGCCATGATGACGGCCGGACAATGCGCGCCACAATAATGTGCGTTGCCCACAGAAACCAGAGAAAACCGCATCTCCCCGGCATTCGCCGCCGTCGATGCTCCACACGCGCCGAACAAAAACACCGACAGGGCAATCGCCGGTGCAATCAGCGTCAATGCCTGCTTCCACAGGGAGGCATGTCTTGCGGAAAGTTCGACACAGAAAAAGCGGGTGGCGGCGTGGCGGAGCGCAAGCATGACATCGACCTATCGGCCAGAGCGGGATGCGAAAAGTGGATCCGGTTTTTTGCTTAAATCCCGTTCTAATTTATTGGAGCCGATCACGTTATATGCGTTCCGGTCGAATCGACCCGAACGCATCGCGATCTATGCGCGACCAATCCGATGCGCTCAACGCATCGACCAAAAGCACATGACGAGAGGGCCTCGGACAGACGGTTGGGACGCCATACATCCACCCCTAAAGCATGGGTCGAAAAAGTAAATTCAACTTTTGAAATGGCCAAAGCCGTTTCGGCTCTATTTATTTGTTTCGGCGCGTTCTCTTCACGCGAACCGGACGCCGCTTCGCTTGAAAGCGCCATGAGAATGGTGGGCGGTGACGGGCTCGAACCGCCGACCCTCTCGGTGTAAACGAGATGCTCTACCAACTGAGCTAACCGCCCAAAATCACATAACTATTTGATTAAACTTCATTTTCTATGAGCGATATTTATCAGCCCATTGTCGATTTCGCAACAGAAACACGCGAGAATGCCTTACTGCCCGTCAGCGCAGACTGGAGCCGTTTCGGCTCTGACAGATCAGAACCGAAACTCTACTTCTTTGTCTGGACGCATTTTCTTCACGCGAACCGAAAGCCGCCTCGCTCGAAAATGCTCTGGAAGTCACGCTTTGATTACCAGCAGTTGTGCCGCGCGAAATACGTCCGTTTCTAAAACAAGATTCATCACCGGCTCAGTAAGATGAATCGATGCTAAGTTCCACGAGTTTTTTCCATCAAAAATCATAAATGCCGTATGAGAAGCAATATGGCGTCGATGGTGCACGCAAGCATTACAAGGCTGCTTGTCCCAAGAAGAAATTTTCGGCTTGTGCTGGTGGCGACGTCTTCGCCCGCCACATAGCGCGACCGCTGATGGCCGCGGTGCAGGCTCATGCAGCCCAAGCCGGCCAGAAGCAATGCTACGATCAAATGGAGGTCCGCCGCTGCCGAAAGCCCGATGCGGATTGAGAGGCAGGCGACAATGAGCGCCAGCAAACCGGTGCGCGACCAGGCGAGACCGGTTCTCTCCGGTTGAAGGCCGGGATCCCTGCTGCGCATCACATTACCCTCGCATCAACTGAAATCGATGATGAGCCAGGCGAGTCCCGTAGACAGGAAAGCCGTAAACATGGCCAGGAAAGGCAAAAGGGAGCTCAGCGGCAGGTCAGCCTCGCGGCGCATGGCGCGTTCCGCGCGCGCCCATCGCGTGTAGGCGACGCCTCCGAGCGTGCCGCCGACCATGAGCAGGACAACCGAAAGAACAAGCCGCAACTGCGGAGAGCCCAGGTCGGAAGCGAATTGGTCGATTCCGATCGCGCCGGCGACGATCGCGAGGGAGGTCCTGATCCATGCAAGGAAGGTGCGTTCATTGGCGAGCGAAAAACGATAGTCAGGGCGCGTACCCGTTTCCCACCATTTCAAACTCTTTTCCTCACGCGTTCCGGCCGGAATCTCAAGAGCATCCGAATGTAAATTCATTTTCAGTCCCTTACGGCCTTGCAATGATCACCGCGGCGGCCGGCTTGTCGCAATCGCCATGGTGGACCGTAAACAAAACAGGCGGATGGGCATCAATGCAAATAGAATATTACTATATATGAATAGCTCAAAATACGGGATGAGATGCTCTAGCAATTCCCAAGACGCAAAATAGGAGCGGATCCTCGCGGCGCCGGAGGACGCATCGCTCACGAAAAGCCCCGCAATCGACCGGCTCAAACCAAGCGTGGGCTGCAATAATCAGCCCACGCTTTGGTTGCATAGCGCCCGGCGGGGTCAACCCACGGCCCTGGCGCATAGCCCGGTATCGAGCGGCCTGTGAGGTTAGCGCTTGTTGATCGCCGCTTTCAGGGCGACGCCCGCCTTGAACCGCGCGTTCTTGGAAGCCGGAATCTTGATCGCTTCGCCTGTCGCGGGATTGCGCCCCTTGCTGGCGGCCCGCTTCTTGACCGAAAAAGTTCCAAAGCCGACGAGCCGGACATCTTCGCCTTTTCTCAGCGCCTTCGTGATCCCTTCCACGACAGCTTCGATCGCCGCGGCGGCCGCGACTTTCGACAGCTCCGTCTCGGCCACGACATGTTCGACGAGTTCCATCTTATTCATTGTGTCTTCCTGTTTATGAGAGAAATTCCAACGAAAGCAAGGACCGGTTCAAGCCCGAAATGCTATTTCGTCCAGAAGGGAACGTCGCCAATTCTGGGTGCAAACACATATCCCTGCAACCGTTCGGTAAGCCGCGATCCACAGACGATCATTCTGCGCTATCCTCGCAAGCGCCAGATCACGATGCGCTCCGGCCTAATCTGCCTGAACGCATGTAACGTGATCGATTCCAACAAATCAGAGCCGGGATTTAAGCGAAAAACCGGATCCACTTTTCGCATCCCGCTCCAAGGATAGCAGTCGAATCGCCACGCCAGCGAAGCTTTTTCGTGGCCTTAAATCCGCGCAAATGCAAGGCAGAGCGCAGCAGAAAGGCCGCTGCGCGGGACGCAGCGGCCTTTGTTTTGTTGAGATCCGGGAATCCGGCTGTACCTTAGTGCGCGACAACCCCGGAAGCTTCATCGTCGCCGGGTATCGGCGCCGCCAAAGGCTTCGTCTCCTCTTCCCAGACGATGGGCACCGGCTGGCGGACAAGAGCGTGCCTCAGCACCTCGTCCATGCGCGAGACGGGAACGATTTCGAGGCCATTCTTCACGCTGTCCGGAATGTCGGCGAGATCTTTTGCGTTCTCTTCCGGAATAATGACCTTCTTCATTCCGCCGCGCAAAGCCGCGAGCAGTTTCTCCTTCAGTCCGCCGATCGGCAGCACGCGACCACGCAGAGTGATCTCCCCGGTCATCGCCACGTCACGGCGCACCGGAATGCTTGCCAATGTCGAGACGATTGCAGTCGCCATCGCCACGCCGGCCGAAGGACCATCCTTCGGCGTCGCGCCCTCCGGCACATGCACATGGATATCGCGCTTGTCGAACATCGGCGGTTCGATGCCGAAATCCACGGCCCGCGAGCGCACATAGGATGCCGCCGCGGAAATCGACTCTTTCATCACGTCGCGCAGATTGCCGGTAACAGTCATCCGACCCTTGCCGGGCATCATCACGCCCTCGATCGTGAGCAGCTCACCGCCGACTTCCGTCCAGGCGAGACCAGTCACAACGCCGACCTGATCCTCCGCCTCCACTTCGCCGTAACGGTAGCGGAACACGCCAAGATAGTCGGAGATGTTGTCCGCCGTGACGGCGACAATCTTCGCCTTTCCGGTGAGGATCTGCTTCACAGCCTTACGCGCGAGATTGGAGAGTTCGCGTTCGAGGTTACGAACGCCCGCCTCCCGCGTATAGCGGCGAATGATGGTCTTGAGGCCCGAATCATCGATCGACCATTCGGCTGCATCGAGGCCATGCTTTTTCAACGTCGCCGGAATGAGGTGACGACGCGAAATCTCGATCTTCTCATCCTCCGTGTAACCGGCGATGCGGATGATCTCCATCCGGTCCATCAAGGGCGGCGGTATGTTCAACGTATTCGCCGTCGTCACGAACATCACATTGGACAGATCGTAATCGACTTCGAGATAGTGATCGTTGAACGCATGGTTCTGCTCAGGGTCCAGAACCTCGAGCAGCGCCGATGACGGATCGCCACGGAAATCCATGCCCATCTTGTCGATCTCATCGAGCAGGAAGAGCGGATTGGTGGTCTTCGCCTTGCGCATAGACTGGATGATCTTGCCAGGCATCGAACCGATATAGGTCCGCCGATGCCCGCGGATCTCCGCCTCGTCGCGCACGCCGCCGAGCGACATACGGACGAATTCGCGTCCGGTCGCCTTGGCGATCGATTTGCCGAGCGAGGTCTTGCCGACGCCGGGAGGACCGACGAGACAGAGGATCGGCCCCGTCAGCTTGTTGGCGCGGCTCTGCACGGCGAGATATTCGACGATGCGCTCTTTCACCTTTTCAAGGCCGAAATGCTCGCTGTCGAGAGTCTCCTCGGCAATGTTGAGATCCTTCTTGACCTTGCTGCGCCTGTTCCACGGGATCGACAAAATCCAGTCGAGGTAGTTGCGCACCACCGTCGCTTCAGCCGACATCGGCGACATCTGCCGCAGTTTCTTCAACTCAGCGGTGGCCTTGTCGCGCGCCTCCTTGGAAAGCCGCGTCTTCTTGATGCGCTCCTCAAGCTCCGAAAGATCGTCCTTGCCGTCCTCGTCGCCGAGTTCCTTCTGGATCGCCTTCATCTGCTCATTGAGATAATATTCGCGCTGCGTCTTCTCCATCTGCCGCTTGACGCGGGTGCGGATGCGCTTCTCAACTTGCAGCACAGAGATCTCGCTCTCCATCAATGAGAGACATTTCTCAAGCCGCTTGCCGACGGAGTTTGTTTCCAGGATCGACTGCTTGTCGAGAATCTTGACAGCAAGATGCGAAGCCACCGTATCGGCGAGCTTGGCATAGTCATCGATCTGGTTCACCGCAGCGACAACCTCCGGCGAGACCTTCTTGTTGAGCTTCACATAGCTCTCGAATTCGGACACGACGGAACGCGCCAATGCCTCGACTTCGACCTTGTCGGCGGCTTCGTCGGCAATCGCGTCGGCATTTGCTTCATAATAATCTTCGGTCTGCGTGTAGGAATGCACGCGCGCCCGCATCTGCCCCTCGACGAGCACCTTCACAGTGCCATCGGGCAGCTTGAGAAGCTGCAAAACAGTTGCAAGCGTGCCGGTCTTGAAAATTGCCTCCGGCGCCGGATCGTCATCGGACGCATTGATCTGCGTCGCGAGCAAGATCAGCTTGTCGCTTTTCATCACCTCTTCGAGCGCGCGAATGGATTTCTCGCGGCCAACGAAAAGCGGGACGATCATATGCGGAAAAACGACGATATCGCGCAGCGGCAGGACCGGATAGCTTTGAACGGCCCCAGGAAGAACAGGCTCACGTTTCTGGCTGGTCATAGTTTTATCCTATTCTCACAACGCGTTCCTACATCAAGCCCGACAACATCCCTGAGTGAATACAAGACTGCCAATTCTGCTGCTTTCGCATCCGGCGCAGAAAACCGCGGCAGCCAGTCCTACTCGATGAAGCCCAAACTCTCAGCCCGGGCCGGCCAGAAAGCCGACACGGCGTTGTTGTTTCCGTCATAAGATGGCGGTTTCGGTTGCGGCTTTCAAGCGGCGCACAAAAAACGAATCGGCGGGCGCCGGGCGCTTCGCACGGGCACTTGAATCGGGGACAGTTTCAATTTGCAGCAGAGATAACCCGGCAGCTTGACCGCCGGGCCGGCACGCCCAAACCGCTTTACAGGAAAAGCGGCGGGGCGAATTCACGCGCTTGTGCCGCTCTTCTCGCTGCGCTCCGCATAAATATAAAGCGGGCGCGATTTGCCTTCGACCACGTCGGCGCCGATGACAACCTGCTCCACGCCATCGAGGCCGGGAAGATCGAACATCGTATCGAGCAATATGCCTTCCATGATCGATCTCAGGCCGCGTGCGCCGGTGCGCCGCTCGATGGCCTTCTTGGCGACGACGTTCAGGGCTTCGTCCTGGAAGGTCAGTTCCGTATTCTCCATTTCGAACAGGCGCTGATACTGCTTCACAAGCGCATTCTTTGGCTCGGTGAGGATCCGCTTCAGGGCGTCCTCGTCGAGATCCTCCAGTGTCGCGATGACAGGAAGCCGCCCGACGAACTCCGGAATCAGGCCAAATTTCAGCAGATCCTCCGGCTCGACCTTGCGCAGGATTTCGCCGGTGCGCCGCGCATCAGGAGCCTCCACGCTGGCGCCGAAGCCGATGGAGGTGGTCTTGCCGCGCATCGAGATGATTTTCTCAAGTCCCGCGAACGCACCGCCACAGATGAACAGAATGTTCGTCGTGTCGACTTGCAGGAACTCCTGCTGCGGATGCTTGCGGCCGCCCTGCGGAGGCACGGAAGCAACCGTACCTTCCATGATTTTCAGGAGCGCCTGCTGCACGCCCTCGCCCGACACATCGCGGGTGATCGACGGGTTGTCCGATTTCCGCGAAATCTTGTCGATCTCATCGATGTAGACGATGCCGCGCTGCGCCCGCTCGACATTGTAGTCGGAGGCTTGCAGCAATTTCAGGATGATGTTTTCGACGTCTTCACCGACGTAACCCGCTTCGGTCAACGTCGTCGCATCCGCCATCGTGAATGGCACGTCGAGGATGCGGGCAAGCGTCTGTGCGAGCAGGGTCTTGCCAGAACCAGTCGGGCCAATCAGCAGAATGTTCGACTTCGCAAGTTCGACGTCGTTGTGTTTGGTCGCGTGATTAAGCCGCTTGTAATGATTATGCACGGCGACCGACAGAACGCGCTTGGCCTGCGGCTGACCAATGACGTAATCGTCGAGGACCTTGCAGATTTCTTTCGGCGTCGGGATGCCGTCGCGGCTCTTGACCAGCGAGGATTTGTTCTCCTCGCGGATGATGTCCATGCAAAGCTCGACGCATTCGTCGCAGATGAACACCGTTGGACCGGCAATCAGCTTGCGGACCTCGTGCTGGCTCTTGCCGCAAAACGAGCAATAGAGCGTGTTTTTCGAGTCGCTGCCGCCGACCTTGGTCATGGCTTATCTCCTGCCGGCCGATCGCCTCAATGCGTCGGCCCTGTGGACTGTCTTCAGCCGCCGCCTGCACTGCGCAGGTTCCGCCGGCCGATTTTCGTTACCCTCTCAACCCCCCGGATTACGCCGTCTCCGTCACCGGAAATGCAAACATGCCAGAGGCCTGGGATCAAGTCCCGAAGCAGTTCTTAGCTGCCTGGCGGCTTGGTTGCGTCACATGGGCGCAACAGTTGGGTAGCATGATGTCAGAAAAGTGCGTCCAAGTGGTTAAACGTAATTCTCATCCAGCGGGGCGTCGTCCGCCTGTCCGCCAACTGCCAAGCCGGCGTCCGGTCTGGAAAACGGCCCCGTTTCGGCAAGCCTGGCTGTGGCCGCGCGGCAACGGCCAGGGTTGCCGGGGATGGAATGCTGACGAATCAGGCCGCCGAAGAACACTCTGGCAACCTTCGGCAACGATCTTTTCGCCAAAAGATGCGCCTCGGGGGACAATTGATATGTGCGGACCAGCCCCCGGCTGCAAGCTTTGCCGGAAGAAGGGCAGCAGCCAGAAGGACCGATCAGGCTGCCGTTTTTGCCGTCTCGCCCTCGTCCGGGCGCTTCTCGATCACCTGATCGACAATGCCGAAGAGGCGCGATTCTTCCGCAGTCATAAAATGATCGCGATCCAGCGTGGCCTCGATGGTGTCGTAATCCTTGCCGGTGTGCCTGACATAGATCTCGTTGAGCCGGCGCTTCATGCCCATGATGTCTTCGGCATGGCGCATAATGTCGGACGCCTGGCCCTGGAAGCCGCCGGAAGGCTGATGCACCATGATCCGCGCATTCGGAAGCGCATAGCGCATTCCCTCGGCGCCAGCAGCCAGCAGCAATGAGCCCATGGACGCCGCCTGGCCGATGCAAAGCGTCGATACCTTCGGCCGGATGAACTGCATCGTGTCATAGATCGACAGGCCGGCAGTGACGACGCCGCCCGGCGAATTGATATACATCGAGATTTCTTTTTTCGGGTTCTCAGCTTCGAGGAACAGAAGCTGAGCCACGATGACGGTCGCCATATGGTCTTCGACCGGCCCCGTCAGAAAAATGATCCTCTCGCGCAAAAGCCGCGAATAGATATCGAACCCCCGCTCGCCGCGGCTGGTGTTCTCGATGACCTGGGGGATCAGATAATTGTCGTAGATCTCGACGGGATCGCGGTCGCGCAGCATGGGTATTCCTCACTTGGAGAGGCGATAGGTTTTGGCGGCAATGCCTTGCTTTGCCAACGAAGATAGTCATTCCCGCCAATTTCGCAAAGAGCGGTCGCTCACGCTGTTGCCGGGGTTTTCGCGTCCTCGGCTTCCTCGAAAGCTTTAACCGTTTCCAGCAATTCCGTAGCGGAAACCTTCTTGTCGGTTACCGTGGCGAGCTCCATGAGATGGTCGATGACCTTCTCTTCAAAAATCGGCGCTCTGATCCGGTTCATCTGTTCCGGATTCTTGCGATAGAATTCAACGAGCTGGCGCTCCATTCCGGGGAAATTGCGCGCCTGCTGATAGAGGGCCTGAGCAAGTTCGTCTTCGCTCACTGTCACCCCGGCCTTTTCGCCGACTTCGGCGAGCACCAGGCCCAGCCGCACCCGGCGCTCGGCGATTTTCTGGAAGTCGGCCCGTTCGGCCTCCTCCGTCGTATTGTCGTCGGCGAAGCTCTTGCCTTTGGCGTTGCGCTCTGCGGTTGCTTCGCGCCAGATGCCATCGAATTCACTCGTCACCAGCGCCTGCGGCAGTTCGAAAGTGAATTTCCTGTCGAGCGCATCGAGCAATTCGCGCTTCCATTTGCGCCGCGAGATCGCCGCCCTCTCGCTTTCGAGCGAGCCAACAACCGCCTCCTGCATCTTGGCGAGGTCGGGGAAGCCGAGGCTTTCCGCAAAAGCATCATCGATGGTGACTTCGCCTGGAGCCTCACAGGACTTCAGGGTGACATCGAAAGTCGCCGCTTTGCCGGCGAGATTGGCGGCCGAATACTCCTCCGGGAAGGTGACGGAGATTGTTTTCTGCTCGCCGGCCTTCATGCCTTCAAGCTGATCTTCGAAGCCCGGAATGAAGGCGTTCGAACCGAGCACGAGATCGACACCTTCGGCGGTGCCGCCTTCGAATGCCTCGCCGTCGATCTTGCCGACGAAGTCGAGCACGACCTTGTCGCCTTTGGCGGCGGTGGCGTCATCGCCATCCTTGGGTGCATAGGGGCGATTCTGGTCGGCGATCCGCTTCATCGCTTCGTCCACGTCGGATTGTGGAATTTCCGCAACGAGGCGCTCAACGGCGACGTCCTTGAAATCCCCCACATCGAACTTCGGCAGAATCTCGACCGCGACCTTGTAGGAAAGATCGGCCCTGGACTCGAAGGCGTCCTGAAGCTCCTGCTCATTCTCCGTCATAAGGTCGATGGTCGGCGAGGTGGCGAGCTTGAGATCGTTTTCCTCGATGATCTTGCGGTTGGCCTCGTTGACCGCCTCCTGCATCACCTCGGCCATGATCGAGCGGCCGTAAAGGCGCTTGAGATGAGCGACCGGCACTTTCCCAGGGCGAAAGCCGTTGATCCGCGCCTTGGTGCGCAGCTCATCGAGCTGGGTTTCGACCTTCGTTGCGAGATCGGCAGCCGCGAGCACCACCTTATATTCGCGCTTCAGCCCCTCGCTGAGGGTCTCAGTCACTTGCATCGATTCGCCCTTTCAATCCCTTACAGCTTCAACTGCCCCAACCATGCAGCCGCCAATTATGGCTATGATCTACGACGTGCGGCCCGCGGCAACAAGATGGACGCGCGGCCGCCTGGTGCGGGCGGAGGGACTCGAACCCCCACGGTTTTCACCACCGGAACCTAAATCCGGCGCGTCTACCAGTTCCGCCACGCCCGCAAGTCCCGGCGCCACCTGACCAGCCTTTTTGCTGCTGAATTCCGGCAGACCGGGCTTGATCCGGTGAAAATGGTTTAACTTGTGGTTGCAAAGCGCATCGAAGCGGCATGGCTGACGCCAAATTCGACGGCTCCCGCGCGATATGCACAACCATATTGGGCCGGGTCTATAGCAATGCGGCCAGGAGGATGCAGCAAAAAAGTGAGCCGGTTCTGCAACGGCGGCCCGCCGCTCCTCTAAGATGATGAACGAATAAGGCCTCTTGTCGGAACTTTGGCCCATGCGTCTGGACCGCCGCGCTTTTCTGAGTTCAACCATAGTCCTTCTCGGACCGATGACGGCTCGTGCCGCCACGCCGGAGGCCGGGGAGGGCTACAGGCTCCTGGCCGCAAGCCGGGCGGAGATGGCGCTTCTTGCCCCGCCCAAGCCGAGAACCCTGGCGAATGGCTTCGGCGGCAGCGTGCCCGGCCCCCTCCTGCGTTATAAAAAAGGCGAAGACATCAAAATCCGGCTTGTGAACGAACTTGCGCAGCCGGTGACCTTCTCCTGCCAGAACACACGGATCGTCAATGCGATGGATGGGGTTGGCGGCCTGACGCAGAGCCCGATCCTCCCCGGCCGCTCCAGCGATTATCGTTTCGCGCCTCCCGACAGCGGATTCTACTGGTATCGGTCTAATGCTGCGCCGGATGCCCGGATCGATCCCGGCCTCTACGGGCCGCTGATCATAGACGAGGCCGAACCGCCGCCCGTCGATCGGGATCTGGTGCTCATCCTCGGCGAATGGAACCTCGATGCTGCGGCGCAGATCCGCAGCGATCCAGACAAGGCTGGCGCCGGACGGCCAGATCATTCCATCGTGACGGTTAATTCCACGCCGGGGCCGGTGGTGATGGAAACCCTGCCGGGGGCGCGTGTCCGGCTCCGTCTTCTGAGCATGATCGGATCGCAGATCGCCTTCGTCGCCTTCACCGGCCTGCGGCCGCTCATCGCCGCGATCGATGGCCAGCCCTGCGTATCTTTCTCGCCATTGCGACAGACGATTCCGATCGGCCCCGGCGCCTGCTTCGATGTCATCTGCGATTTACCGCCGGACGCGGCAACCAGCGCTGTAGTGACTTTGCGCACCGGAGGCACCAGCCAGCCGCTGGCAACCTTTGCGATGCGTGGGACGCGCCGCCCGCCGCTGCCTGCCTTCGGTTCCCTGCCCGCGAATCCGCTTCTGCCCGCGCGCATCGATTTGCAGCGATCGCGCAAGATCAATCTCGTCGTCGAAGATCGGCACGGAGCTTTGTCGCTCGGCGGAGCCGCTGCCCGGACCTATGCGCCGGAACCGCTGTTCTCCGTCAGACGCGGAGCGCCAGTCACACTGAGCTTCACGAACAAAACGCCGATCCTGCTGCAAGCGCATGTCGGCGGACATGCCCTCCGCATCCTGCACGATCTCGACGACGGCTGGGACCCCTACTGGCGAAGCAATGTGATCGTGTCAGAAGGACGCGCGAAGCATGTCGCCTTCGTCGCCGACAATCCCGGCAAATGGGTTATCGCGTGCCAAACTCTTGAACCCCACCCGCGCTGCCTCGTCACCTGGTTCGAAGTGAGCTAGGTGTTTAGTCCCGGCTATGATGGAACGGGTTGAGCGTAATCGGCAGGCCGAGCCATCCCAGCCTCCCGTCCGCGGAGACAGAATCAGCAATTCCGCGATTCTGGAATCCCGTTTATGGGTCTATGACCTAGCCTAAAGCCCCGGTTCCGATTTTATCAGGACCGGGGCTCCAGCATTCATTTCTCTCTTGATCGCGGGCCTATTTCCAGCCGGCGACCCGCTCGCAGTGGTGGCGCTCTCTTGGATGCGACTTTTCCCATTGCGTGATCGAGCGCGTCTCGTTGTTGCTCATCTGGTTATTCATGCAGGTGCAATATTTCTGGACGACAGCCGTCGCCGCACCTTCATTCGCATTGTCTGTCATGCACTGCCCAATCCACTTGATGTCATCCGCATTCGCAAAAGCGGCAGCGCTCGGCAAAACGACTCCAAAAAGGACGAGCGCAGAAAAAATCAGTTTCATAAAAACCCCCATTGTGCCGCCACGGAAGGTGGCCGGCAGGGAGCTAAATTCCACTCTATTTCTGGTATTTGCAAGCCGGGAGCTATACTGTTTGCCTGAGCGGGGCTGCTTTATTTCTCGCCTGTAAACAGGAACGGCGCGACATCGGCAATCCGCGGCGCGGCCTCGACCGCAAAGGGCATCGGCCGGCAGACCGACATGGCGGAAAGTCCGACGCGGGTGGTCAGAAGGCCGTTGAGGACGCCTTCGCCCAGCCTCGCCGAGATTTTCGAGGCAATTCCATGCCCCAGAACCTGCTGCAAGAGGGAATCGCCCACCGCAACCCCGCCGGTGATGGCGAGATGCGCGGCGACGGAACGCATCAGCTTGAGGAAACCAAGGAACCCCGGACGCCCGCCATAAATCTCGGCGATCCGGCGAACGAGATGCAAAACCTGGCCGGCGACGAAAAGCACATCGACGATTGCGCGCGGCGCGACCGCTGTGACAAGCGAGACACGCTTGGCGGCGAGCGCAATCTCCCGGCGCACGTCATTATCAAGCGGTGCAATCAGGCTGCGCTCGGCGATATCGATGAGATCGCGCCCGTCCACGATTTCCTGACGGAGCGCTTTGAGATCGGCGCTGGCGCGGGAAAGCTGCGGGCGGCGCGCATAAAGCGCCGTCAGCGTATCGATATGCTTGCGAGCTGCGTCGCCGTCATCGGCGGCCCGGGCTTCGGCAAAGGCAATGTGCAAATGCGCAATGCGACTCTGCCGGATGATGCCGAAGACCTCACGGAAGACAAGCACAAGAAGCGCTGCGCCCGCCAAAGCCGCCAGAACAAGCCCGGCGATGCCCAGAGCTTGCGACCTGTTGAAGAGGTCGCCAACGAGGCCGGCAATCCAGTTGCCAAGCACGAGCAGGATGAAGCCAGCGGCAGCGGAGACAAAGAGGCCGCCCCACGACAGCAGGCGATCACGCAGAATGCCACGGCTCTGCGCCACCTCGACCGCAGCTTCGCCCGCTCCCGCCTCCGGCGCCTCTGCGGCTTCCGCTTCCGTAAAATCGGGAAGCTGCTCGATCGCGAACGCGCCGTTGATTTTAACGCCCGGTGCGTCTCCCTCTGCATCCAGCCTCGCGGTTTGCTCAAGCCGGAAAGCTTGCGGGCGCAATTTGACAGCGGACATGGCGCGGACCCTTCAGTGGTACGCCCGAATATCGGGTCTGACGCACGCTTCCACCAGAGGCCGCGCACGAAATAAAAACGTCTACGCGTCTAGTCTAATTTAGTGACTAGGTCCTGTTGACGAATGCGCGCATCCACAAGCGGATGGCGGCGATATGCACGAAGCCGAGATAGCTTTGTGCGGTTTTGTCGTATCGTGTCGCGAGGCGGCGTGAATTTTTGAGTTT
>SCSF01000159.1 GCA_004298435.1 Beijerinckiaceae bacterium
AAGATGCGTGTCGTGAAATCCTAGGCTTGCCAGCGCGATGTAACGCGCGAGCGGGGCAAGGCCTATTCCGGCAGGCACGCCATAAGATCCAACCGTATCCCAGACGCCGACGCATTTGACGCGATTGTCGGCGTGGACATCCCCCGCTTGGCGCAACGCCTTCATGTTGCGGATGGCCCTGGCGTTGCTTCCGCTCGCAGCTTGCGGGGCCGCGCGGACGGAAGGAGGCACGCGATAGTGATTCCACGCTGCTTGTGTCTTTGCGGGTGACGGATCACGGACGATGCCGGATGCTCCGATCATTCCGACAAGTGCGCGGGCGGCATAGGCGCCGCGCGAAAAGCCGATAGCGAAAATATCATCGCCGGATTCGTAAAGCTCGGTGAGCGAAGCATAGGCATCGAGCACGATCTGCTTCAGGCCGAGGCCGATCGTGCCGCCGAGTATGTGCTTGAGCCAGTCCTTCTCTGTCCCGACGCCTTTGTGATAGACGACAAGCTGCTTTACGCCATGACTGTCGCAGGTCTTGATGAGTGGCCGCTTGTTGTCGCCGCTGAGAATTGCAACATTGGTGTTGTTGCCGACGCCCTCCTCATCCCAGGTTCCGTCAATCAGGATGACGATGCGTTTCATGCAGCTCACTCTGCTCTTTGCCAGCCTTCCATGCCGAGCCGCTCTTGCGGGAGAAAGCGCGCTTTGTAGGCCATCTTTTTGGAGCCCTCGACCCAGTAGCCGAGATAGACATGCGGCAGGCCGAGGTTTCTTGCGCGCATGATGTGATCGAGGATCATATAAGTTCCGAGCGAGCGCGCCGCCTGCTCCGGCTCATAGTAGGAATAGACCATGGAAAGCCCATCGGAGAGAAGGTCGGTCAGGCAGACGCCAATGAGCGGACCTTCCTTTCGCCCGCTCTCATCGAGGGACGAAAGGCGATATTCGACGAGGCGGCTTTCAACATGGCTGTCCTCGACCATCATCGAATAATCGAGCATGGTCATATCGGCCATGCCGCCATCGCTGTGGCGCGCGTCGAGATAGGCGCGGAACAGGGAATATTGCTCGCTCGTCGGCTCCGTCCGCACGACCGCTCCGGCCAGATCGCGATTTTTGTCGAGGACGCGGCGAAAGCTCTTCGAGAGGCGGAACTCATCGACTTTTACGCGCACCGACACGCAGGCGCGGCAGTTTTCGCACGCCGGGCGATAGGCAATGGTCTGCGACCGGCGGAAGCCGGATTGCGTCAGGGTATCGTTGAGGGCAGCCGCCCTCCGGCCGATCAGATGCGTGAAGACCTTACGTTCCTCCCGCCCCGGAAGGTAAGGGCAGGGGGATGACGCCGTCAGGTAGAATTGCGGCGCGTCGCGCAGCTCTCGTGTCAAGCTTGTTCCTCACAACGCGCGGAGAGGCCGGCGGACGACGATCACGCCCGCCAGCATATCGTGGAGGCAGCGCTTGTCGCTGGCAAGCAGCGAAACGAGGAAGATCACCGGGAAAAGCCAACTGATATAGAACAGCACTGCATGCACCGCAGCAATGAGGAAGGGCACGCGGCTTCCGTCCACAAGCCGCATTTCCAGATCCATGATGCGCATGCCGGGCGTCGCCATGCCTCGACCCGAAACGGTGAGCCCGTTATAAAAAAACGCTACCAGAGGAAACAGCGGCGGCAGAATGAAAAGCGACAAGCCGAAGGTCGCAACGAGAAACGCCAGCCAGATCACGAATGCCAGGATGGATACGATGATGAAATCGACGCAAAGCGCCAGTATCCGCCGGGTCCTGACGCTGGCAAGCGCTTCTGCCGGCAGATTGGCCGGCGCAAACAAGGGGCGCGACATACCGCGCTGAAATCCGTTCGTGTCGAACATCTTTCGCCTCCTGCGTATCCTCCGCGTCGCTCCGCGGACTGGCTTGGCGGCCAACATCAATGGGCAAATGTGGTCCCGCTCCGTCCCGGGCGCAAGGGGAAAGCCCTTTGCCTCCAGCCGGAGCGCTCACAACAGGCTGGAGCGTGCCGCATGATTCCGATCCAAAGGATTATCCTGTCGTTCAGGGGATTATGTTCCGGCCTCACAGGAGGAGGCCGTCTTCCGGAAGGCTTCGTGCGGCTTTCCGATGTCGTGCCTTCGATCGAAACGGATATGCGCTATGCCGGAAGCGAGAACTTTACAGGAAGGCCGGTTCCAGGCTATCGCGCGCCGCAGTGCTGGGTCAGGCGGGAAGTAGCTGAGGCATTGGTCGGCGTCGCAAAAGACGCCGCGGAGCGCGGGTTGCGGCTCGTCGTCTACGATTGCTACCGGCCGCAACGCGCTACGCAAGCCTTCATCGCCTGGGCGGCCGATGCCGCCGATCAGGCAATGAAAGAGGCTTATTATCCGCATCTCGACAAGCGTGAGATCTTTGCGAAGGGCTATATCGCGAAAGCGTCCACGCACAGCCTCGGCATCGCTGTTGATATCGCTTTCGTTGACAAGGATTTCGGCACGTCCTTCGATCTTTTCGATGAGGCATCGTCCACGGATTATGCGGGCGTTTCAGAGGATGCGCGCACAAACCGCGATCTTCTCCATCAGATGATGGTGAAGCATGGTTTCGAGAACCTGCCGCAGGAGTGGTGGCATTTTTCCTACAAGGGTCTCGACGATGCGAAACCTCTGGATGTGGAAATAAAATAATGGAGCAGGTGCTAGGCTAGCTGCTGATGTCGCGATGCGGACCGCGGACCTCCGGTCCGCAAGTCGCGTTTTCTTTGCGCGAACCGGAAGCCACTTCGCTTGAAAACGCTATATAAACGAAACGCCCGGCAGTACTTCCGTGCCGGGCGTTCGTTTCGGGCCGTCGTGGCTGAACGGCCGTTGGCAAAAATCGTCAAGCTTCAGTTCAGCGTCGCTTCCTCTGCGTTAGCTGCTGTTTCGGCGACCATGACGATTTATGATTAATGAAGGCTTAACGGGATTCCCTATCGCGTTTTCGAGCGAAGTGGATTCCGGTTCGCGTGAAGAAAACGCATCAAATAAATAATCAGAACCGTTTCGGTTCTGATGGCTGATGCCAGCCGACGACGTTCAATCCCTTGTCAGCATCGAGCGCATGCGGCGCGGCGGCTATGAGCCCATGACTTTTCAGCACATCTTCAGGCGTTTTTGCGGGCACCTCGGGGAAGACAGGGCGACCGCCGGGCAGACGCAAGTTCGGCGCGCGCGACAGGTAAAAGGCACTGTAGTGCCCGAGGAAGAGGCCGAAGACTTCCGTGCCGCCGATGATGCCGAGAGCAGCATCCGGTTTGCCAAGTGTCTTCAGCACATCTTCGAGTGAAGCGCCTGTCGGATTCCAGAAAAACACATTCTCGGCGGAAGGGTCGGCTGCAATATCCACGATCCGCCGCGTCAGGACCACGCGCATGCGCCAGTCTGAGTTCGGCTGGTGCTCATGCGAATGGCGTCCGTGAAAAACCACGTCGATGGCATCGAGCCGCCGTTCGAAGAAGCGCTTGTCCGCCTCGAATTCGAGCGACTTCGGCATGACGCCATGCGCATCGGCAATCATTCCGTCTTCGGAAACGATGGCGTAACCTTCGATGCGTCGCGGTTTGACCATTTTGGAGATCCGCCTCTTATAAGCCTCAAATGGAAAACTTAACCGTGCCTTTGGTGCCGACATGGGCATCGCCATAGTCGATGGTCGCGCCCAGCGTTATCGCCATCGCCTTGAGGACCTTGGTTCCGACGCCGGAGCCCTTGGGGGCTGCTGACATGCCGATGCCGTTATCTTCCACGACGAGAAGCACTTCGCCATCCTGCGTCCGGCTCAGGCTCACGCCGATGCGCCCGGAAGAGCCGATGGGGTAGGCATATTTATAGGCATTTGTGACGAGTTCGGCGACAATCACGCCGATCGCCACTGCTTTGTCGGTCGTGGCCTGAATGCCGGACTCCGCTTTCACTTCCACGGTGTGGCGTTGCATGTCCGCATCCATGGCGGAGCAAAGCTCATCGACAAGATTGCGCAGATAGACGTCAAGTTCGACGACACGGACGTCGTGCGATGTGTAGAGCGCGCGATGGATGCCGGCGATCGCCGCGACGCGAGCCTGCATGTCGGCCAGGGCATGCTGCGCGGCTTCGTCACTCACCGCCTTTGATTGTAGCCGCGCGATCGAGGCGATCAGAGCCAGCGAATTCGCAACGCGGTGGTTGACCTCGACGAGCAGCAATTCGGCGCGCGCCTTGGCTTCGACGATCTGGCGCTGCGCCTCCTCCTTGTCGCGGCGCAGGCGCTCCTGCTGCAAGGCAGCCTTGATGATTTCACCCAACAGTTCGCGATAGTGGCCGTCAACATCTTTCCAGACATAATCCACGGCGCCAGCCTTGAGGGCCGCGACCGCAATCCGGGCATCCTCCGATCCTGTCACATAGATAACGGGCGGCGCGTCGGCCTCGCGCAGGCGGCGTAGCACGTCGATTCCTGTCTCATGGCCCAGATCGTGGTCGAGCGCGACAACGTCGATCCGCTCTTGGGCGAGGAGGCGCAGTCCGGCCTCGCCCGTTTCAGCGTGCTCGACGAAAATTCCGCGCGGCTCCAGCGCCTTCTGCATCAGCCTCCCAAGGCCGATATCATCATCAATGTAGAGAAGACGAACACCCTCTGGCATGGTCATTCACTGGTTGGAATCTGCATGACGGCAAAGAACAATCCAAGCTGACGGATCGCATTGGCGAAGTTGTCGTAATCGACGGGCTTGGTGATGTAGACATTCGCCCCAAGATCGTAGCAGTGCTTGATCTCCCGTTGGTCGTCCGTCGTCGTCAGCACGATAACGGGCGTGCGGTGAAGATGGGGATTCGATTTGACCTTCGAGAGAATATCAACGCCCGTCATATCGGGCAGATTGAGGTCGAGCAGGATCAGTATGGAGCGCCTGGCGCTGATTTCGCCAGTGCCGTCGGGACCGAAGAGATAGTCGAGCGCGGCGGTTCCGTTCGCAAACGCAATGATTTCATTGTTCACGCCAGCGCGCCGGATGTTGCGCTCGATCAGGCGCGCATGACCCTCATCATCCTCGATCATAATGATCGAAACCGGATTCCCGTTTTTCGAAAATTCCATGCCGCTTTCCTAGCTTATTCTGAGCGACCGCGGCAGGCTGATATGAAAAGCCGTGCCCTGGCCGAGAGCCGATTCTACGGTGATGTCTCCGCCGAGACGCCGGACGAGGCTACGCACATGGGCGAGACCGATCCCTTCGCCCTGCCGATCCTGCGCCCCGGCGCGCCGAAACAATTCGAAGATGCGTTCATGGTCCTGAGGCGCGATTCCGCGGCCGTTGTCGCGAATCGTAATCACCATCAATTCCTTTACGTCGCGCGCGTCGATGGTGATCAGCCCCGGTCTGTCGCTGGAGAGATACTTAACAGCGTTGTCGAGCAGGTTACTAATGATTTGTTCGAGCGCCAGCCGGTCCGAGCGGATCCGCGGCGCGAAGCTCGGCAATTCGATTCGGGCGTTGGCTTCCATTGCCTGATGCCGGAGGCTTTCTGCGGCGGCTTGGAACATCTGCATCAGATCGATCGGTTCGGCTGTGAGTTCGCGCCGTCCCTCGCGCGACAGCCTGAGGATAGCGTTGATCAACCGGTCCATCTTGGCGGTGGAAGTGCGGATGAAATGCACCGCCTCCGGCAGATCCTCGGCGACAGCATTGCGCGCTGCGGTCCAGGCGGAATCCTCCGGCTTCTCATCCGTGAAATAGTGTTGAAGCGCAGCCGTAGAGACTTCGAGTTCGGCCGTAAAGCCCATGATGTTGACCAGCGGCGCGCGCAGATCATGGCTAACGATATAGGCGAACCGTTGCACCTCGTCGTTGGCGTGTGAGAGGGCGAGCGTGCGCTCGGTCACGCGTTGCTCAAGGCTCGCGTTGAGGTTTTCCGTTTCATGCGTCGCTGCCTCAAGCCGCCTGTTATATCTGACAGCGAGCCAGAAAGCGGCGCCGCCGAAAAGCACCGTCAGAGCGCCACCAATCACATTGATCATAATAAGCGTGCGGGCATCGCTTTCGAGGCGGTTGACCCGCTGCGCCACGCGGACATCTTCGACGTCGGAGAGTTGGTCGAGCGCGAGGCGAAGATCATCCATGATCTTCTTGCCGCGATTTGAGTGAACGACAGTGATGGCCGTCGTTAATTTTTTAGCTTTTGCAAGCTTGATCGTCTCGGCCAGTTCGGCCAGTTTTGCGTTCACAAGCTGATCTATACGCAGGACGAGGCCGTGCATTTCCGGCCGGGTGGTCGCAAGCTTGCGGAACTGCGCCAGGAGCTCGGGAAGTCTCGCCCGCGCGGCATCGTATGGAGCAAGGTAAAGTGTCTCGCCCGTCAAAAGATAACCGCGTTGCCCCGTTTCGGCATCGACGGTCGCGATGAGGATTTGCGATGACAAGCCTCTCGCAGCGTGCGCCGCCTGTACTTCGACGGCGCTACTGCGGGTTTCCGAAGCGAGGAACACCGAAACCGTCACGATCGCAACGAGTGTGAGCACACCGGCCAGCAGCAGAGCGAGGGGACGCCTGTCGATTTTGGCTGCCATTGCGCGTTGGGGTTCTTTCGCGGCGGACACAACAAAAGAGGCGCGACGAGGAACGTTCGCCGATCCTGTCAAGCTTGCGTGGGCTTACGCAATATAGGCGAGAGCGAAAAAAGATGCAATTTCAATAGAGCTTTTGCGATATGCTGCCAATGCGCCCTGCGCTATTCCCGGACAAAACGCACCGCGCCCTTTGCGGCGCTGGTCGCCATGGAGGCATAGGCGCGCAGCGCGGTTGAAACCTTCCGCGGGCGCAGGGCCGCCGGCTTCCAGGCCTGCTCTCCCTTCGCTTCCATTTCGGCGCGGCGTTCGGCAAGGACTGCATCGTCAACCGCGAGGTTGATGCGCCTGTTGGGAATGTCGATTTCGATCCTGTCGCCTTCCCGGACAAGGCCGATCGTGCCGCCTTCGGCTGCTTCCGGTGAAATATGCCCGATGGAAAGACCCGAGGTGCCACCCGAGAATCTGCCGTCGGTGATCAGCGCGCAGACTTTGCCAAGACCTTTCGATTTCAGATAGCTTGTCGGGTAGAGCATTTCCTGCATGCCGGGGCCGCCGCGCGGGCCTTCGTAGCGGATCACCGCTATGTCGCCGGGCTTCATCGTGTTGCCAAGGATCGCTTCGACTGCCGCATCCTGGCTCTCAAAAACTCGCGCCGGGCCGTTGAAGGTGAGAATGGAGGCATCGACGCCGGCCGTCTTCACGATCGCGCCGTCCTCGGCGAGATTGCCGTAAAGAACGGCGAGGCCGCCATCCTTGGAAAACGCATGTTCGACGTCGCGGATGACACCCTTTTCGCGATCACGGTCGATATTTTCGTAATGCGCGTCCTGCGAAAAGGCGGTTTGCGTCGGGATGCCGCCCGGCGCCGCACTGTAGAAATTGGCGACCATTTCGCTTTCGCTGCGGCAGATGTCCCAACGCGCCAGCGCCTCCGAGACTGTGCTCGAATGCACAGTCGGCAGCGAAGCGTCGATCAGCCCGGCGGCTTCCAATTGGCCGAGGATGGCCATGACGCCGCCGGCGCGATGCACATCCTCGAGATGAACGTTCGCGATGGACGGCGCGACTTTGCACAGGACGGGAACGTGGCGCGACAGCCGGTCGATGTCAGCCATGGTGAAATCGATCTGCCCTTCATGCGCCGCCGCCAGAAGATGCAGGACTGTATTGGTCGAACCGCCCATTGCGATGTCGAGCGTCATTGCATTCTCGAAGGCCGCTAACGAGGCGATGGAGCGCGGCAGAACGGACGCGTCATCCTGTTCGTAATAGCGGCGCGCCAGATCGACGATCAAATGACCAGCCTCGACAAAGAGGCGCTTGCGGAATGCGTGGGTGGCGAGCAGCGAGCCGTTGCCGGGCAGGGACAGACCCAGCGCCTCGGTGAGGCAGTTCATCGAGTTGGCGGTGAACATGCCGGAGCAGGAGCCGCAGGTGGGGCATGCGGAGCGCTCGATCACTTGCACGTCTTGCGCAGTGACTTTGTCGTCGGCAGCGGCGACCATGGCGTCGATGAGATCGATCGAGGTTTTCTTGCCGCCGAGAACGACTTTGCCAGCCTCCATCGGGCCGCCGGAGACAAAGACCGTCGGGATATTAAGACGCAGGGCCGCCATCAGCATGCCGGGCGTGATCTTGTCGCAATTGGAGATGCAGACCATGGCGTCGGCGCAGTGCGCGTTCACCATATATTCGACCGAGTCTGCGATGAGATCGCGGGACGGCAGGCTGTAGAGCATGCCGTCGTGGCCCATCGCGATGCCGTCATCGACGGCGATGGTATTGAACTCCTTGGCGATGCCGCCTGCTGCTTCGATCTCGCGTGCGACAAGCTGGCCGAGGTCCTTCAGATGCACGTGGCCCGGCACGAACTGCGTGAAGGAATTGACCACAGCGATAATCGGCTTGCCGAAATCGGCGTCAGTCATGCCGGTGGCGCGCCAGAGGCCGCGGGCGCCCGCCATGTTCCTGCCATGCGTCGTGGTGCGAGAGCGATAGGTTGGCATCATCAGTCCTCGTTCGCCGGCCAAGCGGCTCGGCAGTCATCGGGAGGAGCCGCGCAGGCTCTTGCCGGCGCAGCCATTGGGGCCTTTCCTAAAGCGGTTTCAGGCAAAGTGTCCACTCCAAACCGGAGACTGCTTCATCAGGAGCATGTTCGGAGCGCGGAAGCTCAGTCGCCTTGACCAGACATCGCGCTGGCAGGCTCAGGACGAACGTTGATAGAGAACCCACCGAAGGCCAGAAAGAGGCGCCGGAACCATGCGCATCTCCTGCCGGTAGGTCACGGTGCATTTCGGCGATCCAAAGATGCGGGTTGGCGTTTCCCCGGCAGGATCGTCGGAAAGGATGTACCAGTCGGGCGGGGTACACCAATTGGGCGCAACAACGAGCCGCAAGTTTCCATGCCCGACATCGTAGAAATGCACGGTGCGGCCGACCTCGGCCGGCATGTTGGAGGCATAGGTTGCCGGACCGCGCGGTTCGTGCTGGTGGTTCTCCATAAATAGCACGACCTTGCGGTAGTGGCCGCGGCCCTGAACCAAAAGCTGCCTCAGATGAAAGGCATTGCCACCAATCATGCCGAGCGCAATGGCGATTCCCGCCAGGAGACAGGCTGGCTTTCGGAGCGTCAAAAGCCACTGGAAGGCGTAGCTCGCGAACAAGACCAGCCCGAGCGTGCCGATCAAATGAAAGCGCGCAATCTGGACGCTGGGCATGTGAAGGATCGCGGCGCCGATCGGCGGCAGAAAAAGGACGGTCAGCGGCAGGATGAAACGATCACGCGGAGTGATCAGGGCTGCTAGGCCGATACCCACAAGCGCAATAACGAGAACGATCCAGGGCGGCGTTCCGAAGGGCAATCCCAGTGTCGCATCCGTTAAAGTCGCGAGACCCTCCATCAAATGCCCGAAACTGAAGGAAACCTGCCTGCCAAGGACGATTTGATGCGTGTTGAGAATGCCCGCGGCGACAAATCCCAGGGCGGGCGCGGCGCCGAGGATAGCTGATACGGAAAGGTCGAACGCCGCTTGAAACACAATCGGGCGGGCGGAGCCTCGCGCCAGGAGGCGCAACACGGTTGCAAAGATAAGGCTTACAGCAGCGGCTAACATCGTGAGATGAAAAAGCGCCCCGAGTCCGACAGCTATGCAAAAGGCAATGCGGCTTTGAGTGTTGATGCGTGGTGCTGCGGTATTTCGGCAAGGCGTGCTGTCGAGAAAGATCTCGAGCGCTTCCGCCGCGATGAAAATCATCAGGAGGAGGCCGGCATAGCCGCGCGCTTCGGAGCCATATTCGACAAAAATCACAGAACCGGCGGTCAGAGTTGCGCCGGCTAATCCTGCGATGATGCCGGCCCGGCCGCAGAGGCGCGCGGCAACCGGGATCGTGAGAGCACCACAGATGATCGATTCGAGCCGCATCAATACAGGCGGCGCATGCGGGCCGACAAACCACAACCAGAGCGAATTCAGAAAGTGATTATTGTCTTGCGAAATGCCCCAGAAGATGCCGCCAATATTTTGAATTTTCTCAAGATTTTGCAGTGACCAGATTTCGTCGAGCCAGAGGTCGCCGCGCGCGCAGAGCACCCGCAACAGAAACCCTGCTGCGACCAGGCCGAGAAGCGGCAGCACCGGCACGCGGGCCGGAGACCGGGCAGCCGCAATCGACCAAATATTTTTATAGGATATGCCTATCGTTTTATGGAGATCGTTCATCGGAAACGCAATCTCAGGTTGTTACACATGATTGCGGTTGCGCGATGTGAAAAGCGAAGGCCCTGACAAGCGACACCGTTCACCGAATCGGCTCCCAAATGAAAAAGCGCCTCCACGATGTCAGAGAATCGTGAAAGCGCTCTTTTATTGATTGCGCGAACAGGAGGATATTCGCGCCTTCTGCTTTTATAAGGGGCCGTTCTTATCTCTTACGACTGGCGTGCACTGCTGCTGTGATATTGGGGAAAGCAGACCCAGCCGCCCGTCGATTCGTGCTGCGCGTCGGTGTGGGCGCTCATAAAGCAGCGAACGCCCGAAGAGGCCTGTGCTGCGGCCTGCTGTGCTGAAGCGGCCTGTGCCGTTGCGCCGAAACCGACGGGGGCGGCTGCGGCAAGAGCCAGGCCGAGCGCGAGCGCTAAGGGTGCGAATGATGTGCGGATGCTCGTCATGTTATTGTCTCTCTCAGTTGACGCGAACGTGGGAGGTTCGCGCCGGGCCAATGTTTTTGGTGCAAGACAGCACTTCTTGGCTCTGTCGCCCTGGTTGTTCTCGGGCAGGAGCATTGATAGGAATATGTTATGAATATTGGTGCGATGCAATATGAAAATTGTGCTTTGCGATGGGGCAAACTGCCGCGTAGTGTGCAGCGCAATGTAAATCGGCTCCGGTGTGTGTTCGCATGACGGTCGCAATGGGGGCTTTGCCGGGATCTTTCGCTGACATCCGCCGGCTTCTCGCCGCGCTGCCATCCTCCGATGAGGCTTGTATGGAGGCGGTACGCGAGCGCCAGGCGCAACTGACAAAGCCGCCCGGATCACTCGGCAGGCTGGAAGACATCGCGGCTTTTCTCGCTGCATGGCAGGGCGTGCCGATGCCCGCCATTGAGCAGCCGTTCGTTCTGATCTTCGCCGGCAATCATGGCGTGGTTGGTCGTGGCGTCTCCGCCTATCCAGCTTCGGTCACGCGGGCGATGGTCGCCAATTTCGAGGCCGGCGGAGCGGCAATCAATCAGATCTGCGCGCGCTTTGGCCTTGGGTTGAAGGTCGTCGATCTCGATCTGGACGAACCGACACTGGATTTTACGCAGGAACCGGCGATGGATGAGGCGGCTGCCGTCGCCGCTTTCGCGCGCGGCATGGCTGCCATACCTCCTGGCACGGATCTTCTCTGCGTCGGTGAAATGGGCATCGGCAATTCGACGAGCGCCGCGGCGATTTATTATGCGCTTTACGGAGGTGACGCTGGCGGTTGGGTCGGACGCGGCACCGGCGTCGATGATCTCGGCCTCGCATGTAAAATAGATGCGGTGGAGGCGGGGGTTGCCAACCACAAGGACTGGCTTGCCGATCCGCTGGAAGTGCTGCGCCGGCTCGGCGGCCGCGAGATTGCGGCTATAGCTGGGGCGATCGTTGCGGCGCGGCTCGCGCACATTCCGGTCCTCCTCGATGGCTATATTGCTTGTGCGGCGGCAGCCGTGCTGCAAGCGCAGGCGCCGGGCGCGCTCGATCATTGCCTCGCCGCGCATGTCTCGGCGGAAGCTGCACACAGGCATGTGTTGGAGCGACTCGACAAGCAGCCTTTGCTCGATCTCGGAATGCGGCTTGGCGAAGGCAGCGGCGCGGCTCTCGCCGCGAGTCTGGTCCAGGCGGCGCTCGCCTGCCATACCGGCATGGCGACTTTCGCCGAGGCGAATGTGGCGAACAAGATCGAAAGCTGAAACTGCGGTGACGCTATAGCGTTTTCCCCTGCAAGACGGAACCTAAACAGCCGCAGCGGAGTTTCGCTGCCGCAAAATCCGCGTCGATTTCACCTCATCGCTTGAGCGACCAGTCATCACGTTCTTTTGCTGGCCGCTGCCGCAGCAGCAATGCGGCGTCCTGAAACGATGTGAGGTAAGACAATGACGCAAACAAGGATGGCGTTGGATGTGACGCTTATTCTGCCTCGACCAGATTGCCAGAAGGAGCCCTTGCAATGAGCGCGAACAAAGTCGCTGAAAAAGCCAGCCGCATGGAAGATGCGAAGATCCATCGCATAGCGCCGCTCGGTACGCCGACGGATCTCGGCTCAAATGCCATCAAGGATATTTCAGCCGCGCTCAATGCGCTGCTGAGCGATACGTTCTGCCTTTACATGAAGACGAAGAATTTCCATTGGCATATGTCCGGCCCGCATTTCCGCGACTACCATTTGCTGCTCGATGAGCATAGCGCGCAGATCTTCGCCATGACCGATCCGATGGCCGAGCGGGTCCGCAAAATTGGCGGCGTGACCCTGCATTCGATCGGCGAGATCGCCCGCAAACAGCGGATCAAGGATAATGATGCGGAGTATGTGACGCCGCTCGACATGCTGGCCGAATTACGCGAGGACAACAAGCAACTGGTCGCCGAAATGCGCGAGGTCCACGATCTTTGCGACGAGCACAAGGATGTCGCCACGGCAAGCCTGCTTGAAGTCTGGATCGATGAGACCGAACGCCGGACATGGTTCCTCTTCGAGGCGGGACACCTGGAAGGTTCCGAGTCCAGATAAAAGTCCTACTGGAACCTAAGCGGCGTTGAAGCAGCGAATAGCGACCGCAAGCGGCGCCAGAGCCAAGAGTTCAGCGATAGCCGCCAGGAGCGCGGCTATCGCAGGAGAAGCGTCATAGGCCGCTCCGAGCACGACGCTGCCTGCGAACCATGCGACGCCGAATGCGGCTCCGAACAGGCCATAGGCGCTTCCAAGTTTTTCATGCGGAACAAGATGCGCCACCGCAGCTTGCATGACTGATTCATGTGCGCCGAGCCCGACGCCCCATAAGAGCGTTCCCGCCAGCGCCAGTGAGGAGCCGCCAAGGAACGCGAGCGGCGCGTAAGCAGCGACGATCAAAGTTACGGGCGCGAGTACGACGAGACCGATCCGGTCGAACAGCTTGCCGAAAATCAGCGCGCCAATTCCGCCTGCGGCCATTGCAAGCGCATAGAAAACCGGAATGAGGCTTGCCGCCACAACATGCGCCTTGCTGAAATGATAGGCGACGAGAGAAAAGTCGGCGAAACCGAATCCGACCAGCGCGGCGGCGGCGAGATACCACCAGAATGCGGCAGAGTAGGTTGCAGTCGATTGCGGCGTGGAGCGGTGTGCGATTTGCCCCGCATCCGGAAAAACAGACCGTGCGATAAATACAAGAATGAGTGTGATGACCGCCGGAATCGCAAGCAAGGCGAATGCGGCCTGATAGCTGCCCTGCTTCGCAAGGACGACGGCGACCGCCAAAGGGCCGACGAACGCGCCGAACTGATCAAGCGCTTCGTTGATGCCGAAGGCCCAGCCGCGGCCCATCTCTGTTCCGGCTTGCGCCAGCATGACATCGCGCGGCGGATTGCGCGTTGCCTTGCCGATGCGTTCAAGCACGATGAAGGCCGCCGCCAATGGCCAGTTGCCGGCAAGCGCCAATGCTGGCACGGCGGCCATCTGCACGAGGTAGCCCGCAAGAGTAATGGGCCAATAGAGCTTGCTGTGGTCCGCCCAGCGGCCGGACACAAGGCGCAGCGTATAGCCGAGCAATTCCCCCAAGCCGGCGACGCTGCTGACAATAAGGCCGCTGGCGCCGAGCGTGGCGAGAAACGGACCCGTGACGCTGCGCGCGCCTTCATAGGTCATGTCGGCAAAGAGACTGACCGCGCCGAACAGCAAAACGAAATAAAGCGCCGCTTTCGAAGACAAGCGCCGCGGCGCAGCCGCGGGATCTTTGCCGAACATCTCCAAACTCCGCCGCCTGTGCAGGTCGTTACGAGTGTTGGCTGATTATTGCCGCGCCGCCACGCCGGCGTCGATCAGTTTCTCGGCTTCTCCCCGCAGCGCCGCGCGTGACGGATCAAGCGCATAGACCATATGGCCGCCGCCATAGACCACAAGCTTCAGACGGTTGGGGTCGCCCATCGGAGGCACCTGGTCGATGAGCAGTTGCGAGGCGAAATAGGGCGTCACCACATCGGTTGCGCCATGCACGACAAGAACGTGCAATTTGGGATCCATCGCCAGAACATGCCTGAGATCGCTCATCGCCTCGGGCGGCTGTCGCTTGCCCCAGTTCCACTCGCGGTTCACTTCTTCGTTCAGGATCTCGTAACGCGCATCAACGAACCAGTGCAGCTTTTTCTCAGTCACATAGGCCATCGCGCTGGCGAAGGGCGCTTTCAGAACGTCGAGGATAGGATCAGCGTAGTCGCTATGCGCGGCATAGGGATTTGAATCATATCCTGTGGTGAGCGCGTCATAGAGGCTGCCGACACGGCCTTTGGAGCGATTGCGTTCGCGCACGAAGGTTTCGGGATCAATGCGGCCGCCGAGCTTGCGCACCAGGGCGGGATCGAGACCTGTGAAACTCGCGACCTTTGCGGAAATCCGCGCCAGCGCCTGCGGGTCGCGCTCGCCGCGCAGAAGGTCCTCGATATAGGGACCTGCGGCATAGGCTTCGACATCGGCAAGATGCTTGCGCGGGTCGAGCCCTTTCAGATTGCGGGCCGCAGCCGTGAGCGACGGCAGGCGTGTGGCATAGACCAGCGGATTGTTCGCGCCCTGAAACCAGGCGAAATCGAGCACCGGCGAAATCAATACGAGGCCCGAGATGCCGATGCCTTCCTGATCTTCCAGACGATAGGCGATCTTGGGGGCGCGGAAGCCGCCGTAGCTCTCGCCGACGATGAATTTGGGGCTGCCCAGACGGTGGTTTTCCGTGAGCCATTTGCGAATAACGACGGAGAGCGCGTCGATATCGCCCTTCACCGAATAGAAGTCCTTTTTCACCGCGCCGTCTTTGCTGAGGATGCGGCTGTAGCCGGTACCGGGCGGATCGATGAAAACAAGATCGGTGAAATCGAGCCAGGTGTCCGCGTTGGGAATTGGAATGGGGTTGGCCGACGGCACGCGCCCGGCGCCTGTCATGGGAATCCGCCAGGGTCCCATAGCGCCAAGGTCAAGCCACGCCGAACCTGCTCCGGGGCCTCCATTGATCGCGAATGTGACGGGGCGCGTCGCGGGGTCCGCACCGTCGAGTTGAAAGGCGACGAAGCTGACATCGGCAAGCGGCGCGCCATCGCGCGCGTTGCTCAGGTGTATGGCGCCGGCCTTGGCGCTGAAGTGCAGGGTGCGACCGGGCAGGGCTAGCGTGTGTTGCGTGACGACTGCCGGCGGCAGCGGATTGGGCGGTGTTGTCGATTTGTGAGGAGCCTGTCCTGGCTCGGCCGCGGATGGGTGCGGGGCAGCGGGTGGCGTGCTGGGCGCAGCCCCGGAGGCTCCGGCAAGCCCGAACCACATAAAGCCGGTCACCACGAGAACCGCGAACGATCGAACTGAGCACGCCATCCGGATCTCCAATACTGTCTGCGGGCACGCGTCCTATATGGCGCGGCACGAGGCAGACGCGATCACAAAATCGTCAGGCGGAGATGGAAGCAAATTTCAGGCAGCGGAGCGAGTCCGCCGATGTGATCGCGGCTCGGGCTGCGGCGGCGGCGCTTCAGGGTCGAGCCGCGGCAGCGCGTTCATCACGCGTTCGGGTGGAAAGACGACGATGACTTCGGTTCCTTCCCGGACTTTCGATTTCAGCGTGAAGGTTCCACCATGCAGTTCGATGAGACCCTTGACGATGGGAAGACCGAGCCCTGAGCCTTCCTCTGCGTTCTTCTGAGCCAGTGTGCCGCGCCCGAAAGACGACATCACCACCGGGATTTCGTCTTCGGGAATGCCGGGGCCGGTGTCCTTGACCGAGAAATATTGGCCGCCGAGCGCTGTCCAGCCGATCTTGATGCTGATGCTGCCGCCCTGGGGCGTGAATTTGATCGCGTTGGACAGGAGGTTCAGGGCGACCTGCCGCACGGCGCGTTCGTCGGCCCAGATGCGCGGCAGGTTCGGCTCCGCCGACTCGTGAATGACGATCTCGCGCTTCTTCGCCCTCAGCGACATCAGGTGACGGGATTCTTCGATGACGTTGAACAGCGCCACCGGCTCCGCCTTCAACTCATAGCGGCCCGCTTCCACCCGCGAAAGATCGAGAATTTCATTGATGAGGGTCAGAAGATGCTGGCCGCTCGAATGGATGTCGCTCGAATAATCCTTGTAGGACGCCACTTTATGCGCGCCGAAAAGCTCCGCCTTCATCACCTCTGAAAAGCCGAGGATGGCGTTGAGCGGCGTCCGCAATTCGTGGCTCATCGTCGCGAGAAAGCGCGACTTGGCGAGATTGGCTTCCTCGGCGCGCAGGCGCGCCATATCGCTGTTGACCCTGGCCTGTTCGAGTTCGGCAATCAATTCGTCCTTCTCCGCCTGGATGGACAAGGTATCGAGCGCGCGCGAATAGAGTTTTTTGGCGAGGATTGCGGAATAGAGCAGAGTGCCGATGGCCAGCGCCGCGAGCGGCAGGTTGTGATCGAGCAGGCTTGCCGGCCACAGGAAAGCGACGATGGCGATTGTCATCGGCGCGAGCCCGGCATAGACGGCGACCGGGATCGAAGCGGTGACGGTGGCGTTCATCGCCGCGACGAGAAGCAGAAGAACGAGGGCGAAGGTCTTGGCGTTAGGATCGGTTGCCGTACTGATGAAACCGATGACTTGAGCCCAGACAATTCCCTCGATCAGTTCGGCAATGACAAACTGGCTGCGCCAGCGCACGACATCGATGCCGGCGAGATCGAGGGACAGAAAGCGCGCAGCGAGCGCGTGCATCACGAAAAGCGTGATCAACTGGATGCAGATCCAGAGGAACAGCGTCTGCTGGGGCGCCCAGGCTGTCGCCACCACTGCGGCGACGATGGCGATCGTCATAAAACTGAAAGTGGTGCCTTGCTTGCCGTGTGCATAAAGCTGCAAGAGCTCGACATCGAAGGCGCGATGTCCGGAACCGGCGGAAGTGAGTTTCTCGCGCGCCTCGCGCACGCGCGCCGCAAGGCGGCGACGTTCGCCCGCGGTTTTCGGATCGGTGCCGCGGCCGCGTTCAATCATCTCCGCGGTAACTTCGGTCATCTTGTCGTCGGTCCGTTGGCTTCAATTCCCGCGCGCAAATCTCGTTCGGCCAGCCCGGAAAGATTGGGTGAACATCCGTCTGAAGGGGCATTGCCGGAACGGCTGGGGGCCGCTCTCTGGTTGCATCAGGGTATGCGTGTCCTGCCCGGGCATCCCCAACTTTCGCCGAGAAAGATTAACGCAAGACTCACGCAATCGCGCGAATCCGCGTTAACGCGGCAAGGATTGCCGCGAGCCTCTTAACCTTGAATGGTCGGGCATCGTCTAACGTCTTGAATGACGCCGGAGGCAATTTTGGTTAATGCTGTCGTGGGCACGCCCCGCGCGGCGCCGGCGGCCAGACAGCACGAAAGAAAAGCCGGAATTGAACGTTAAAACCACTCTCGCGGTGAAAGGCGGCGCTTCCACAAGGGCAAGGCCATCTTCCGCGCCTGACTCTGCCGATCTTAAAGCCCTGATCGAACGGATCGAGGCCTGCCGTATCTGCCGTGATGCGCCGCAGGGCGCGAGACTGCCGCATGAACCGCGGCCGGTCATACGCCTGTCCTCAACAGCGCGCCTGCTGGTCGCGGGGCAGGCGCCAGGCGTGCGCGTGCATAATACAGGTGTGCCATTCAACGACCCCTCCGGGGACCGTCTGCGCGAGTGGATGGGCGTCTCGCGCGAGGTTTTCTATGATGAAGCGCGCGTTGCGATCATTCCGATGGGATTTTGTTTTCCCGGCCATGACGCGGCCAAAGGCGATCTGCCGCCGCGGCGGGAATGCCGTGCGCAATGGCACGATACTCTGTTTGAGATGCTGCCGCAGATCGAGACGATCCTGGCGATCGGCCGCTATGCGCAGGCCTATCATTTTGGGCGTCTGAATATCCCATATGATAAAAACGCCAGGCTCGATGCTCTTGTCGGAAGCTGGCGGGAGCAGGAGGGCCGCAGGCCGCGCGTCATTGCCCTGCCGCATCCTTCCTGGCGCAATAATGCGTGGCTGAAGCGCAATCCCTGGTTCACGGAGGAAGTCATCCCCATGCTTCGCGCCGAGGTGGCGCGAGCCATCGCCTGATACGGCCAGGATTCGGCCGGGCTTTGACCTTTTTGCGCCGCGCCTCAGATAGACTGAGGTGAAGGAGAACGGCTATGAGCCTGACGCGCGAGGAGGTAACTTCGGTTCTGGGACCGGTAGACGATGCTCTCGCGGCGGAGGTTCTGGCGACCGGCGCTTCGCTCGCGGAACTCTCAGAAGCGTGGGCGTGGCTGAACGCGGACGAAGCGCAGCTCAATGCCTATCGGCCCATGCCGACCGGCCGCGTGGCGCAACTTATCGACATCCTGTCGCCGCCCGACGAGGAGCAATAGGGGTTACCCGGCGCGAAGCCATGCTTCGGCCGGGAATAGAGAGGTTACGCGAGCGAGCGCTCCGCAATGTCCTGCACGTCGGGCGAAAGATGCGGAGCGCTGGCCACCCGTCGCAAAGCCTTTTCGGCCTGCTGGCGACGTTCGGCCTCGAAGATGCGCCAGCTCTTGAAGGTTGCGAGCATGCGCGCCGCGACCTGCGGATTCGTTGCGTTGAGGGCCAGAACGACTTCGACGAGCAAGTCGTAGCCGCTTCCGTCTTTCGCATTGAAGCGCGTCAGATTGCCCGCCGCGAATGCGCCGACGAGCGCCCGCACGCGGTTCGGATTGCCGAGCGAGAAGGCCGGATGCTGCATCAGGCTTCGCACGCGCGCCAGCGTTTCCGTTTCAGGAATTGCCGCCTGCAAGGCGAACCATTTGTCGATGACCAGCGGCTCGTCCGCATATTCGTCGTAGAAACCGGCAAGCGCAGCTTCGCGTTCGGGACCGGCCTTCGTTGCGAGCACGCCAAGCGCCGCGATCTTGTCCGTCATGCACCGAGCCTCGCTGAACTGCTGCAATGCGAGTTCCGGCGCACGATCCTTCTGTCCGGCAGTGTAGAGATCGAGCGCGGCGTTGCGGAGCGCGCGACGTCCGGCTGAGGCGGCATCCGGCGAATAGGGCGCGGAATCCGTCAGCTTCCGGTAAGTGTCGAGAAGCGAAGCGGCAAGACCTGCCCCGACGGATTCGCGCAAGAGCTTGCGGGCTACAAAAATGGCGTCAGGATCAACGTTCTCGCCGATCTCGCGGGCAATGTCGGCTTCACCCGGGAAAGTGACGATCTGCGCGGCAAGGGCAGGGTCTGCATCGCTCGAGTCGAGCACGCGCCTGAGCGCTGCGATGAAATCCCTGTCAGGCTCGGGCGTCTCTCCTGCGCGCAAAGCGGCGATATTGTGCAGAAGCAGCCGCGTTGCGTAACTCTGCGCCGCCTGCCATCGATTGAAACTGTCCTTGTCATGCGCGATGAGCGTGACGAGATCAGCTTCACTGATGTCATAGGAAAGCCGGACAGGCGCCGAAAATCCGCGCAAGAGCGAGAGGACAGGGCGGTTCGGCAGATTGTGAAATCTTACGCGGCGATGCTCCTCGGTCAGCTCGATCGTGCCACGCTCGCGTTCCCGAGGCGTGGCGCCGTCATTATTTTCAGTCACAAGCGGCAGTGTCTCGCCGGTTTCACCAAGAAGGCCGAGTTCGACCGGGATAACGACAGGCAGCTTGGTCTCCTGGCCTGGTGTCGGCTTGCAACTCTGGTGCAGGTCGAGTGTCAGGCTCCGGCTTGCGGCATCATAGCTTGCCGTCACTTCGAGAAACGGCGTTCCGGCCTGCGAATACCAGCGCAGGAACTGCCCGAGATCGCGGCCGGAAACGTCCGCGAAACAGCCGATGAATTCCTCGATGGTTGCCGCCGTGCCATCGTAACGCTCGAAGTAAAGATCCATGCCGGCGCGAAACGCCTCTGCGCCGATCAGCACCCTGAGCATACGGATGAGCTCGGCGCCTTTTTCATAGACCGTGGCGGTGTAGAAGTTGTTGATCTCGAGGTAGACCTCGGGGCGCACATTATGCGCGAGCGGGCCAGCGTCTTCGGGAAACTGCTGAGCCCGCAGGGTGCGCACATCGGCGATGCGGCGCACAGCCGCCGAACGCATGGCGGCCGAGAACGCGTGATCGCGAAAAACCGTCAGGCCTTCCTTGAGACAGAGCTGAAACCAGTCGCGGCAGGTGATGCGGTTGCCGGTCCAGTTGTGAAAATATTCATGCCCGATGACGGCTTCGATCTGCGCGTAATCCGTATCGGTTGCTGTGCGCGGCGAGGCCAAAACATATTTGTCGTTGAAGACGTTCAGGCCCTTGTTCTCCATCGCGCCCATGTTGAAGTCCGAAACGGCGACGATATTGAAAACATCGAGATCATATTCGCGGCCGAAGGCTTCTTCGTCCCAGCGCATCGCGCGTTTCAGCGCGCCCATCGCATAAGTGGCGCTTTCCTCCTTGCCATGTTCGACATGAATGCCGAGGGCGACCTTGCGCCCTGAGGCGGTGACGAATTCGTCATGGATCGAGCCGAGATCGCCGCCGACGAGAGCGAAAAGATAGCAGGGCTTGGGGAATGGGTCGTGCCAGACAGCGTAATGCCGGCCCGTACCTTCGACCACGCCGGTTTCCGTGCAGTTGCCGTTGCTCAGGAGCAGCGGCGCTTCGGCGAGGTCGGCCTCGATGCGGGTCGTATAGACGCTGAGCACGTCGGGCCGGTCGAGAAAATAGGTGATCCGGCGGAAACCCTCAGCCTCGCATTGCGTGCAATAGGCCGAGCCGGAGCGATAAAGGCCCATGAGGTGTGTATTGGCCGCGGGGTCAATCTCCGTCTCGATTTCGAGACTGAAGGGCCGCTGCGGTGGTTTTGCCAGCGTCAGTTGGTCCGGCGTGACAAAATTGGCGGCGGGATTGAGCTCCTTGCCGTCGAGAACAATGCGGCGCGCCTTGAGGCCGTCGCCGTCGAGCACGAGATCAGCGCCGCTTCTGCCCTTTGGGTTGGGTCTCACCGCCAGCCGCGCCACGACGCGCGTCGCGTGCGTATCGAGCCTGAAGTCGAGGTCGACGGTGTCGATCAGATAGTCTGGCGACCGGTAATCGGCGAGGCGGATTGGTTGGGCTGTGTCGGTACGCATGTAAACCTCGCGCTGGCATCACGAATGGAAGAATCTCAGAAGGTATATCAGAGCAAGTAAAGCAGATCGCCGACTTTGCCAGGATGGCCGGTCGAATATCCGCATTCTTGCGAATGGCTGAAAGATTACAGCCCTGTCATTTATCGGCTGAGGCTTTGGGAAGGCGCGTGCGGATGCGACGATCCGTCCCGCCGTGCGCGTGACTGTGTCACCATCATAAAACGTCGTAGGGGGCAGGCAACGCGCCGGAACGTGAAAAAATCCGGGCTAGCTTTGCTGGCGCGGCTGTGTAAGTTCGTGCCGCGTATTTTGCCTTGCAGGGAGGAAAAGGCTCGATGAAAGCACGGAATACGGCGGCTCTGCGCATCGGCGGTATGATGCTCGGGATTTCGATGGCATCTGTGGCGATGCCCTATGTGGCTCTGGCCCATGGCCCCACCCGGCAGAAGGTGACCGAGTCAGTCGAGATCAACGCGCCGGCCGCCAAAGTCTGGGCGACGATCGGCAACTTCCAGAATATGGCCTGGTGCGATGACGTCGCGAAAACGACGGGCACCGGCGGCAACGTGCCGAATACTGCGAACCGCGTCATAACATTGAAGAGTGGCGCGACGATCACGCAGGATCTCACCCGCTACGATGCCAAGGAGATGAGCTACGGCTATTTCACCGACAAGATCGACATCAAGGTTCTGCCAGTGAACGACTATTCCGGCGAAATCAAAGTGATCCCCGAGGGGGCGAACAAAAGCAAGGTTTCCTGGGAAGCGGCTTTCTACCGCGGATATATGAACAATGATCCGCCGCCGAACCTCAGTGACGACGCTTCTCTCAAGGCCGTCACCAAATGGGTGCGGACAAGGCTTGATGGGCTCAAGACGAAGATGGAAGCGACGCACTGAAGCGCCGCATGTCTGAATTGAGATAACCGGAGCCATTTCGGTTCTGATGAAATCAGGACCGAAGTTCTATTTTCCCATTTTGAATTGAGGAGAGAATCCAGGATGAAAAGCTCGCGTTTCGCTGCTTTGCTCATCGGATGCGCTTTTGGGTCGGCGTTGCCGTCTCTCGCCCTCGCTCATGGCGCTTCGAGACTGAAACTGATCAAGTCCGTCGAAATCAACGCGCCGGCCGCCAAGGTGTGGAAGATCGTCGGCAATTTCGACAATATGGACTGGGTGCCGACTGTCGCGAAGACGGCGGGAACCGGCGGCGACAATCCCGATAACGCCAAGCGGGTCCTCACTCTCAAGAACGGCGGGAAAATCAACGAGTCGCTTTACAAATACGATCCCGACTCGATGAGCTATTCCTATTACATGGACCACGTTGATCTGAAGATTCTGCCCGTCACCAATTACTCTGCGACTCTTGTGGTGATACCGGAGGGGAGCAAGAGCAAGGTCGAATGGCGTGGCGCTTTCTTCCGTGGCGACCCGAATTTCGATCCGCCGCCTGCGCTCAATGATGATGCCGCAACGAAGGCTGTGACGAAGCTTTATGTTTCAGGCCTTACGTCGCTGAAGCAGAAGATCGAGGCCGGCGAGGCGATAAATTGAGCCGCCTCGGCCATTTCGCCCGGCTGATCGCCGCAGCGGGCGTTTCTATCGGCTTCGTGGCGGTTGGTTCCGCACTGGCGGATGAAGCCTTCATCACTAATCAGAACGCCAATTCGGTCAGCGTGCTGGATCTGACGTCCAAAAAAGTCGTCGCGACGATTCCAGTCGCCGGCAAGCCTGCGGGAATTGCAATGTCGCGGGATGGCACCCGCGCCTATGTGACGAGCCCCGAGGGTCCGTATGTTTCGGTGATCGATACGGCGTCGCGCCGCGTGCTGCGCAAGTTTCCCGCGGGCAGGGACCCGTTGGGGATTGCTATCGACCCGACGGGCAAGTTCGTCTATGTCGCCGATTTCGACATACCGCATCTCTACAAAATCGACGTCAGCACGGGCAAGATCGTCGCCGACGCGCATGTCGGCAAATCGCCTTGCGGCGTTGCGGTGACCCCGAATGGAAAGCTGATTGTCGTTGCCGATCGCGATGACAATCAGATTTCGATTGTCGATGCCGCAACATTCAAACGGATCGGAGTCGTCAAGGTTGGACAGCATCCCTTCGGGCTGACAATCGATGCGGAAGGCAAGCGGGTCTACACGGCGGATGTCGTCAGCAACACCGTCTCGGTTGTGGATCTTGCCAGCCAGAAACTCATCGGCACCGTCAAGACCGGCCTGCGCCCCTATGTGGTCGCGGTGAACGGCAAATACGGCTTCTCGACCGACGAGTATGGCGGCACGGTCACCGTCTTCGATCTCAAGACGCTGAAATTCGTCAAGCGGATCAATGTCGGCGATTATCCGGAAGGCATTGAGTTCAGTTCCGACGGCAGCAAACTCTATGTCGCGAACTGGATGTCGGATGATGTCTGGGGCATCGATGCGAAGACCTTCAAACCTGTCGCAAAAATAAAGGTCCAGGACGGCCCGCGGTCGTTCGGGACATTTATTCGCAAGACGCCGTGAACTAAAGCGCAGCCGGCGCGTTATGCGGGCAGGACACGGCCTCTGGCCGAGTCGTTTCGCGCCGGACCCGGGGGCGTATCAGAGTTCGAGCCCTCGGCCTTCGGGTCCCCGCAGACCCCCCCTTCGCCCGCTTGCGGGAGAAGGCGACGAGCGGATGCCAGGCGGATGAGGGTTCTCGCAAGCGGGCTTCTTACGCCTGCTGCTTCGGAAATGTCTCCATTGGCAGCGCAATCCTCGTCCGCACATAGAGGCTTGCCCCGATGTTGGCGACGCCGAGGCCAATGAGAAGGGCCGGTTCCGACAGGCCGATCAGCCGGCTCTGCAAAACCGCCGTGGCAAGCGTTCCGCCGACCATGAAGATCGCGTTGAGGCTGTTGATCGCAGCGATGATCCTTGCTCGCCGCTCGGATGGCGCCTCAGCCTGTATCGCGGCGAAGAGGGGCACGGCGTAAAAGCCGCCAGATGCGGCGAGGCCGGTGACATCGATCGCGATGCGCAGTCCCGCGCCGCTCGAAAAAAACGCGGCAAGCCCGATCTCGTGGCCGGGCGCTGCGACCAGCCCATGCGTCGCAAACCCGATTTCAATCAGAAAAAATGCCATGCCGAGCGCGGCGACCGGCACCGGCGCCAAGGTGATCCGGCCATGCGCGAAACGCGCGGCTGCGAGCGAACCGCCGCCAATCCCGATCGCGAAAAGTGCGCTGATCGCCGCTTCGACATCGATGCCGCCGCCGGTTGCGTCGCGGACGACGATCGGCACGAGCGACAATGCGACAGCGCCTGTCAACCAGAACCAGGACAAGGCGAGGCCGCCGCGCCAGTCGAAAGGCCGGCGCCGGAGGTCCGCAAGAAGGGAGATGGTCGAGGCAAGAATATTGGGGTTGGACACGAGGCCGGACGCGGCCACTTTGGTCGCTGGAATGAAGCAACTCGTCGCGAAACAGGCAAGCGCGATGATTATGAGCTGGAACACTACGAAAAGCGGCGCGACCGTCGATTTGGCGGCGAGCGCGCCCGCAATCAGCCCGAGCAGAATTGCGAGAAAGGTTGCCGCCTCGACAAGAGCATTGCCGGCGACGAGTTCCGAACGCTCCAGGTGATCGGGCAGGATCCCGTATTTCAGCGGTCCGAACAGCGCCGATATGACTCCGAGGCCGAACAGCGCCAGATAGAGCAGGGGCAGGGACGCGAACCAGAGTCCCGCCGCCGCTGTCATCTGGACGAGGATTTCGCCAGCCTTCAGCCTGCGGATGATATAAGCCTTGTCGTTTGCATCGCCGAACTCGCCGCCGAGGCCGGAGAGGATGATCGACGGCAGCATGAAGATGCCGATCGCCAGCGTTACCAATGCGCCGCTGTGCTGCGCTCCAAATCGGAACAGGAGCAGCATGGCGAGCATATTGCGCACGAAATTGTCGTTGAACGCCGAAAGGAACTGGCACCAGAACAAGGGTGCGAAACGGCGCGTGCGCAAAAGCTCGAGGAACATACGGGGTCGGCTCTCCGCTCAACGTGATGGTTTGGTCTTGGGCCGCGCCATAGGCATCACGAACCCTTTGCCAGACGGCGGAAGAACCTTGATTCCCAGCGCCGCCAAGGATTCGGGCGTAGGGAGCTTGCGCGTCGGCGCGTTGTTCGGCGTCGCTTCCGTCTTGTTTGTCGGTTCCGATGAACTCGGCTTGTCCGTATCTGCCATCGATCTTCGCTCCTGATGGGTCTAACCCCGCCGCCGCGTGGCTGTGCGGCGCAGAGGTTCCGCATGGCCGATGAGCCGCGCAATATTCGGGAAATCGGCCATGACCCTGCGCTCCATTTCGTCAACGCAGAGGTGGACCTTGTCAACGCTGAGATCGGGATCGGCGCGGCAATGATAGTTGACGACCAGGCCGACCGGCGTTTCGCGGACTCTGACGCTATGGATTTCGACGATCGAACAGTCAGCGAAGCGGGCGAGCGCCGCGGCTATGGCCTCGCGCGTCGCCGGAGGGGCGTTCTGGCCGGATAATTCGCGCTCCTCCAGCGGCTCGATATGGCTGTCGACCTCGATGTCGGGGCCAAGCTCATGGCGCGCATCCGCTTCGAGCTGCGATGCGATTTCATGCGCGCGGCCGAGCGGCATCCGGCCATCGACTTCGACATCGAAGCCGACGGAGGTGCGGCCATCGACTTCCTGCACGATGACGTTATGGATCGTGGTGTGGCGTTTCGCTGCGATCAGGAGAAGGCATTCGAGAACCGTCTCGTCATCATGGGCCATCGGCATTGTGGTCAATGTCACATTCACGTCGGGGTGGACGGCGGCAATGGCGGCCTTGACGGATGCGGCTATCGCATCGACTCTCTCAAGCGGCAGGGTGCGCGGCACAAAAATACCGATATCGCCAAGAATCTCGGGTCCAGCGGGGCGCAGCCTGAGAGTGTCGATCGCGCTGACGCCCGGCACAGCGGCGACGATCTCGCGCACGCGCTCGGTTAATTCCTTCGGCGCCGTATCGATCAGCGTATCGACCGTGCGGCGTCCGAGCCGATAACCGGCGATTACAATGAAAAATGCCACGCCCAGGGCAGCAATCGCATCGCCCTGTATAAAGCCAAAGTGTGCGGCGACAAGGCCGCAAAGAGCAAGGCCAGTGCCGATCAGGTCGGAGCTGAAGTGCAGGGCATCCGCTGCAAGGGCTTCGCTCTTCGTCGCACGCGCGATGCGCGAGAGCGTGTGCCAGCGGGACAGGTCCACGATGATCGAGACGATCAGGACACCGAAGACCCAGACGTTGGCGTCGACCGCTACCGATTTATGCGTCAGCCGTTGCGCTGCTTCAAACAGGATGAAGGCGGAGAGCGCGAAAAGAAAACCTGTCTCGATGAGAGCCGCGACGGCCTCCACCTTGCCATGACCATAGGGGTGATCCTCGTCGGCGGGCTTGCCGGCGATGCGGATGGCGAAAAACGTGATGATCGTAATGCCCGTATCGACGAGATTGTGTCCCGCCTCGGAGAGCAATGCGAGCGAACCCGAGAAAAGTCCGGCGACGAGCTTTGCGATCGTCAAAGCCGTGCTTGCGCCGATCGAGGCGAGCGCCGCTCTCTGCTTGATATGCTGCGTCGCATCCATCAGGGCAGGATCTTCTCTCAAACTTGCGTGAAAAAGAGCGGGGCCGCCGCCAATATATTATATTGCCGATACGGCGACGAGTGGTGAGGTCTGAATCTCCAGCAAGTCACAAGGGCAGACAAAACCGTAAAAGGGGATGGCATTGAAGTATCTGCATACGATGGTCCGGGTTTCGAATCTCGATCAATCGCTCGATTTCTATTGCCGTAAACTGGGCCTCGTCGAAGTCCGCCGCATGGAAAATCAGAGTGGCCGCTTCACCCTGGTTTTTCTCGCCGCGCCCGGCGATGCAGGGCAGGCGGAGGCAACCAGCGCTCCGATGATCGAACTCACCTATAACTGGGACCCCGAAACCTATGCGGGCGGGCGCAATTTCGGCCATCTCGCCTATGGCGTGGACGATATTTACGCGGTTTGCGAGCGGCTGATGAAGGCCGGCGTGACTATCAACCGGCCACCGCGTGACGGGCATATGGCATTCATTCGCTCACCCGACAACATTTCGATCGAACTGTTGCAGAATGGCGAAGCGAAGCCGGCGCAGGAGCCCTGGGCGTCCATGCCCAACACGGGTGTTTGGTAAATGCCAATGGTACGCCATGCGCGGACTTGATCCGCGCATCCAGACGCTAAAGACCGGCTCGTTTGCCCGTTCCTGGATGCGCGGATCAAGTCCGCGCGGGAATATGATCACTCGGCAAGGCTGTTGCCGCCCCTCTCCCCGCTCGCCTACGACATTCACACATCTCGATCCTCAGGCAAGCATGGCCGGAAAAAATTGAGCAATTACAGACACTCACATCCCTCAGCATCCTCTCCGCAGGCACCGCGGGTAAAACATATAAATATTTGTTTTTATGAGGATATTCTTCCTCGACTGAGAAGTGTGAATCCGATAGCCCCGCTCGCGGGGAGAGGTAAGGTGAGGGGCTGAGTGAGTTGCTTCCAGCTTGCCGAGATCTGGAGTGGCCAATCCCCTTGCCCCTCACCCTAACCCTCTCCCCACCGCTTCGCTTATGGGGAGAGGGGACAAACGACTCCGCCTCTCATTTCTTCGCCTGATTTCTCGCCGCGCGCGCCTTTTTGGTGGTCATCGCGGCAAGCTTCTCCGGCTGATAGCCGTAGTTTTTGAATTTTTCGACGGTGCGCGCGATCTCATCGTCCGGCAGAACAAAAGGCTGCCCGACGCTGAGAGCAAGCAGGTACATTTTCGCAAGCGTTTCGAGTTCCACCGCGCGCCAGAGCGCTTCTCCGAGACTGGCGCCCGTGACGATCATGCCATGCTGGCCAAGCAGTACGCCTTGCCGGTCGATAAGACCCTCGATGGCGACATCGGAAAGTTCCTTTGTGCCGAAGGGCGCATATTTGGTGCAACGGATTGTCGGGCCGCCGAAGGCCGCGATCATATAATGCACAGCAGGAATGGGCTTGTGCAGCAACGAGAGCGTCGTTGCGTGCAATGCGTGCGTATGAATGACGGCCCCGACCTCTGGCTTGGCCCGCAGAATATCGAGATGAATGCGCCATTCGCTTGAGGGCGGCAGCGGCCCTTTCCATGCGCCATAGTCACCGTGGATGGGCATTTTCGCGATCATCTTCGGCGTCAATTGATCGTAAGGCACGCCGCTCGGCGTAATCAGCAAGGTTTTGCCGCAACGCACTGAGAGATTGCCGGCCATGCCCTGATTCACGCCCAGCCGTTCAAGGGTGAGACAATTTTCTATGAGCGCGCTGCGAAGCTGCGTTTCATTCATGCGAGATAATTTCCTTACAAATCGATCATTTTTCCATCTTTCGCTTACCGCTTATATTTGCTCCCAAATCGAACCGAAGCGGCTGGCAAATAAACTGCGATGATGGGGAACCAACCCGGATTCGGATCGTTTCCAGTTTATCCTAAGTTAAAAATCTGAAATCTGCATACGGGGCGATGACTGCGGCGCAGCAAACGCGCGGCAGAACGGTTGTTTGTGACACAAATGCGTAGTGCGTCTGTAGTCGCGCAATGTCTCAACGGCCGCAGGATCGTCCCCGATGTCGCGGCGGTGCCTTCGCGTATGTATTGAGGGCATCGCCACGACCATTCCTAGGCATGCGGCGATTTTCTGAATGGGTCGCACTGGGGGCGGAACAACCGTCGGCAATGAGAGCCTGCCATCCACACGAAACGGCTGCCTGTCAGGGCAGCGCGCTATTGATCTAAATGCTGCGAAACGACTGGTATGAATCGTCGTCGCGATGCCGCTGGATTTGCGCATGCAATTCCGATGGCGAGATCGCGGGCGTTGCGATTCGAAATGTTACGATTCGATGAATGCGCATCGCGTTGGAAACAAAATATCGGGCACGCTGTAGCCGACATCAAACATTCGTCTTGTCGTCATCAGAATGCCGGCATCGCGATGTAGGACTTGAGAGTACCGGCTGGGAAACTGTCTCGCGGATCCTGCCAGTGAAAGGAGATTGCCGTGTCGATTGATGAGATCGTCCACACCTGTTCGAATGAAAAGGTCGCGCAAGCCGCAGTGGCTTCGTTGGGCTTTGATTTCGCGCGGCGCGTACGGATCGAGGCGGAGAGTCACGGCACGACGACGGGCGCGCTCGTCGCCAGGCTCGTGCATGAGTTTGGTGAAACCGCCCATTTGGACGATTGCCGCGTAATCAAGCTCGCGATGGTCAAAGCTGACCAGCCTCTTCTCTGTGGCTTGCGGGTTCTTCTTGAAACGCGTCTCGAATCGATCCGCGGCGCTTCGGTGCGGCAGTGGTCCCTTTGCAACCTGCCGGGCGCGTTGCCGTCATTGGAAATCGGGCAACTCGGATGAGATGAAATGAGTCGCCGAAAGGCTTTTTCGATTTGAGCGGGATCCGAACGGGTCCCGCTTTCTTTTTGAGGCTCTGTACAGATGTTTTCTGCGGAGAACGCCGAGGCGGCGTCAGATGTCCGAGCCGGCGTCGAGAGTCTGGCCGTGGATGCCGCACTCAGTCTTACGTTTTCCACGCCAGCGTCCGGCGCGCGGATCTTCGCCCGGCTTTACGGGTGAGGTGCAGGGAATGCAGCCGATCGAGAGATAATTTTTTTTGAGCAGTTCATGCTTCGGCAGATCATGCTGCTCGAAATAGGCGTCGATTCGGTCTTGCGTCCAACCCGCAAGGGGATTGATTTTGACGCGCTCCCCCTCAGCCTCGAAGAGCGGCAGGGATGAGCGCGTCAACGCCTGGAAGCGCTTGCGTCCGGTGATCCACGCTTCATAGCCTTTTAGCGCCTTGGCCAAGGGCGCGACCTTGCGCAGTTCGCAGCAGCGGTCGGGATCTTTGGCCCAGAGAAAATTCTCAGGATCTTCCGCAGCGAGAGCTTTCGGCTCTGGCTTTGTGGTTATGACGTTCGTCAGGCCCAGGCGGCCAACCAGAGTGTCGCGATAGGCGAGCGTCTCGGGGAAGAGTTGCAGCGTGTCCACGAAGACAATCGGGAGCGCTTTATCAATCTGCGAGACCATGTGGAGCAAGACAGCCGAATCGGCCCCGAAGCTCGAAACAAGCGCGATCCGTCCGGGAAACAGATCCTCGATCGCGAGGCGCATCATCTTCGGCGCATCGACAGCCGCGAATTTGGCTGAGAGCCGTGTGGCGGCGATCTGGTCGCCGAAAAGCGTAACATCATGCGCGGTCATAGAAGTTTTGCCTTGAAAGCGCCGGTATGGGGTTCTTGCTGAGTGCTTTACCGGAACTCGGGTTATTGCCGGCGTCTAAATTCGAATTGATGCCGTCTATATAACTCATTCCCATATCAAATGCGAATATAAAAATAATATCGTAATTATGATGTATAATATGGCGATGAGTGCTTCTGCTGCTGACGTTGCCGGAATGTCTTATATGTGGTGTATCAAATGGTTATGGTTGTGTATTAAAAATACAGATGCGGTTGAGGACTCGCGCTTGCGGCATGAAACCTTTACCCGTCTCGATCGCTATCCCGATCGACGAACCCCGTAAAAAATCGAAACGCTTTTAAGGAGTGCCGTTTTCTGCTTGATGGGCGGATCACGGTAAAGTGCAAAGCGTTCACCAGAACGCATCGTGATTCTGGGCAGCCGCGGGCGTGAGAGCGAGGCGTTTTGTTTCCGATAGATATTCAGCCGCTGGTCGTTCAGCATGGCTATTGGGCGGTCTTCCTGATCGTCATGCTCGAAAGCACGGGCCTGCCGCTGCCGGGTGAAACCGCGCTGGTCCTTGCTTCCGCTTATGCCGGCGCGACCGGCCATCTTTCAATTGCTTATGTGATTGCCGCTGCGATCACGGGTGCCATTATCGGTGATAATTTCGGCTACTGGATTGGCCGGCGCGTGGGCGCGCAACTGCTGCCGCGCTGGGGCCAGTACATAGGCCTTACGCCCAACCGGCTCATTCTGGGGGAATATCTGTTTGAGCGGCATGGCGGCAAGATTGTTTTCTTCGGACGCTTCATCGCGATTTTGAGGGTCTTCGCCGCGTTTCTGGCGGGCCTGAATAAATATGATTGGCGCTCTTTTCTGATCTTCAACGCTTCCGGCGCGGTGGTCTGGGCTCTCGTGTTTGGCATAGGCGCCTATCTCTTCGGCGATGCGATGACGCGCTTCAGCGGCCCCCTGGGGATCATCGCTCTCGTTGGACTGGTGCTCGGCCTTTTTGTCTTTTGGCTGGTCATGCGGCATCAGGAAAAGAAATGGGAAGAGAAGCTGACAAACGTCGCGTTGGATGAGGAACAGGGGAAACTCGAACGGCGCGAACCGAACGACGCTGCCTGATTGTCCCGCGCCGGTAATGTGCGCGTGTGGAACGACCGCGGAAGGGAAAGCATTCGCCTCATTGAGAATGAGTGAGGACGTAATGCCATGCCGGGACTGTTTTTCAGAGTTTCAGAAATCCGATTCCGCCGCCATGGGTTTTCCGCTGTCGCGGCGCTTCTGATGGCGGCCTATGCCGGCGCTGCCTTCGCGCAGGGTGGGACGGGAAACGGAACCGGGGCGGAATCCACGACTCCCGAAAACCACGCCAGCCCCGCGCCGACTTCGCCTGCTGTGAAAGGTTCCACAAAGAATGGCGTGATCACGCCCAAAGGCGACGTCGATCCCAATATGACGAAAGCCCCGCCGGCCAAGGGCACGACGAACATGCCGGTGATCAAACCGAAGGGCATGCCGGGCGGCCAGCCCGGCCCGACGCCAAAGTGAGTCGCGCCCCGCGATGACGGCAATGCTCACACAGCCGTCCCGGAAAGATCATAGGCGTCGGCCGAGTCGATCTTCACGCTGACGATTTCGCCCACGCGCAACGGACGATGAGACGTCACGCGCACCTTTCCGTCGATCTCCGGCGCGTCCGCCTTGCTGCGGCCTTCCGCCTGGCGCGAACCGGCGCGGTCGATGATGACCTGCATATGCCGGCCGACTTTCTGTTTCAGCCGTTGCGTGCTGATAGCGCGCTGACGCTCCATGAAACGGCGGTAGCGTGACTCCTGAACGTCGGGTGGGACAGAAGGCAGGCCGAGATCGTTCGCAGCAGCGCCTTCGACGGGTTCGTATTTGAAAGCGCCGACGTGATCGAGGCGCGCCTCGCCAAGCCAGTCGAGTAGCATTGCGAAATCATCTTCGGCTTCGCCGGGAAAGCCGACGATGAACGTCGAGCGCAAAGTCAGATCGGGGCAGAGCGAGCGCCAGCTTTTGATTCGTTCGAGTGTCTTTACCTGATCGCCCGGCCGCCGCATGGCGCGCAGCACTTTCGGGCTCGCATGCTGAAAGGGGATATCCAGATAGGGCAGGATTTTGCCCTCCACCATCAGCTCAATGACTTCGTCGATGTGCGGATAGGGATAGACATAATGCAGGCGCACCCAGATCCCGAGTTCGCCGAGTTCGCGCATGAGATCGATGAATTTGGCGCGGACGGTGCGGTCGGCGAACCGGCTTTCGGCGTAGGAGATGTCGCGGCCATAGGCGCCCGTATCCTGCGAGATGATCAGCAGTTCCTTGACGCCAGCGCCGACAAGCTTTTCCGCTTCCCGCAGAATGTCGCCGGCCGGGCGCGAAACGAGGTCGCCGCGCAGATGCGGAATGATGCAGAACGAGCAGCGATTGCTGCAACCTTCCGAGATCTTGAGATAGGCATAGTGGCGCGGCGTGAGTTTGATGCCCTGCGCCGGCAGGAGATCGAAAAAAGGATCATGCGCCGGCGCGATGGCTTCATGCACGGCGTCCATGACCGTTTCGAAGGCTTGCGGCCCGCTGATTGAAAGAACGTTCGGATGAGCGGCCCGAATCGTCTGGGCTTCGGCGCCCATGCAGCCTGTGACGATGACCTTGCCGTTTTCCTCAAGCGCGGCGCCGATGGCGGCGAGCGATTCGGCCTTGGCGCTGTCGAGAAAGCCGCAGGTGTTGACGATCACTGCGTCGGCGCCGGCATGGCTCTTGACGAGTTCATAGCCCTCCGCGCGCAGGCGCGTGATGATATGCTCGCTGTCGACCAGAGCCTTGGGGCAGCCGAGCGAGACAAAGGAGATTTTAGGGGCGTTGGCGGTGTTGTCCGCCGGTCTTTGGGTCATCGGATGCGATTGCCATGCCCGGCAGCATTAGGCAAGTTTCGAGCGAAGCGGCGTCCGGTTCCGCGTGAAGAAACGTGGCAATAGAGGCAGATTGCACAAAAAAAGCCCGGCCATTAAGGCCGGGCTTTATTGGCATGTTCGAACTGAACGCCAGGCGCTCAGTATTTTGCGACGACGGGAGTCGGACCGAACATGTCGAACTTGTAGCTGAAGCCGACCTGGACCCTGTTGTCGGTCTCATGGCGGGACACGTTGCCAGCCACGACAGGCGAGAACTGGTTGAAGTGACCGTAATCCGTGTAGCGGTATTCGGCGCGGATCGACCAGTTGTTGTCTATGGCGTATTCGATGCCGCCGCCGACGGTCCAGCCCACGCGACCGGTGTTGAGGGTGTCAACGAAGCCGGGCATGCTGTAGCTGTTCTTGAAGTTGGCGAAGGCGACACCGCCTGTGCCATAGATCAAGGCGCGATCCCAGGCCACGCCAACGCGGCCACGAATCGATCCGTTGATGTCTTCGCGAGTCGAGTAATCGAACGTCGAGCCGTGGTAGCTCGAGCCGTTCACATCGCCCTCGAGACCGAAGACGAACTGGGCGACCTGGTAGTTGTAGCCAACGTGAGCGCCGCCGACGACGCCGCTCGGGCTGATGCTCTCGTAGTTGAGGCCATTGTTGGCTGTGGAGCGACCCCACTGATAGCCAACCTGGCCACCGACATAGAGACCGGTCCAGGTGAAGACCGGCGGCGGCGGCGGCGGGATGTAAGCCGGCGCTTCCTTGCGATTCGGCAGGTCAGCCGCCCATGCAGCCCCCACCGCGCCAAAGAAGATCACCGTCGACATGAGTATCTTGCGCAGCATTATTTTCACTTCCCTCTGTTGAGGAGTCCGAGCCTGAATGCAGGTAATTCCGTCCTTGTTCAGAGCAATATCCATGGGCACAAAAATACGAACAAAAGGTTTTTATTCGCAGCCCCTGTTGCAGCCCTGCAACGAATCCCCCGACTCGAAGCTTTGCTTCTCTCCTCGCTTCATCAAACGATGTAAACGCGGTGATCTAGGTAAAGGATTTGAATATGGCGAAGTTGAGGTTTTGGGCCGTTCCTCCTCCCGGATCGAAGCTCCGGCGCATCAACTCTTTGTATGAAATTGGCTTCGAATTTTTGACCGGACGAGATGGAACTTTTTGAAAGTATTGATTTGTATGTAGCAACTGCAACAGCAACGGTTTCTACGTCCACGCTGCGATAAATTGCGCAAGCTTCGGGCAGAACCGGAAATATGGTTGTCGAGATGTTAAGAAGCGGCGCAGCGGCGCAATCAAATCGTTTTGGCGCCAGCTTTCTGCCGCAGGCCGGAGGCTGGCCCGTTCGAAAACGCGATAGCCTCTGATTCGAAACTTGACTATATGGACTGCACGATTGGAAGGGTGGCCGAGTGGTTTAAGGCAGCGGTCTTGAAAACCGCCGTGGGCGCAAGTCCACCGTGGGTTCGAATCCCACCTCTTCCGCCAATTGTCGTGCGCGGATCAAGTCCGCCCATGACGCGGGCCAATTCAGCGTGTTGATGCCTCCGTCGTGTGCGTCGGCTGCTCCTCTCTTCGCAAGCAAGGAAAGAGCGCATTCTCCTGCTCACTCCGAAATGACCTTTTCAAATCGGCGGTCCGGCACGAGCCAGATCACCGCAACGGCGGCGTACAAAATGCAGGAAAGCCATGGCAGCCACGCCGCCACTACCAAAGCAATGATATATAAAACCGAAGACAGCTTGCCCTTGGCGTCGCGGCCGAGCGCGCGCGCCACCCTCGATTGAGGTCCGTTGCACAGCAGGATTTCACGCTGCAACAGAAGGAAGGCGAACGACGCCATCAAAAGAACGAAGCCGTAGACGGTGACAGTGATGGACGCGAACCTGTTTTCGCTGATCCATGCTGTCGTGAACGGGATCAGGGTTATCCAGAACAAGAGGAACAAATTGGCCCACAACACGCGCCCGTTGATACGCTCGGTGGCGTGCATCATGTGGTGGTGATTGTTCCAGTAGATGCCGATGTAAACGAAGCTGAGGATGTAGCTTAAAGCCACAGGCCACAGGATGAG